>PWHX01000020.1 GCA_003555415.1 Syntrophomonadaceae bacterium | reverse complement strand
GGAAAAGGCTCCTGGCCAAAGATACAGGGATCCGGATCTCCTCCCCCGGAAAGCAGCAGGCCATCAAAAAAGCTAACCAGCTCTTTTATATTATCCCTGTCTTCTAGAGAAGGTATAACCAGGGGAATCCCCCCGGCCCATTCCACCGCAGAGGAGTAATTAAAAGCCAGCTGGTTATTGCCATAGGATTCCTTGTGGACCGAAGTAATGCCTATTACCGGCTTGTTCATTTTAGTCACCTCAAAAAATAAAAACGTGATAATTTCACGTTTTTATGTGTTTAGTAATTTATTAAAATTCTATTAAGCCAAGGCTGATTTTTAAAGCTTCACTTGCTTTGGTCATGAGTTTTTCATCTAAAGACGTAACCTTCTCCCGAAGCCTCTGTTTATCAATAGTCCTTAACTGCTCCAGTAATATTACAGAGTCTTTTTCTAAACCGAACTCCCCTTCTATTTCTACATGAGTTGGTAGTTTAGCCTTCTTTATTTGAGAAGTTATGGCGGCAACAATTACGGTAGGGCTATACTTATTTCCTATATCATTTTGTATCACCAGAACTGGACGAACTCCACCCTGTTCTGAGCCAATTACCGGACTTAAGTCAGCATAGAAAATGTTCCCCCTTTTAATTTCCACTTTAGTAGTATTCACTATGCTAACACTCCGCCAACCAGATGCTCCGCTATGTCATCAGCTTCGTTTTCTGCTTCCAGGGCTTCGTTAGCCAAGGTTAAATTAAGTTGAGCCATCTCCAGGTATCCTTTTTGCATTCTTTCCCTTATATAATTTTTCCTTCTTTCATGCAAATACAATTTCATAGCCTCCCTGATAAATTCACTTCGGGTTCTTTTTTCCGTGGCAACAATCCCGTCTACCTCCTGTAATAAATTACTAGGCAGACTTATCATGATCCTCCTTGTTTCAGCCATAAGGGCACCCCCCTAAAAATTTTACACTATAAAGTATTTATTTACAATCATGCCTATTCTTATACACTCTTGTTATAAAATAACTTAAAAATCCACTTTACCCAGGAGAGTTCTGGTACTTGTAATCTTATTATTCTTAATATAAACTCTGGGAATCCTCTTGCTAACCGCACAGGTTACTTCATAGTTAATAGTCCCCAACAGATCTGCTATTTCCTCTACGGTGATAGAATCGGATCCCTGCTGGCCAATGACTGCTACTTCATCCCCAACCATGATCCCAGAAAGATCCTTACCCAGGTCAACCATCATGTGGTCCATGCAAATTCTTCCTATTACAGGATATCTCCGGCCCTTTATTAAAACCTGGGATTTCCCGCTTAGCAGACGGGAATAACCATCACCATAACCCAAGGGCAGGGAAGCTATCCAGCTTTCATCCCTGGTAAAATAAGTTCTTCCATAACTAATACCCGTTCCTGCCGGAACCTTTTTTAAGTGAATTACTTTTGTTTTAAGGGACATGACCGGCTTCAGATCTACCCATTCTTTTTGAACCTCTGAAGAAGGGTAAAGTCCGTATAAACTTATTCCCAACCGGATCATATCCAGATGTGTTTCGGCCAAATCCATCGTAGCAGCACTGTTTGCCACATGTTTTAAAGGTATTTCTATACCCTTCCGGGAAAGGGACTCAACCATTTTTTTATACTTTGACAACTGTTGCAGAGTAAAGGTTTTATCCCTTTCATCAGCGACAGCAAAATGAGTAAAAAAGCCCTCTATTTCTATAGAAGGCAGCCGGCACAGTTCCTCTATAAACCGGACAGCCTCTTCCCAGGAAAAGATGCCAAGCCTCCCCATGCCCGTATCTACTTTAACATGAACTTTAGCCCGCTCACCCCTTTTTTGAGCTTCATCAGCTAAAGCCCGGGCCAGGTCCAGGTCAAAAACGGTAGGAGTTAAACTGTGATCCAGCAGACCACTTACCTGCTCTGGTGGAGTATAACCTAAAATTAATATGGGAGTGTTTATTCCGGCTTCCCTAAGTTCTATCCCTTCATCTAGAAAGCCCACTCCCAGAATTTTAGATCCATTTTTTACTGCAGTTCTGGCCACCTCTACAGCCCCGTGACCGTATCCATCAGCTTTAACTACCGCCATTATCCTGGCTGAATCTTTTACCTTATTCCTGAATTCTTTTAAATTAAAAGCTAAATTATCAAGGTTTATTTCAGCCCAGGCAGGTCGTAAAGATAGAGGGCACAACATCCATATAACACTCCTAGAATAATCTACTTTATTACTTATTTTATTCCACAATTATATTGATTATTCCTGCTGGTAAAGAAGTTCAATAATTACCATGTTATACCACAGGGGCATTTTCCTCTCCCAGGTTAAAAGCTTTGTGCACAGCTTCAGCAGCATCGTTAATTTTATCTTTTTTTATAAGGCAGGATACCTTTATTTCTGATGTACTGATAATTTCTATATTTATCCCTTCCTCTGCCAGGGCATTGAACATGGTAGAGGCTACCCCGGGTGCATTGGCCATTCCTGCTCCAATGATAGATATTTTAGCCACATCTTCAGCATGGTATATTTCTTTAGCATCAATCTCTTCAATAACTTCGTTTAATATAGAAAGGGTTTTTGATAAGTCTTCCCTGGTCACCGTAAACAAAATATCGTTATCTTCTTCCTTACGAATGCTCTGGACAATTAAATCTACGCTTATCCCAGCCTCGGCTATAGCGGCGAATATTTTGGCGGCAATCCCGGGCTTATCAGGAACACCAACAATTGCTATCTTTGCCAGGTCTACATCACAAGCAATACCATTTACTATAAATTTCTCTTCCACTGAAGTTACCTCCCTG
>PWHX01000061.1 GCA_003555415.1 Syntrophomonadaceae bacterium | reverse complement strand
TGACGCTATTCTTCAAATATAAAAACTTCTTCGATTGTACTGTTTAATGCTCTAGATATCTTGTAAGCTAGGGTTAAAGACAAGTTATACTTACCTTTTTCTATATGTCCAATAGTTTCTCGTCTTACATCAACTTTATTAGCGAGTTCTTCTTGGGTCAGGTCATATCGGGCACGGAGTTCTTTAATTCTGGATTTAAATGCGATTTTCCCCATTAGATATTACCACTTTTTTCATAGTAGTTAAAAGAAAAGATGAATACTAATAGCTGAATGACGAATATAGCAGCAATCATTATTGCGGCAAATTCAATAGTTTCTGTTGTGGTAATTCCAACAATAGAGAGTACCAGAGCCACATTGCTTACAATGAAGGCATTTAACCCAGCTCGTGCAATGTTCTTTCTTAGAAGTTCATCATCTGTTTGAGGATAAATCCCAAAAAATCCGAAAAACCCAAAAAAACCAAAGAAACCGTAGTTACCCGTAAACAGCCCAATCAAACCCAGTAGACCTAATAATCCCATAAATCTTAACTTACTTGTTTTCATATTACTTCCCTCCTGTGTGGTTTATAAATAACAATATGTTATAAATACATATCATTGTATTATAATTATATAACGCAGAGAAATGGTTTGTCAAATATTATTTAGTAAAATTACAAATTTTGATTTTTGGGAAATCAAAAATAAAAAGTTGAGCCCCATTAAAATCAGCACAAGACAGGCCAAATATGAATGTAAGCTATATATATCATAACTTAAACGGTTCGTTTTGAGACCTGACGAAGGTTGGTTTGGCTAATAAAATTTAACTTAGATTCCTGGTAAAAGCCAATAGAAGTAGGGGCAAAGTTAGAAAATGCGGGCAGGATTAGTGCCAAAATGGATGTGCTCTATGTTATAATTGGAGATATAATGGATGATATAAGATCAAATAAAAATCTTTTTAGTGGGAATTGCTGATGCTGCTGAGTTAAAAAACTTTTCCTCCCACAAATTAGCACCCCTTGGTTATGAATAAGGGACGTAGTTTCTTTAATGTTTCGCTTTAATTTGAGCGAAACTTTTTTTGTTTTTTTTTAATTATTATATTGACTTACCCGGGGAAACCTGATATAGTACATTACAACAGTAATGCACTGTATCAGTAACGGTGGAGGTGAGTCATGAAACTAAATACCGATGGAACGAAGCCTTTGTATGTTCAAATTTCCCAATGGCTGGAAACGGAAATACTGTCAGGAAATATTCAAAAGGATGAAAAAATATATTCCCAGTATCAATTGGCGGAGATGTTTAACATCAATCCGGCTACTGCTGCCAAAGGCCTTAATATTTTAGCCGATGAAGGTATCCTTTATAAAAGGAGGGGCCTGGGCATGTTTGTTTCCCCAAGGGCCAAAGAAAAAATACTTAAAAAGCGTAAGAATGATACATTAAGGCAGCTGGTATGGGAGTTGGTTACGGAATCTGAACACCTGGGCGTGGAGGAAGAAGAACTTTTTAAGATGATAAGGGAAGTAAAAGAAGAAGGGAGGGATGATAAATAATGAGTATAATTGAATGCAGGGACCTGACCAAAAATTTTGGGAAGATAAGGGCTCTAAATAACCTGTCTTTTAATATTGAAGAAAATACTATTACGGGACTGGTGGGGAGAAACGGGGCAGGGAAATCCACCCTTTTAAAAATTATGGCGGGTTATCTACAAAAGACGGAAGGGGAAATCAAAGTTTGGGGGGAGGATCCCTTTAACAACCTGCAGGTTTCCGCCAACATGATTTTTATTGACGATAATATGCCCATGCCCCAGACCTTATCCTTGATAGAGATTCTGGAATGGGGAAGTAAATTTTATAAGAACTGGAACATGGATATTGCCCGGGGGCTCCTGGATTATTTTTCCCTGGCACCGGGACATTTTCACAGTCACCTTTCCAGGGGGTTAAAAAGCACTTTTAACGTGATCGTGGGTATAGCAGCCCGCTGTCCCCTTACTCTGCTGGATGAGCCTACCACGGGGATGGATGCTGCTGTAAGAAAAGATTTTTACAGGGCCCTTTTAAAGGATTATTTGAAGCACCCCCGTACCATTATAGTATCCAGTCATCTTTTAAATGAGATTCAAGATATTTTAGAGGAGGTTCTACTGATAAGGGAGGGGGCTAAATATCTCCATATGTCCATATCGGATCTGAAGGAATACGGGATAGGCCTCCTGGGCAAAAAGGAAATCCTGGAAAAGATAGTAGAAGGAGAAGAGGTCTTTCACAGGGAAGAACTGGGAAAAGACACCTATTACTACGTGATCAGAAATACTTTAAAGGACCAAAAAGTCCAGGAGATAAAGCTGGCCGGGGTGGAAATAAAGCCCGTCACAGCAGAAGATCTTTGTGTTTATTTGACTGCCGGAAAAAAGGGGGGAATTGACAGTGTTTTCAACGGGAAATAGCTTGTTAGAGACGGTTAAAAAACAGTATAATTTTAAACTCAGGTTATATATGAACCTCTTCATTTCCCTGGTTGTAGTCCAGGTAATAGCAATTTTATTTACTACAGGTGGAACAGGTAGTTATGGCACAGGCACTGGAAATATCTATTTTTATGAAAAATTTTATTCCAGCGACATTATAATAGCTTTTACCCTCCTGTGGGCTTTTTTTGCAGCTGTACTGCTTACTACCAGGGACTACCGGGACATGGATTTCGTCTTTATCGGGAACCGGTTAAGCAGCAATATTTCTAATATGGGGTTTTTGGTGACCGCCTCCCTGGCAGGAGGGTTTACGGCAGTGCTGGGGGGAGTTTTATTGAGGGTTATCCTTTACTATTCC
>PWHX01000154.1 GCA_003555415.1 Syntrophomonadaceae bacterium | reverse complement strand
GTTTAACGGACATATTGTTATTTTAGGAGATATAAATCCAGGGGCAGAGGTAGTGGCCGGGGGTGATATTATAGTTATGGGAACCATCAGGGGAGTGGTTCACGCTGGAATTGCCGGAGATAAGAACGCTTCTATAACGGCTTTAAAGCTTCTTCCTACTCAGTTGAGGATTGCCGATGTAATTTGCCGCTCCCCCGATGAAGAAATGTCAGTTCCCGATGTGCCTGAATTTGCTTTTATTAATGACGAAAGGATATTTATCAATCCATTAATTAAAAAGAAGGAATAAATAAATGATAACTGCAGGGAGGAAATAATATGGGGGAAGTTATTGTCATAACCTCGGGGAAAGGCGGAGTAGGCAAGACAACTACTGCGGCTAATATAGGTACAGGCCTTTCCATGGCTGGTAATAAAGTTATACTAATAGATGCTGATATAGGCCTAAGAAATTTAGATGTAGTAATGGGGCTGGAAAACAGGATAGTTTATGATTTAGTAAATGTAGTAGAGAAAGGCTGCAGGTTGCAACAGGCACTAATAAAGGATAAGCGTAATGAAAATCTTTTTTTACTGCCGGCTGCTCAAACCAGAGATAAGGCTGCTGTGGACCAGGATCAGATGAAAGAACTATGCTCAGAGTTAAAAAAAGACTTTGATTATATTATAATAGATTGTCCCGCAGGAATAGAGCAGGGTTTTAAAAATGCCGTTGCCGGTGCTGATTGCGGTATAGTAGTTACTACTCCTGAAGTATCCGCAGTGAGAGATGCAGATAGAGTTATAGGAATCCTGGAAGCGTCTGGTTTATCTAACCACAGGCTGATCATTAATCGTATAAGGGCGGATATGGTAAAAAAAGGAGATATGATGGATGTAGAGGATATAATTGAGATACTTGCAGTTAAACTTCTAGGCATCATCCCTGACGATGAAAAAATTATTGTTTCTACTAACCGAGGTGAACCCATCATAGCAAACGATACAATATCAGGAAGAGCGTTTAAGAATATTTGCAGGAGGATATCAGGTGAAGAAGTGCCCTTGCTTGACCTGCATGAAAAAGACAATATCTTTGCCAAACTAAGAAAGTTTATACGATCAGGCTAGTTACTGGTAAGGTTATTAATGTAAAGGAGAGATGTCCCGGTGAGTTTTATGGATCTGGTAAAGGCTTTGTTAAACAAGAATCCTGATAGTAAAGAGGTAGCCAAAGAAAGACTTCGCTTCGTTCTGGTCCATGACCGTACCAGTATTTCCCCGGAATTTTTAGATAAGGTTAAAGAAGAAATAATTGAGGTAATTTCAAGGTACATGGAAATTGACAAAGAGGCAACCGAGGTAAATTTTCATAAAGGGGAAAAAACGGCAATGTTAGAAGCAAATCTAGCAGTTAAAGAAATTAAAAGAGAGGTAAAGAGCTAATATAATAATTGAAAGTTCTTTATAGGAAGGAAATTTTCTGTGTTTGATAGGAAACTGTGGCGAAACTTCGATTATCCACTTTTATTTATAGTTTTACTAATATCTGCTTACGGCCTGGTTGTATTAAGCAGTGCTACCCGTAATTACAGTGCTGACCCCTTACTTTATGTCCACAGACAGTTTATATGGGTTTTAGCAGGTTTATTTGTCATGTTTATAATAATAAGTATTGATTATAGTAACTTTTCCCGTCTTCACAAGCACTTTTATGTTGCGAATTTAATACTGCTTATATCGGTACTATTTGTAGGGACTGAGGTATATGGTTCTCAAAGATGGATTGACCTGAATTTTATGTTGCTGCAGCCTTCTGAATTTGCCAAGTTAATAATTATAATTACTTTAGCCCGGTTTTTAGAAACTAAAGAAGGTGAACTGGACGATTTTAAGAATTTAATACTGGCTTTTATTCATGTTGCTATTCCTGTTTTTATAATTTTTAAGCAACCTGACCTGGGTACATCTCTGGTTTTTTTGGCCATTTTGTTTGGTATGTTGTTTTTAGGGGGGGCTAAGATAAAGCACTTGTTATTTACAATTTTTTCAGGTGTAGCAGCTTTTCCCTTGCTGTGGATGAACCTGGAAGAATATCAAAAAATGCGGCTTATTATTTTTACTGATCCGGAGATAGACCCCCTTAACCACGGATACCAGCTTATTCAGTCCGTTATTGCGATAGGTTCAGGGGGGACATTTGGTAAGGGGCTTTACCAGGGAAGCCAAAATATGCACGATTTTTTGCCGGCACAGCACACAGACTTTATTTTTTCTGTCCTGGGGGAAGAATTTGGATTTATAGGTGCAGCAGTTCTTTTAGTTTTATATTTCTTATTAATTTACCGCATACTAAAGATATCTATGTCTGCTAAAGATACTTTTGGCTTTCTGATTTGTGCAGGAGTTGCTTCCATGTTCATTTTTCAGGTATTGGTCAATATAGGCATGACTATAAGTATAATGCCTGTTACCGGTCTACCTTTACCCTTTTTGAGTTATGGGGGTAGTTCATTAATGGCTAATATGTTAGCTATAGGACTTGTCCTTAATGTGGGTTTAAGAAGACATAAAATCATGTTTTAATTTTTTGGGCCTGGTTTAACCCTTTATGCATATTTAGTTTGTACAGGCAATATATATATAAGGACAAACTATATGCAAAGGGGGACAGAAATATGGCCAAAAAAAGAAAAAGAGGTGAAACTCCTCGTTTTAGCTTAAGGGAGAAACTAAACAAGAGAAAGTCTGATGATGAAGAAAATTTTTTTTGGGACTATGATGAGGAAGAAGAGGATGAATGGGAAACAGATATATGGGATAGCTTCCCTCTAAATAATTTAATATCCATGCACAAATACTTTTGGGAAAAAACCCTGGGAATTATAATTTTTCTTATTGTATTATACCTGTTTAACTTTTTCAACTTACCTTTAGCTCAAGGTATCAAGGGAAAGCTATACCAGGCAACTATACAGCATATTGAGATTACAGATTATTCAGAGAGGATAGCTTCAGTTTTTCAGGGACTTCCCCACTTAACTCCTTTTGATTCCGACGTGTCTGTAAAAGAATCTGACGAAAGTGACGATATAGAAAAGACAGGTATTCTGGATTTTCAATTTATTTTACCGGTAGAGGGTTCAGTTGCGGGAAAGTACGGGTTGAGGGAAGATCCATTTAGTGGAGTTAGCAGAATGTGCTACGGTATTGATATTATAACTTCTCCGGAAGCGCAAGTAGCTGCAGCAGCTCCAGGAGTTGTAAAAGAGGTAGGTGAACACTCTATATACAACCGGATGGTTAAAATAGAGCATGAGAGCGGTATTTCCTGTGTGTATGGTAACCTGGGAGAGGTTATGGTTGAGGAAAATGACAGTGTAGAGCCAGGAGACATGATAGGTTTTATGTTGGGAGAAGAAAACCCATTACTTCATTTTCAGCTAAGAAAAGAGGGGCGCCCGGTAGACCCTTTGAATTTTTTTTCTGAAATTGATTGATATCAGGGGAAGGTAAACCATGCACTTAGGCAGGGTTTTAGGGGTAAAAATAACTTTTAACTGGCTTTTCTTCTTCTTGTTGTTTTTCTATGCTCTCCTGGGTCGCCTTATGGAAACAATAATTTTGTTTTTTATAGTATTATTACATGAATTTTCTCATACTATAGTTGCCAGGGGTTACGGTTTAACAGTCAGGGAAGTTGAACTTTATCCTTTTGGCGGGATGGCAAAGATTGATGATCTTTTGGAATACGATCCTTCTGTTGAAAGCAGGGTAGCATTGGCTGGCCCCTTATTCAACTTGTTCCTGGTAGGTGTGTCTATAGTTTTATATACAAACTTTAACTTGCCGGAAGATTCGTTACTGTTTTTTATCAGGAGTAATTTACTCATAGCCTTTTTTAATCTGTTACCGTCTTTGCCCCTGGACGGGGGGCGTATTCTAAGGGCAAGCCTCAGTAAGCGCTTTGGATACCGCAAAGCTACTTACCAGGCTGCCTTATCGGGGAAAATCCTCGCTTTTATATTATTTATAATTTCACTGGTTACCTTATATTACAGTGCTTTTAATCTTAGCTTAGTGCTGGTAGCTCTTTTTCTATTTTTTGCAGCTCAAAAAGAACAATCCCAGGCAGCATACGTTTTTGTACGTTATCTTGCCCGTAAACACAAGGAGCTTGATCGGGAAAAAATTTTAAATGCAGGTTATCTGGTAGCTGCTGAGGATACTCCTTTAAAAGAAATTGTAAAAAAGTTTACTCCTAAAAATTATCACCTTATACTGGTTATTTCTTCCGGTTATCGGATAAAGGGAACCGTTACGGAAGGACAAATCATTGATGCTGTTTTGAACCGTAGTGTTCACCTGCCGGTTAGAAATCTCTTAAAATAATGGCAATAAATTCTGGATTATAACAGATTAAGAATTTTAAATAGCAACTTTTGGTATAATAATCTAAAAGAGAGATGGTTTTATGCAGTCTATAAGAGAAAAAGTAATGAATATACTCCTTGAGGTGGAGAAACCGGCAAGGTATATAGGTAATGAGTGGAATACAGTAAAAAAGGACCTTGCCCGGGTGGACATTAAAGTTGCCCTGGCTTTTCCTGAGGTTTATGACCTGGGTATGTCCCACTTAGGCTTTAAGATACTTTATGGTTTGTTAAATCAGCAGGAAGACATAGCGGCAGAAAGAGTTTATGCTCCCTGGTTTGATATGGAAGCAAAAATGAGGGATCAAGGAATATCCTTATTTTCCCTGGAGTCTTTTCTATCGGTTAAGGACTTTGATTTCTTGGGTTTTACTTTGCAGTACGAACTGACTTATACCAACATCTTAAATATGCTGGATTTGGGTGGCATTCCTCTGAAAAGTGAAGACCGCCACAGGGAAGATCCTTTTGTTATAGCGGGAGGACCTTCTGCTTTTAACCCTGAGCCTATGGCTGAATTTATAGATTTTTATGTTCTGGGTGATGGTGAAGAAGTAATATTAGAAATCATGGATAAATATAGGGAATGGAAAGGGCAGGAGGATAAAAGCCGCAAATCTTTTTTAAAGATGGTGGCAGAGCTTCCCGGAGTTTACGTGCCGTCTTTTTACCAGGATTATTATGATACCGGGGGAAACTTTGAAAAATTAGCCCCTTTAGATGCGGGGACTTCTCAGGTAACACAAAAACGTATGGTACCTAGCCTTGATGAAGTGTTTTATCCTGTTAAAAGCTGGATTGTTCCCTACTTGGATATTGTTCATGACCGTGTTATGCTGGAAATATTCAGGGGATGCACCCGGGGGTGCAGGTTTTGCCAGGCAGGTACACTTTATCGGCCGGTAAGGGAACGATCTCCAGAAAAGTTAAAAGAGCTAGCCTGCCAGATAATTGATGAAACGGGGTATGAAGAAATTTCACTAACCTCGTTAAGCAGCAGTGATTATTCAAATATTCAGCCTCTTATCCGGGAATTGCAGTCGGCATTAAAAGATAAAGGAGTAAGGGTAACTTTACCTTCTTTAAGGGTAGATTCTTTTTCTGTGCAGCTGGCCAAAGTTATTCAAAAACTAAAAAAAAGTAGTCTAACTTTTGCTCCGGAAGCAGGTACTCAGAGGTTAAGGGATGTAATCAATAAAAATGTAAGTGAAGAAAACTTAATGTCTACTGCCGGGGAAGCCTTTCGGGAAGGATGGAATCATATTAAACTTTATTTTATGATAGGGCTACCTACCGAAACGGATGAAGACCTGGAGGGTATTGTAAATATAGTTAAAAAAATTGTGGGACAATTTAAAAATACAGTTGTAGAAAAGGAACGTAAAGGAAGGCTAAAAATAACTATAAGCACTTCCACCTTTGTTCCCAAGCCCCATACCCCATTTCAGTGGGAACCTCAAATATCTTTGGAAGAGATGAAGAGAAAGCAAAGATATCTTAGGGATAAGTTACGAGGAAGAAACTTGATCTACAACTGGCACAATCCGGAAGCCAGTTTCCTGGAAGCTGTTATATCCCGGGGAGATCGTCGGATTTCCAAGGTTATCTACAAGGCCTGGGAGATGGGCTGCCGGTTTGATGGCTGGGATAATTATTTGAAATTTGACAGGTGGCAGGAGGCTTTCAAAAATGTCGGCCTGGAACCGGAAAGCTATGCTAACAGGAAAGTAAGTCTGGAGGCTAATCTTCCCTGGGACCATATAAATACAGGGGTTAGCAAAAAGTTTTTAGCCAAACAGTATAAGCTGTCCCTGGAAGGTAAAACTACTTCTGATTGTCGCGACCAGTGCTGTTTAGGTTGCGGTGTTTGTGAACACCCGGAGATTAATGAGGTGAAGGGGGAGATAAGCACAGATGAAATTAAGGCTTAAATTTTCCAAAGAAGAACCCCTTAAGTTTATTTCTCACCTGGACCTACAGCGCCTTTTTACCAGGGCTTTCAGGCGGGCAGGCATAAAGCTGGGTTTAAAAGGAGGCTTTAATCCTCAGCCTAAAATATCTTTTGCTCTGGCTCTTCCTTTGGGCTGTACCAGCAGTGGAGAATATTTGGAAGCAGAAATTGTTGATGAACTGAATCCCCAGGAAGTAAAAGATCGGCTTTCCTTTCAACTACCGGAAGGTATATCTATAAAAGAGGTAACAGAAGCATCGCAGGAAGATTCTTCTTTAACTTCCAGGGTAAGCTCTTGCCTTTACCGGGTAAGATTTCAAACGGAAGAGTCGTTAAACGTTAATAAATTAAAAGAAACAGTTAAAAAACTGCTGCAGAGAAAAGAGTTGGAGATTACCCGGCAAAAGAAGAAAAAAACAAAAAAAATAGATATAATCCCTCTTATTGAACACCTGGAGGTTATGTCGGTCAATAGTTTTCAAGGGGAGGTTGAAATGCATTTAAAGACAGGGGCTGGGGGGAGCATAAAACCTCAGGAAATTATGAGTATTATTGAAAAGGAAGCACCTTTGACTATTACTAATAAAAAAATACACAGGAAAAAGTTATTTTTGGAGGGGGGAAAGTAGCTTAATAAACCGGGAAGTGGTTTATGTTAGGAGATGAATTATTTATGAATAAGAAAATTATTGTAAACTGTGATAATAGAGAAACAAGGGTAGCAGTTTTAGAGGAGGGTGAATTAGTTGAGATATATATTGAAAGACCTATTCACCAGAGAGTTGTAGGTAATGTTTATTACGGGGTAGTGGAAAATGTTTTGCCTGGAATGCAGGCTGCTTTTGTTGATATTGGTCTGGAGAGAAATGCCTTCCTATATGTTGATGATGTGCTGTCAGGTGATAAAGAAAAAAAATCATCAAGTAACGATAAAAAGAAAACGATAGAAGAGCTATTAAAGGTTGGGGACAAAATTTTAGTTCAGGTAGTGAAGGAACCTTTTGGCAATAAAGGCGCCCGGGTTACCTGCCAGATCACTCTCCCGGGGAGGTTTTTAGTGTTAATGCCGACCGTAAAGTACATTGGGATTTCCCGGAGAATTGAAAAAGCCGAAGAGAGGCAGCGTTTGAAAAAACTGGCCGAGTCTATAAAAGCAGAAGATATGGGGATGATTGTAAGGACTGTAGCCGAAGGCAAAGATTCAGAATGTTTAAGACAAGAAATAGAATTTCTAATGAGAATGTGGGTAAAGATTCAACAGAGGGTCAAATTTAAAGATGCTCCTTCCCTGGTTCATCAGGATTTAAACTTAATATACCGTATTGTTAGAGACTTGTTTAATGATGATATTCACCAGCTACTAATTGATACTAAGTATGAGTACGAAAAAGTTTTGGAGATACTGGATTATGTTTCTCCGGCATTAAAAAATAAAATTTTCTTTTATCGAGGGGAAAAACCTATATTTGACAAGTACAACCTGGAGAATGAAATAGAAAAAGCACTGAAGCGTAATGTATGGTTGAACTGTGGAGGATACCTGGTGTTTGATCAACCTGAAGCCTTGACTGTGATTGATGTTAATACCGGGAAGTATATAGGCAGCAAAAATCTGGAAGATACAGTGTATAAAACTAATAAGGAGGCTGCCAGGGAAATTCCTCGACAGCTAAGAATGAGGGATATTGGGGGCATTATTATAATTGACTTCATTGACATGACTAATAAAGAACATGAAAATAATGTTCTGGCGATCCTGGAGGAAAATTTAAAAAAGGATCGTACCAAGGCCCATATTTTAGGAATGACCAATTTAGGATTGGTTGAAATGACCAGAAAAAAAGTCAGGCAGGGTTTGTATGCGGTTCTTATGCAGTCCTGTTCTTACTGTGATGGGAAAGGAAAAGTTTTATCTATAGAGGTAATGAGCAGTAAAATCGAAAGAACATTAAAAAAAATATTGACCTCAGAGGAAGGCGAAGCCATACTTTTGGAGGTTAATCAAGATGTTGCGGCTTTATTAATCGGAAGCAACGGGTCAAACCTTAGAAAAATTGAACAGGAGACAAATAAAACTATTTTTATTAGGGGATCCGATACCATGCATGTTGAAAAGTATAAAGTCATCATGGTTGGAGAGGAAAGGGATGTATCCAGGTTAGCTTCACCTGTAAATTTAGGACAAGTATATCAGGTTAAAATTGAAGAGCCTCATCTGACCAATCCTTACGACGGCATTGCCAGAATTCAGGGCTTTATTATTGATGTCCAGGCCGGTGGTGCTTATGTAGGGAAGGATGTGGAAGTAGAAATAACAGAGGTTGCCAAGACCTATGCCAGGGCTAAACTTGCAAACAATTAATTTTTTTTTAAAAAAGCCGACAATAGAAACTTGACAATACTTGTGGATTGTGTTACTATTAGAACTTGTCTAATAAGTTCAAAATGATTATCTTTCTGGTATAATTTTCTTAGAATTAAGGAATATTAGTTTATGTTATGCTATATTTGCCAGATTTTTTCTTTTGTTATTCTTTTTTCTTTTGGTTTGTTAAGTATTTTTAGTTAGGGGTGAAACTTTTATATGTCCAACGTTGTTACGGTAGGCAAGAGGGAAAGAAGGAACTATGCCCGGATTCAAGAAGTTTTAGACCTGCCGGATCTTATTGAAGTTCAAAAAAGTTCTTACCGGTGGTTTTTGGACCAGGGTCTGCAGGAGATGTTTAACGATATATCCCCTATCAAGGATTTTACAGGAAATTTAATTTTAGAATTTATAGGTTATTCTTTAGGTAAACCCAAGTATTCTGTAGAAGAATGTAAGGAAAGGGATGTAACTTATGCTGTTCCGTTAAGGGTTAAAGTCCGCCTGATAAATAAAGAAACAGGAGAAGTTAAAGAACAGGAAGTCTTTATGGGAGATTTTCCTTTAATGACGGAAAACGGAACTTTTATTATTAATGGAGCAGAAAGAGTAATAGTCAGCCAGCTGGTTCGTTCTCCGGGCGTTTATTATAATTCCCAAACGGATACCAGCGGTAGACAGCTTTTTAGTGGAACCATTATTCCCAATCGGGGGGCGTGGCTGGAATTTGAAACGGATGCTAATGAAGTTATTTTTGTAAGAGTAGATAGAACCAGAAAAGTTCCGGTTACAGTACTGCTGAGAGCTATTGGGCATGAAACAGATCAGGACATTAAAAAGCTGTATGATAACAATAGCAGGATTTTAAGCACTATAGAAAAGGATCATACTGATTCTGGAGAATCAGGTCTTTTAGAAGTTTATAAAAGGCTCAGACCCGGTGAACCATTAAACGTAGAAAATGCCAGGTCTCTTTTTGATTCCTTGTTTTTTGATTCCAGGCGTTATGATTTTGCCCATGTAGGAAGATATAAGGTTAATAAAAAACTTTCCTTTATCAGCAGAATTTTAGGTAAAGTCTTGGCCGAAGACGTTATAGATTCGGAAACAGGTTCTGTTCTGGTTGAAGCGGAACAAAGGATAACTGAAAAAATATGTGATCTTTTACGGGAGAAAAATATTGACAGCGTAAAAGTATTTGGTCCAGAAAATAAAGTATGTACAGTAATCACTAATGAAAATATAGATTTGAGTATTAAAAACCTTGCTAAAGAAGACATTGTTGCTTCTGTAGGTTACTTATTAAATTTAATGGATAACGTGGGAAACGTTGATGATATAGACCATCTAGGTAACAGGCGATTAAGAAGTGTTGGTGAACTGCTGCAGAACCAGTTTCGCATAGGACTTTCCCGCATGGAAAGGGTAGTTCGGGAAAGAATGACTATTCAGGATGTGGATGCCATTACACCACAGGCCCTGATTAATATAAGACCGGTTATAGCAGCTATAAAAGAGTTTTTTGGAAGCAGTCAGCTGTCTCAGTTTATGGACCAAACCAATCCCCTGGCTGAACTTACTCATAAAAGAAGGTTAAGCGCCCTTGGTCCCGGTGGACTCAGCAGGGAAAGGGCCGGCTTTGAAGTTCGGGATGTTCACCACTCCCACTATGGTAGGGTATGTCCTATTGAAACTCCAGAAGGTCCTAATATCGGGTTGATTGGCTCACTAAGTACTTTTGCTAGAATTAACAAATATGGTTTTATGGAAACGCCTTATCGCAAAGTAAATAAAGAAGAAGGCAGTGTTACCAGTGAAATAGTTTATCTTACCGCTGACGATGAGGATAACTATGTTGTTGCTCAGGCCAATGCTCTTCTGGATGAAGAGGACAAATTCCTCAGTAATAAGATTATTTGCCGTTATCAGCACGAAGTTTTAACAAAGCCGCCCCAGGAGATTGATTATATGGATGTTTCTCCTAAGCAGCTGGTTAGTGTGGCTACCGCTCTGATTCCTTTCCTGGAAAATGATGATGCCAACAGAGCCCTAATGGGCTCAAACATGCAGCGTCAGTCGGTCCCCCTTTTAGATGCGGAGGCTCCTTTAGTAGGTACCGGAATGGAACATAAGGCGGCTAAAGATTCGGGAGTCGTTGTTATTTCCAGGTCAACGGGAGAAGTGGCCAGGGTGACGGCAGATGAGATAGTCATTAAAAGGGATGATGAATTAGACCCCCGGATAATTAACGGTCGAACCGGAGAAATTTTTGAAAGCCCGGAGATAACTCATAAATATGAAAAAGGTACGGATGTTTACAAGTTGCAAAAGTTTAAGAGGTCCAACCAGGGAACCTGCATGAATCAGAGACCTAATGTTAGGAGCGGACAACGGGTAGAAAATGGAGACATCATTGCCGATGGATCCTGTACAGATTTAGGTGAAATGGCTTTGGGTAAAAACGTGCTGGTAGCTTTTGTCCCCTGGGAAGGCTATAATTACGAAGATGCTATTTTATTAAGCGAACGTATGGTAAAAGATGATGTTTTTACTTCCATTCATATAGAAGAGTACGAGGCAGAAGCCCGGGACACAAAATTGGGACCGGAAGAAATAACCAGGGATATACCTAATGTAGGGGAAGATGCCCTAAAAGACCTTGACGAACTGGGGATAATCCGGGTAGGTGCTGAGGTCAGGGCCGGGGATATCCTGGTGGGTAAAGTTACTCCCAAGGGAGAAACTGAGCTAACTGCGGAAGAAAGGCTTCTGCGGGCTATTTTTGGAGAGAAAGCCAGGGAAGTCAGAGACACCTCGTTAAGAGTTCCTCACGGTGAATCCGGTATGGTAGTAGAAGTTAAGGTATTTTCCCGGGAAGCGGGAGATGAGCTGCCTCCTGGAGTAAACGAACTGGTGAGAGTTTATGTAGCTCAGAAAAGAAAAATTTCAGAAGGTGACAAGATGGCCGGACGACACGGGAACAAGGGAGTAATTGCCCGGATCCTTCCCGAGGAGGATATGCCCTTTTTAACCGATGGAGCTCCGGTAGATATTGTTTTAAATCCTCTGGGAGTACCCTCCAGGATGAACATAGGTCAGGTCCTGGAAGCCCATATGGGATGGGCGGCTAAAGCTACAGGTTATCATGTAGCTTCGCCGGTATTTGATGGTGCTGTAGAGGAGGATATTTTTGAAGCTCTGGCTGAGGCCAAGCTCCCGGAAAACGGAAAAACCCCTTTATATGATGGTAGAACCGGGGAGCCCTTTGACAATGAGGTAGCAGTTGGTTACGTTTATATGTTAAAGTTGGCCCACCTGGTAGACGATAAAATTCATGCCCGCTCTACCGGACCTTACTCTCTAGTTACACAGCAGCCCCTGGGTGGAAAGGCTCAGTTTGGTGGACAGAGATTTGGAGAAATGGAGGTATGGGCCCTGGAAGCTTATGGGTCAGCCTATACGCTGCAGGAAATCCTTACAGTTAAATCAGATGATGTGGTAGGTAGGGTAAAAACGTATGAAGCAATAGTTAAAGGAGAGAATATACCTGAGCCGGGTGTTCCTGAGTCCTTTAAGGTTCTGGTGAAAGAGTTGCAGAGCTTAGGCATGGATGTTAAGTTGCTCAGTGAAGAAACGGGTGAGATTCCTATAAGAGAAGATGAAGAAGAAATATATGACCTTAAAGAGGAGTTACAAATTGATATAGAAGGAACAGAAAAAGAAGAGCTTGATAAAGAAAATAAAGAAAAAGAAGTTGAAGAAAATGAAGAAGCTGAAGATGAAAATACTGAAGATGAGGAAATTATCACATCACAGAAAAACTCTGGAGATATTTATGCAGAAGATGCAGTTGGAGGTATTGACCTGGTAAAAGTGTCCTCCCTGGAGAAGGGAGAAATCTCGGAAGAGCTGCATGGTACCGAATTCGATCTTGAAGCTCTTAAAGAAGAAGATGAGGATGAGGATGAGGATGAGGATGAGGAGTTCACTTTTGAAAAAGTAGATAAAGTAGATATTGAAGAGGAAAGTGAAGACGATGATTCCGATGATGAGGAAGGCTATCTTCATGACCGGCGGCGCAGCAAGCGTAAAATTAAGGATGAGTTCACCAATGAAG
>PWHX01000074.1 GCA_003555415.1 Syntrophomonadaceae bacterium | reverse complement strand
GTTCAGTTTAACCCCTGCAGCCAGGTGTGGTACCCGGAAGACAGGGCGGAAGTGGGCAGTGAAGAATTCCCTTACGTGGCTACTTCTTACCGCTTAACGGAACATTTTCAAACAGGAGGTATTACCCGGAACCTGCCCTGGCAGAACGAGTTGATGCCGGAAATATTTGTAGAGATCAGTCCTTCTCTGGCAGATAAAATAGAGGTGAACAACGGGGATAAAGTAGAAGTATCCAGCAAGCGGGGAAGTTACCAGGCTGTTGCCTGCGTGACACCCAGAATTAAACCTCTTACAGTATATGGAAAAGAAACAGAAATTGTAGGGCTTGTGTGGCACTGGGGCTACATGGGATTATCCAGTGGTCCTGTAGCCAACGATGTGACTCCCTCCATCGGGGACCCCAATACTACCATACCAGAGTATAAAGCCTTTGTATGTAATGTAAGGAGGGCAGGATAATGGCTAAAAAAGTTAAACTTATCGATGTAACCAAATGCACTGCCTGTCGGGGTTGCCAGACTGCCTGTAAAAACTGGAACCAGCTGCCGGCAGTGGAAACCAGGTTCACAGGATCCTATGAAAATCCGGCTGACTTTTCTGCCGATACCTGGTGCCGGGTAAAGTTCAATGAACACGATGAAGGTGAAATCAAGTGGTATTTCACCAAGTACCAGTGCATGCACTGCACAGACGCAGCCTGTAAATCTGTATGTCCGGCTAATGCCATTTCTAAAACCAGTTTGGGAACGGTACATGTTGATAAAGATGCATGTATAAACTGCGAACTTTGCCAGGCTGCATGTCCCTTTGATGTTCCCAGGTTTGATGATGTAATGAAAAAGTGCACTCAGTGCTTTGACCGGATAAGCAATGGATATACACCGGCATGCGCCTTGACTTGTCCTACCGATGCTGTAACCTTTGGAGATTTAGACGATAAAATTGCCGAAGCAGAAGACAGAGTATCTGTCCTTGGCGGTAACGCTCAAGTTTACGGTAAGAAAGAGTTAGATGGATTGGGAGTTATATACGTATTACCTGATGATCCTGATAAGTGTGGCTTACCGGTCAATCCCGAAGTTGGCCTATCCACTTACTTCTGGAATGTAGCTTTACGTCCCGTCAAGACCCTGGCGGCCGTAGGGATAACCGTAGGTTTCATGCAGGACTTTGTCTGTAAAAAGGCAAAGGAGAGCAGTAACAAGTCAGAATAGCAGGCGGAATTGATAGAAAATCGTATTATATAAAAGTTAAAACCCGTATCCCTTAATAAAAGGGATACGGGTTTATTTTTAACTTGTTTTTAGATTAGCTGTCTTAAATATGATACCGGTTGTTCATTAATTTTTTCTTTATGGTAAGAATAATTAGTGACAGCTTCCTGGTTGTAGTTCAAGACGTTGCTGGCACCAGTTTTTGCCTGGTAATTTCCAGATTTGATAGCTTCCACCAGTTCTTGTTCACTGGTGATCGTGTGGTCAAACCGGGTATAATACCTTCCTATCTCCCAGAGCTGATGGGCATCGCTTCCCCCTGTGCCAGGCAAACTCAGCTTAAAGGAGGCAGATTGGGCCAGTTTGTTGTATTCAGGAGAGGTGTTCCCGTTTTCTACTTCAAGGGCATTAAAACCCTTTATGCTGTAAACTTTATCTTTAAGGGCTCTTTCAAAGGGCCTGTAGGGGTGGGCTACAATAGCGGCACCTCCTGATGAGGATACCAGGTCCAGAAGTTCCCGGGCGGAAAGAGGTTTGCCTATATCCTTTTCCAGGCCAAAGACCAAAAAATCTCCTTCGTATGTATTGATTTCCATGCCTTTAAAAACAGGGAAGTTTTTTTCTTTTCCTATTTTCTGGGCCAATATTGCACCATGCAGGGTATCGTGGTCTGTAACGCAGATAGCATCAAGGCCAATATGCCTGGCATAATCTATCATTTGAGTTATTTTTATACTGCTGCAAGGTGAAGATATTTTGGTGTGAACGTGAAGATCAATTTTCATTGAGCACCTTTCCTTATCAGAGAAACAAGAAACTTGATATAAAAATATTAAAAACATTATCTTTATCTTATTATATTCTTGACCATTTAATGCTATCCTTTATAATTTATATAACGTTATGTTATAGTGGTTCCAGTTAAATAACATAAAAAGTTATATCTAGATTAGTGCTGGGGAAAAGGGTTAAGGATGTTTTATTAGAATAAATACTTAAAAACAATGCAGTTGCTGGTTTTTTGATATGTTTTAAAGCAGTTAACTGGAAATCATGTATTAATTAGGAGGTTTAAAAATGGGAGAAAATATTGTCGATGCCCGGGGTCTGAGATGTCCCCAGCCGGTTATCAAAACTAAAAAAGCTCTGGAAGAGATGGCGGAGGGAACTTTACTGGTTATGGTAGACAGCGATGCTGCCAGGACAAATGTGGCTAATATGTCTACATCAAAGGGTCACAGGGTAGAGGTAGAAGAAAAAGAAGGAGATTATCATATATCAATTATTAAAGGAGGAACTGAATGCTATCTTTATAATCTAAGAGACAAAACGGTAATTGTTTTTGGAAGTGATGTTTTAGGTAGTGGTAGCGAGGAATTGGGCAAAATTCTCATGAAAAGTTATATTTATACCCTTTTAGAGGAGGATAGCCCTCCCCAATCTATAATATTTATTAACCGTGGGGTTTTCCTTACCATAGAGGGGTCTGAAGTACTGGAAGATTTAAAGAAACTGGAAGAAAGGGGAGTTGAAATACTCTCCTGCGGGACCTGCCTGGAATTTTTCCAGAAAAAAGATAAGTTAAAGATAGGTAGCGTTACTAATATGTATACCATTTCTGAAAAAATGGCTGAAGCAGATAAGACATTTACTCTTTAG
>PWHX01000106.1 GCA_003555415.1 Syntrophomonadaceae bacterium | reverse complement strand
ATAAGTGTTGAATACAAAGGGGCCTACAAGTTTGGTTTGTGGAGCTATTTCGAAGCCAAGCCTTCTATTATAACAGGAAAAGATGGCATGTTTGAATTTGTTTGTATAGCAAGAGATATTACCAAACGCAAGCACATGGAAAATGCATTACGGGAAAGTAAAAACCTTTTAGATGGCGTGTTTGAAAGCATCCAGCAAGGCATAAGTGTTCTCAGCTCTGACTTAATCATACGTCATACAAACAATACCATGAAAAAGTGGCACTATCAAAAATTGCCCCTGGAAGGGAAACCATGTTTCCAAACCTTCCAAAACAGAGAAGAACCCTGCGACCCCTGCCCTACACTGCGCTGCCTGGAAAGCGGTGAAATGGAAAAAGAAGAAGTTTACGCAAAAACTTCCCTGGGAGAAAAGTGGCTAGAAATTTTTAGTTACCCTTTAAAGGAGGGAACCAAAACTACTGGTGCCGTAGAGTTTGTTCAGGATATAACAGAGCGCAAGCAGGTAGAAGAGTCATTAAAATATCAGTTTAAATCTGAAAAGATAGTTTCCGATATATCCTCCTATTTTGTAAGTTTGCATTCCCATCAATTAGACTCGGGAATCAACTACGCATTAAAATTATCCGGGGAGTTTTTTCAAGTTGACCGCAGCTATGTCTTTCAGTTTTCTGCTGACCAAAAAACAATGAGCAATACCCACGAGTGGTGTACAGAAGGCATCGAGCCGCAAATGGATTTTCTGCAGGATAACCTCACTGATCATACTCCCTGGTGGATGAAAAAGTTGAGGAATTTTGAAAACATCATCATTCCTTGTGTTGATGAACTACCAGAACAGGCAGATGAAGAAAAAAGAATTTTAAAGTCACAGTCTATACAGTCAGCTTTAGTTGTTCCTATTGAATCTGCAGGTAATTTAATTGGCTTTCTTGGGTTTGACACGGTAAAAGGAAAAAAGGTATGGACTGAAACCCAGGTAACACTATTAAAGGTTGTAGCAGAATTGATATCCCATGCTCTTACTAAATACTATGCAGATAAAAAAATACGGCATTTGAGTTTTCATGACCAGCTAACAGATCTATACAACAGAACCTACCTGGAAGAAGAGATGCACAGGCTGGATACCAAAAGACAGCTGCCCATCAGCATTATCATGGCTGATGTAAACGGCCTCAAGCTGGTTAACGATACCTACGGGCACAGCATAGGAGATGAGATGCTGAAAAATGCAGCCGAAAATTTAAAAGCCTCCTGCCGGGAAGAGGATATTATCGCTCGATGGGGCGGTGATGAGTTTATTATCCTCCTGCCCCGAACTACAAAGAAAGAAGCCTTGGCCATATGCAAAAGAATAAGCAATAATTGTTGTAAAAGTTATGTAGAGGATGTGCCTATTTCCATGGCTACAGGTGTCGCCAGCAAAGACAATAAAGAGAAAAACCTGGCAAAGCTTTTAAAGGAAGCCGAGGACCATATGTACAGGCATAAGCTTATAGAAAGCCGCAGTGTAAGAAACGCTGTCTTGAATAGCCTGTTAAAAACACTGGAAGAAAAAAGCTATGAAACACAAACCCATACCCGGCGCATGCAAAAAGTGGCTTTAAAAATCGGCAAGAAAAGAGATCTGTCCGACTCAGAGTTGAGCCGGTTAAGCCTGCTGATTACCCTGCACGACATAGGTAAAATAAATATACCTGAGGAGTTGCTAACTAAAAAAGACGCTTTAACCCAAGAGGAATGGAAAATTATGAAAAAACACCCGGAGACGGGTTACAGAATTGCCAGGGCTACTGATGAGTTTGCCCATGTGGCCGAAGACATTTTAGCTCACCACGAAAACTGGGACGGAACCGGTTACCCCCAGGGGTTAAAGGGTAAAGAAATACCCATATTAGCCCGGATCACAGCTATTGCTGATGCTTACGAGGTAATGACCAACGGCAGACCCTATAAAAAAGCTATGTCCCAAGAAGAAGTGGTGGCAGAAATAAAGAGGTGTGCCGGCACTCAGTTTGACCCGGAACTGGTGGATATCTTCCTTTTGGGATGCCCTTATTAATATCCTGTTAAACCTTTTTAATTTCCGCTTTTTTACACCGAGCTACAATATGGTCTAAAACTGTGTCAAAGTTTTCCTTTGAAGCATAAACCTGGTTCTTTCCAACAGCTTCATTAAGATATATAACCCCGCGCTTTCTGTTAACCACAATTTTTCTTACCTTAGAAAAGTTTGAATAAGAGCTTTTCTTAACATTAGACAAAATTCCAGCCCCAGCCACACCGAGATTCCCACTGGCCAGCCCCGCTGCCACACATAGAAAGGTAACTGCCTGGCTCCTCTTAACATCCTTTTCCAGATGATTGTGTTTAACACCCGTATCATCCATTTCAAATAATACGCAATATTTGCCTCCATTTATAATGGCAGTAAGGGGATAAGCCAAAACCAATAATACTGCCATGATAGCCATGACAATACCGGCTACCATAGAGAAAACTCTAGCGGCTTCCATAAACCCATCCTCAAAAAAGGTAATCGCACCAACTAAAACAGCAGGGACAAGAGCCGCCAAAAAGAATGCCTTTGCAGAGGTAATCATAATAGTTGGATTCTTCCACATGTTCAATTCATAAACCCACCGCATGATTCCATCGGTACAATTGTAAAGCTCCGAGTCTGAAGGTGCTTTAGCCAATCCTTCCATATTTAGTTCTGATTCTGGAGTTTCAGGGTTGCTCATTGATGAAGCCCCTTGATCCTGACCACAATAGCTGCAAAACAAACTCTCTTTTGAAATTACCCCTTCACATGCATTACAACGCATAATTGCCCTCCTTTCATCTCCTGAGAACCTATTTTTTTCTTGACAGGCATTTTTTAATTAAATTT
>PWHX01000150.1 GCA_003555415.1 Syntrophomonadaceae bacterium | reverse complement strand
ATATTATTACCTGAGTATAAAGTTAACTCAGCAGGGCCTCATGTCAATTAATATTCTCAACTTTTCAACTCCTGATAGGTCTATTTAAAATAGAATTCAACAAGAATTAAACTAAATCCTGCCATAAAGAGGAATATAATACTAATGAGAAATACTATTTGGTCCTCTATCATAGACGTTTGGATCATTACGAACAGCTTCAATGGCGCCGATTCATCACTGGGGTCTTGGGAAACAAGCTCTCCTTTAAAAGCTTTTTCTAAAATAACCTGCTTTCTTTATCCTTTCCAACAACACTGAAGTTTGTTCCAGTCTATCCTTATTGGCTTTCCGCCATTCTTCAGTGAGTTTGCCTTCAAAGGCATATTTTAAAACAGCCTGGCGGTAAAGCTTTAGTTGGGATTTAATTTTTTGTAATGCTTCTATTCCCGAGTCAAGTTTAGTAAATAGCTCTTCAATTTTGTTTACTATGCGGTATTGTTCAGATAGAGGGGGCCTAAAACTCTTATTTTTGCTAAAGATGATTCCCATGCTGAAGATATTGTGCATATTGTTAGGGAAGAGTTCGGTAAAGGTAACAAATTTTGCGGCAGAGCGCTTTAAGGTTTTTAGTTATGATGAGCTAATAAAGAGGGATAAGGTTAGCCTTGATATCTTTTGGTTAAGGGATAAAAGCTTGGAAAAATCGGAAAATTTGCCTGACCCCGATTTACTGGTTAAAGAAATTGTTGAAAATTTAGAGGTAGCTCTGGAACAATTTTAAGATATAAAGAAAAATTTAGAATAACTATTTAAATTAATTTATGTATGAGAATTTTCTGAAATAAGAGTTTTTTTTTACCAAACTATCCCCAGTTTATCCCCAATTAAGCTATTATTTAAAAATGTCATAAAATAGAAAAACCGTGGATGCCCACGGTTGTTTATCTCTTTTGGCAGGGGTGACAGGACTTGAACCCGCAGCCTACGGTTTTGGAGACCGCCGCTCTGCCAGTTGAGCTACACCCCTACCTCTTAAATTGTTCGATTAATATTATAAACAAATTATCATTAGTTGTCAATGGCGATAGCTATATATAAAGTAAACATAGGAATTAAAGTCATCTTGCAAAAAAGTATTGTTTATAATAAAATTATTAAAATACATTAAATATAAAGGGAAATTTGGTTATTAATCACAAGGGGGATTATTGTTGAGTAATAAAAGAATTGGTTTTATAGGCTGTGGGGCCATGGGTTCTGCCATGATTAACAGGTTCTTAAATAATAAAAAAGTTTTACCGGAAGATATTATGGCCTGTGATATAAAGCAAAATCATATTGAAGAATTAAAATGTAAGTTTAACATTAAAAAAACTATTCAAAGCAAGGAAGTTCTAGATTTTGCCCAGACAATTTTTTTAGCGGTGAAACCCCAGGACATGCCTGTTGTTTTAGAGGATATTAAGAAGGACGTTACCGACAGGCATCTGCTTGTTTCCGCAGCAGCAGGTATAACTATTTCTGAGATTTTGGGAATAGTAAATTCTAATAAAAAAGTAATAAGGCTTATGCCCAATACTCCCTGTTTAATAGGTTCAGGAATGACTGTTCTTTCTCCAGGACAAAAGGTAAATGAAGCGGAGTTATGTTTTGTAAAAGAACTTTTAGAATCCCTGGGGAAAGTAGAAGTTCTGGAGGAAAAATTAATGGATGCGGTAACGGGAATTAGCGGCAGCGGACCGGCTTATGTTTTTACTTTTATCGAAGCTCTGGCCGATGGAGGTGTTAAGGCCGGATTGCCTAGAGAAACAGCACTGCTTTTAGCCGGCCAAACAGTATTAGGAGCAGCTGAAATGATAATGGAAACAGGTGAACACCCTTCTGTTTTAAAAGATAAGGTAACTTCACCGGGAGGCACTACCATAGCAGGTATTTATGCCTTAGAAAAAGAATCATTTAGAGGAACGGTAATGAGCGCTGTAGAAGCAGCCGCCGGTCGTTCCAAAGAACTGGGTAAGGAAAGAGATGAGGAAGGGTAGATAAAATTGGAAGAAGAGGCCAGAAATTTATTAACAAAAGCACAAACAGTAGTTGTTAAAGTTGGAACTTCAACTTTAACTTATTCTAATGGCAAGTTAAATCTTAATTATATTGAAAGAATAGTAAGGGAATTAGCTGATTTAAAAAATCAATCCAAAAATGTAATATTGGTTTCTTCTGGAGCTATTGGTGCAGGAATAGGCAAACTGGGTTTAAAGAAAAAACCTAAAACTATTCCGGAAAAACAGGCAGTGGCAGCAGTAGGACAGGGTATGTTGATACAAGTTTATGAAAAGTTGTTTGGTGAATATGGCCATACAGTGGCCCAGGTTCTTTTGACCCGGGAGGACATAATAAACCGAAAGAGGTATATTAATTCTCAAAACACACTTTCTGCCTTATTAAAACTGGGTGTCATCCCTATAATAAATGAAAACGATACTGTGGCTGTTGAAGAAATTGAATTCGGAGACAATGACAATCTCTCTGCACTGGTGGCTAGCTTAATTAATGCAGATCTATTAATAAACCTATCAGATATAGAAGGATTTTATACATCTAACCCACATATTAACCCGGAGGCAGAACTTATTACCTTTGTAGAAAAAATAACTCCGGACATAGAAAATCTTGCCAGTAAAACTGACAGCTCCCTGGGAACAGGTGGAATGAAAACTAAGCTTCAGGCAGCGAAGATTGCTATAAATGCCGGTGTTTCCTTGGTTATTGCCAGTGGTCAAAAGCAAGGTATTATAAACAAAATTACCAGGGGAGAGGTAACAGGCACACTGTTTCCAGCCCAGGCCAAAGCCCTGCACAGCCGCAAAAGATGGATTGCTTTTTGCCCTACTATACAAGGGTCCATTACTGTTGATAAGGGGGCCCAAAAAGCTGTAGTAAAAGAAGGTAGGAGTCTGCTTCCCAGCGGCATCCTTTGGGTAGACGGAAATTTTGAACGGGGAGATACCGTAAGGGTCTTAGATGAAAAAGGAAATGAGTTTGCCCGGGGTCTGGTAAATTATTCAGCCAAAGACTTGCTTAAGATAAAAGGGGAAAGAACAAAAGAAATATATAACATTTTAGGGGATGAAAGTGAAAGCGAAGCAATACACCGGGACAATCTTGTAATTATTTAAAAACATTGTAAAGGAGTGAACGTTTTGTCTGAAGTTAAAACAAAGGCTATAGCAGCTAAAGAAGCGGCTACCAGAATGAGTTACATTTCAACCCAGATGAAGAATAATGTACTGTTAAAAATGGCGGAAAACCTTGAATCCAACAAAGATGAAATACTAAAAGCGAACAAAATAGATTTAGAGAACTTGGCTAAGAAACCAGGATATACTAAAGCTTTTCATGATCGGTTAGAACTTACTGCAGAAAGAATAACAGATATGGCTGAAGGGTTAAAGGAAATTCAAAATTTACCGGATCCTGTGGGTGAGGTTATTTCCATGTGGAAACGGCCAAATGAATTGGAAGTGGGGCAGGTTCGAGTCCCCTTGGGTGTAATTGGTATTATTTATGAGGCCAGGCCAAATGTAACTGTTGATGCTGCAGGCCTGGCTATCAAGGCTGGGAATGCCGTAATTCTTAGAGGTAGCTCTGAAGCTATAGAATCTAATAAAGTTCTGGTTAAAATTTTAAAGAATGCCTGTATGGAGTCGGGGCTTTCTGAAGGTACGGTAAGCTTAATTGAAGATACGGATAGAGCCGCAGCCCAGGAGCTAATGCAGTTAAACGAATATCTGGATGTTTTAATTCCCAGGGGAGGCAGTTCTCTCATCAAGTCGGTAGTTGAAAACTCTACGGTTCCGGTTATTCAAACAGGGGAGGGCATTTGTCACACATATATAGATAAAGAAACAGACGTAGATATGGCGGTTAAAATTGCTTTTAACGCTAAAACCAATCGCCCGGGGGTTTGTAATGCTATGGAAACCCTCCTGGTGCATAAAGATATTTCCAGGGAGGTTTTACCCAAGATTGTTAAATTATTAGAGGAGGCAAATGTTGAAGTACGGGGGTGTGCAGCTACCCGGGAAATAACTCCCCAGGCTGCTCCGGCAGATGAAGAAGATTGGAGAACCGAATACCTGGATCTTATTTTATCCATCAGGGTTGTAGACTCTTTAGATGAAGCTATTGAGCACATAAATAAATACGGCACAAAACATTCCGAAGCTATTGTTACCACCAGTTACAACAGGTCTAGAAAATTCATGGCCCAGATTGATGCCGCCGCGGTTTATGTGAACGTTTCTACCCGGTACACCGATGGAAATGAGTTTGGTTTAGGAGCCGAAATGGGTATCAGCACTCAAAAACTTCATGCCAGGGGTCCTATGGGTCTTAAAGCCTTGACCTCAATTAAATATGTTATATATGGAGATGGGCAGATTAAATAAAAAAAACCGGAACAGGTTCTGGAAAATTATTATCACATGAACCAAAACTATTATTACATGAATCAAGGGCTAGCCAAAAGTGTCAAACAATATATGGAATTTCCCTTTTTTTATTATTTATCTTTAATAGACAGTTAAATGTATTTAAAAATGAGCTCTTTCATAATATAATGATGGTTAAATATAAGAATACTGTATAAACTACTAGAAAGAGTATAAAAAATGAGGAGGTTTTTATTATGTTTAATGATCTTTTTAACAGAACTTTTTTGTTTGGTTTAGGAGCTCTAACCATTACAAAAGAAAAAGCGGAAGAAATGACGGAAATGTTGGTTAATAAAGGAGAGATGAGCAGAGATGAAGCTCAAAAAGTAACTAATGAATTTGTGGAAAAGGGAAAGAAGGAAAAGGAAGCACTCCAAGATACAGTAAATAGTGAGCTAAATAAAGTAATGAATGAAGCCAATCTGGCCAATAAAGAGGATATCGCCCGGCTGGAAGCTAAAATTGATGAGCTGAAGGAATTGCTGGAATCTAAATAGTAATAGTATAAGAAATGGGGTGTACCCATGAAGCTGCAGAAAAGATACAAACATTTTAGCCGTTACCGGGAGGTCGCCCAGACCCTGATAAAGCATGGATTTGGCTTTTTAATTAAACAACTAGGTCTAATAGAATTTTTAAGGTTTAAAAAATATAGCCCTAAAGACGAAGAAGAAGAACACGAATTATCTACAGCAGAAAGAATACGAATGGTAGTAGAAGATCTGGGTACTACCTTTATTAAAGTTGCACAGTTGTTAAGTACCCGTGCAGACCTGTTGCCTCCTGACTGGATAGCAGAGCTTTCTAAGTTACAGGATCAGGTGCCCCCGTTTTCCTTTACCGAAGCAAAAAATAAAATTGAATCAGAACTAGGTCATAACCTGGAAGATCTTTTTGAATCCATAGAAAAAGAACCTTTAGCGGCAGCTTCTATTGGACAAGTCCATAGAGCAGTACTTCATGGTGGTAAAGAAGTAGTGATAAAAGTGAGAAGGCCCAACATTGAAGAAACTATAAAAGTAGATTTAGAAATACTTCACGATCTGGCCCGTCTTTTGGAAAAACGTACTGATTGGGCAAAAATGTATAGTTTAAGAGATATAGTGCTAGAGTTTGATGAAATACTCACCAATGAATTAAACTATCTTTATGAAGGACAGAATATTGATACATTTCATCGTAATTTTAGCCAGGATAAAAATGTTTATATACCTGAGGTTTACTGGGATTATACTACAAAAAGAGTTTTAACCATGGAACATATAGAAGCTATAAAGCTTATCGACGATGATAAGCTTTCAAAAATGGGCGTGGATACAGAAAAGGTTGTCACTAATCTAAGTGAAGCTGTTTTTAAGCAAATACTGGTATACGGGGTCTTCCACGGAGACCCCCACCCGGGGAACGTTATGGTGTTTAAGGACGGAAGTATAGTGCTTCTTGATTTTGGTATGGTGGGAATCATAGATGAGGAAATGCAAGAAAAGTTTGGTAACATGTTGGTTGCTATGATATCAAGAAATACAGAGTCGATATTAAAAAATTTCCTGGCCCTAGGAATAGTCCCCCCTGACTTTAACCGCCGTGAACTAAGGCAGGATATAGATAGGCTGCAGCATAAGTACTATGACTTACCCTTAAGTAAAATAAGTTTAGGGGAGTCAATGAATGAGTTTTTGGAACTTGCTTTTAAACATAATATATTAATGCCTACAGAGTTTACTCTATTAGCCAAATCCTTTGTTATTTTGGAAGGTCTTATATCCAGGCTGGCGCCCCATATTAGCCTTATGGAAATAGCAAAGCCCTTTGGAAAAGACTTGACAAAAAGAAGGCTTTCCTATAGCTATTTAAAAAAAACATTATATAAAAACATGCATGAATATGGTGAACTTTTTGCGGAATATCCCAAGCAGCTTTCAAATATCTTTAATTTAGTGGAAAAAGGACAGTTCAAAGCTACCCTGGAGCATAAAGACTTAGATAAATTTGTGAACAAATTGAACCATATGATTAACCGGTTGGCTTTCAGTATAGTTTTAGCAAGCCTTATTGTGGGGCTCTCTTTATTCTTGCAGGGAGCAGAAAGGTCTATTGTTTGGAAAATACCTATAGCTGAAATCGGCTTTATAGTAGCAGGAACCATGGGTTTTTGGCTGTTAATTTCAATTATTCGCTCGGGAAGATTTTAAAAGTGCTTTGACTTTTTTAAATATTCATGATTATAATTATGATTAGAAAACTAAAAGGACGCGAAAAACTGGGATGCGAACCAGTACATTTAAAATGTGCTGGTTCTTTTTATTTTAATACGGAGGGAGAGATTTGTTATGATATTAATGATTGACAATTATGACTCTTTTACCTTTAATCTGGTACAGTACCTCTGGGAATTAGGAGAAGAGGTAAAAGTTTTTCGGAATAACCAAATCACTCTTCAAGAGATTCAAGAACTATCCCCGGACCATATTATTATATCCCCCGGTCCTGGTACTCCTGATGAGGCAGGAATTTCCCTTAAATTAATTAAGCATTTTGCTGGACGTATACCTGTTTTAGGTGTTTGCCTGGGCCATCAGGCTATCGGACAAGCTTTTGGAGGAAAGGTCATTCGTGCTTCCAGGCTCATGCATGGTAAAACTTCTATAATTATTCATAAAGGGAAAACTATTTTTGAAGAAATAAAATGTCCTTTAACTGCTACCCGGTACCATTCATTAATTCTTGATGTAAAAAGTCTTCCTTCTTGCTTAGAAATAACCGCCTGGACTGATCAGGGGGAAATTATGGGGATCAGGCATAAAAATTATACTGTAGAAGGTGTTCAATTCCATCCGGAGGCTATTTTAACAGAACACGGTCATGCCCTTCTTAATAATTTCCTTAATTTAAGCATTAAACAGGAAAGGAGCGTAAAACTTGAAAGTAGCCGTGCAACTGCAGGAAATAGAATCGCAACTAACACCTTTTAATGTATATTACCACGTTAAAGACCAGCCCTTTAGCTTTATACTGGACAGCAGGTTAAACGAAGAGAACCTGGGCAGATATTCATTTGTTGGATCGCAGCCTTTTGCAATCTTTAAATCTAAAGGCAAAAAAATCTACCTCTGGCAGAGGGAAGAGGGGGAAAGGGAACTGGAGGGCAATCCTTTCTATGTTCTTCAAGAATATATCAATTCTTTTGAATTAATATCAGAAATACCTCAGGATGTCCCTCCATTTACCGGAGGTGCAGTGGGTTATTTCGGATATGACCTGGGAGAACAAATTGAAGATCTTCCCGGAGAAAGTCTGGATGACTTGCAGCTGCCTGATTGTTACCTGGCCTTTTACGAAAAAGTTTATGCGTATGATCACTTATTAAACAAATCCTATTTATTTGCCCTGGGACTATCTAAAGATGAGAAAGAAGCCAGGGATATGGCTGTTCAGAATATGAAGGAGCTTTATAAGGAAATTAGTAATATTTCATATAGAAAACCGGAAGAATCTTATACCAACTATAATGACAATAGAAGAAAGGCAGAAACAAAATCTAATTTTTCCTTTGAACAGTACTGTCAAATTGTTGCCAAGGCTAAGGAATACATTGCCGCTGGGGATATATATCAGGTAAACCTTTCTCAGCGCTTTGAAACTTCATTAGATATTTCTCCCCTGGATCTGTATATAAAATTACGCACCATTAACCCTGCGCCTTTTGCATCATTTTTAAATTTTGACGAAGTAGCTATAGCCAGTGCCTCTCCGGAGAGATTTTTAAGTTTAACCGGCAAAAAAGTAGAGACCAGACCTATAAAAGGAACACGACCTAGAGGCAGTAATTCCGTAGAGGATGAAAAGATGAAAAATGAACTTTTAAACAGTGAAAAGGACCGGGCAGAGCTTGTTATGATTGTTGATCTAGAAAGAAATGATCTGGGAAGGGTTTGTATGCCGGGTACTGTTAAAGTGCCTGAACTCATAGTCTTGGAGACTTATGCTACTGTATTTCACCTGGTATCTACGGTAGAAGGAATACTTCCTCCGGACAAAGATATTATTGACATCCTTTTAGCTTCCTTCCCCGGAGGTTCTATAACAGGAGCTCCTAAAATAAGGTCTATGGAAATAATAGACGAGTTGGAAGGAGTTAAACGAAACGTATACACCGGTTCTATAGGCTATATTTCTTTTAACGGCAATGTAGATCTAAACATAGTGATTCGAACTTTTGTAATTAAAAACAACAGGGTATATTTCCAGGTAGGAGGGGGTATAGTAGCAGATTCTGTGCCTGAAAAGGAATACCAGGAAACTCTGGATAAAGCTAAAGCTCTTGTGGAAAGCCTGGGTCTGTAAAAGATTAATTATTATTTTTAGTTGGTCTTTAGTCCGCTAAAATCCTTTTATTAAAGAACAAGTAGAAGGATTGACAGCGGATTTTTTATTTTTATTAATGTCGAAAAATTATCAAAAAGTTCTATATATTGGCAGGAATTATTTACTATTAAGTAGAATAATATAATAGGTTAATTTTGGAAGAACAATAATAATATTATGGAGGGATTTATTCTTTGAATAAAGAGGTTAAATTTTTACAAACAGGAGATATTCATCTGGAAACATCCTTTAAGGATATGGGGTTTTCCCTTGAAATGGCCAGAAGAAGGAGAAATGAACTGAAGGAGGTTTTTAGCCGAATTATTAAAGTGGCAAAGGAGGAGAGGGTAGACATTATTCTAATAACCGGCGATTTATTTGAACACCAAAATTCAACCAAGTCCCTTATGAGGTTTTTGCAAAAAAAATTCTGCCGTATACCTCAAATAAAAATATTTATAACTCCAGGAAATCAAGATCCGGCATTACCGGACTCTTTTTACCGGTCTTTTCCCTGGCCTCAGAATGTGCACATATTTTTAAAAGAAACATGGGAATACGTAGATTTACCCCGATTCAATTTAAGAGTACATGGTTTGGGCTGGAATCAATGGGAAATAAAAAGACCTCTCTTAAGGGAACTAAAAATTGATTCTAATGACAAAACAAACCTTGTTATGCTCCACGGAGATAGTTTTGGACAGCTAGGTGAATCCATTTGTTTGCCTGTAAGCGAAAGTGACCTTCGCAGCACTAAAGCCGAATATGTTGCGTTGGGACATAGACACCAGACACACAGAATTCCGGGAAAAGGAAAGATTATTGCACATTATGCTGGTAGTCCCGAGCCTCTAAACTTTGGGGAGCCGGGGGAGCATGGTGTTATACTAGGAACTTTAAATAAAACTGATGTCCATTTAAAGTTTAAGCCTATTGCTAAAAGAAAGTTTATACAAAACAATATTCGGGTTAAAAGCAATCACACTTTGGAAGAAATCTGTAATAATATTAAAAACTCTGTGGATAAAGAGGAGAGAAAGAACAACATATATTCTTTTAAACTTATTGGAGAATCTGATGAATCTATAGGTGTTAATTCTGAATTAATTAAAGAAAAATTAATCAATGATTTTTTCTACCTGGAAATAAATGATTGTACTATACCTGATTATGACCTGGAGTCACTGATTAGAGAAAACTTACATACTGCTGTAGGTATTTTTACATTAAAAATGAAAGATGAAATAGACCGGGCCAAAGGGAATAACCAGGAAATTTTAAAAAATTCTTTATATTATGGTTTAGATTCATTACTGGGTAAGGAGGTAAATGTAAGGTGAAGATTAACAGATTATATTTAAAAAGTTTTGGTAAGTTTAAAGATAAAGAAATAACTTTAACTGATGGACTTAATGTTGTTTATGGACCTAACGAGGCAGGAAAGTCTACTATTCAAAAATTTATTGAGGGGATGTTCTTTGGCTTTAAAAAACCCTTCAAAAGCCGCAGAGTTTTTACAAACGAAATACAGGCATTTCATCCTTGGGATGATGAAAAGTTTCAAGGAATCCTTGAATACGAACATCAGGGAAAACACTATCAAATAGAAAGGGACTTTAAAAATGATGAAGTAGCTATACGGAATTTAAATACCGGGGAAGACATAACAGGAACCTTTAAACAACATAAAGGAACTAAAGAATATGATTTTGCCGAAAGCCATATGAACATTAACAAAAATGTATTTAACAATACCATTAGTATCAGCCAGGGGAAAAATGTAAGCGACGAAGAATTGTCCCAGGAGATAAGTTCTAAACTAACTAATTTAAGATATTCAGGTAATGCAGAGATTTCTATTAGAAAAGCCTGTATGGAGCTGGAAAAAGTTCTAAAAGAAAAGGTTGGCTCAGAAAAAGCTCCCAAAAGTCCCCTGGGTATTGTAAGCAAACAGGTTGAGCAACTAGAGGAAGAAAAATCAAAAGTTGAGGGGATTCTAAGCAAAGTACGTAAATTTGAAGCACAGCTAGCTGAAATCCGGCCTATAATATTGCAAAATTTGGATAAAAAAAGAAAGAAAGATGAAGAGATTAAAAAGCTTAGCGATTATCTCCAGGCAAAAAAATTAAAAAGTGTTAGAGAGCAGGAGGAGAAGATATATAAAATAAATGAAATTATTTATCAGCTGGAAAAATATCGTTACTATCCTGTACAGCAAAAGCAAAGGGTTGTAGAAATAAAGGAAGCTGTTAAAAACCTGGAAAGCAATTTAAAGGAAATAGATGAAGCATTGAGAAAGCAAAAAGAATTAAGGGTTCAACCTATGAAATATGTAAAGAAACACAGCTACTGTCAGTGTTTGGATATGGAATCTGCTGCTTCCATAAGCCGGGACTATGCCCTTTACAAGTCATTCCAGGAACAAATTATACAAAAGCAAAAGCTTTTGGAAACTACAGAAAATAACTTGAATGATATTTGCAGGGAACTGGAAAAAGATTTCTGGAAAAACTGCAGCGAAACTGATTTATATAGAGCGGAAAAACTTGAAGAAGATATAAGGCATCTGAAAAATTCACCGTTGAAAAATAAAATTGATATGCTGGAAGAAAAGAAAGAAATTTTTAATAATGAATTTAAATCTTTAAAAAATATGTTATTACTTTTACTTTCTTTAACAGGCACCATTTTAATTCCCTCCTTTCTTTTTAATTCTTTATTTGCCATGCTATTGGTTTTGCCGGCATTTTTGTCGGTTAATTACTGGAAGAGTTGGGGACAAAAGAATAAAGATTTATTTGAACTGGAGGAAGGGTTGGGAATGCTTATAAATCAAGATTACGAGGAACAGACAAAAATTGAAAACTTAGAAAAAAAACTTAATGATATACTAAAAAAGAACAAGGTAGAAACATCTAGAGATTTACAGGTAAAAATAAGCCAATATGGGATTATGTTTTCAGAATTAGAAAAATTGGAAAGAGAATATAAGCTTACAAACAGGGAAATAAAAGATCTTTCAAACAAGTATAGGGAATTGGAAAAAGAAATAACCGGTTTGCTGAAAAGTGCTTCCCTTTGGAAAGAGGGAGAAGAAATTTCAGAGAAAAAAATCGATGAGTTCAAAAACAGGTTAAGTAATTACCAGAGCACTGCCAATATGTTGAATAATATTGATGAAAAAATTTCGGAACTAGAAATCTCTAAAGAAAGACTTGAAAAAGAAATCTATGATTTAAAAGAAGAAGCCGAGTTTATTTTTATCTCTGCCGGTGTAAAAAGTTTTGAAGAATATTTCCAGGGCTGTAAAAAACATAGAGAAGTAGAAATTTTATTAGAACAAAGACAGAAGTATGAAGAGGTTTTAAGCGCAATACTTGAGGGTACGCCTATTTACGAATTGAAAAAAATTGATCTGTCCATATTAAAATCAGAAGAAATAACAGAAGAGGTAAATGAAGAATTAATAAGCAAAAAACAAAAACAGCTAGAAAAAATTAATGAAGAATTATCTAAAGCGAAAAGCAGTTATTCAGAACTGGAGACAAAAATTGAAACAACTTTTAATGGTTTTCAACCGATGCCGGAAATAGAAGAAGAGTTATTTTTAAGGAAAAAAGAAAAGAGAAATCTGCAGGACCAAGGGACTTCTTTAAGGGCTGCCATTAAAATGATAGAAATAGTGGCTAAAGATATACATAGGGATTTTGCTCCTAAATTAAATGAAAAGGTTAGTGAACAGATAAGCAAGATTACTAATAACCGCTATAAGCAGGTTAAAATAAGTAAAGACTTAGATATTACCGTTATGGTTCCTGAAACGGGAAAACATGTGAGTATTCATGACTTGAGCAGCGGAACTATAGATCAGTTTTACTTTTCAGCCAGAGTCATGATAGCTGATCTAGTTACAGGAGACAGCACTTTACCCCTTTTCCTGGATGAATGTTTTGTCCAGTACGATAGAAAAAGATTAAAAGAAGCACTAAAAACACTGACCGGTCTATCAAAAAACAGGCAAATAATTCTGTTTACCTGCCATCCCAGAGAAATGGATATGTTAAAAGAAATTAAAGGTAAGTTTAAAATGATAAATCTAGAAGAACCTAAGCTTTTATTCCTGGATAGATTTGAGAAAAAAACAGAAAAAATAAAATAAAGCCGGGGTCCCCCCGGCTTTATTTTATTTTATTTTTTATATCTTATTTAAATATTAGGAAAGATTAACATATACTAGTAATAATATTTTAACT
>PWHX01000047.1 GCA_003555415.1 Syntrophomonadaceae bacterium | reverse complement strand
TTTAACTGCCTGCCGGAAAAACTTGGATTAGAACTGGTTTATGATTTAGCCCATAATATTGCCAAATTCGAGGAACATTACGGGGTAAAGCTTTTGGTGCATCGGAAAGGAGCAACCCGGGCTCTACCTCCCGGCCATTTATCAAATCCCCATAAATACTTAAATACAGGTCATCCTGTATTAATACCAGGGAGTATGGGCACTGCCTCCTATGTAGTGGTAGGCACAGAAAAGAACAAAATTACTTTTCACTCTACAAACCATGGAGCCGGTAGAGTCTTTTCCAGAAAGGCAGCCAGAAAAAATCTCAGTACAAAAGATCTGGAAAAACAAATGAAAAATATTTTGACCAACACCCGTAATTATAAAAAACTTTTAGATGAAGCTCCCCAGGCTTATAAAGATATTAACAATGTGGTGACAACCCTTTCAGAGTTAGATCTTACTAAATTAGTGGTCAGGCTTAAACCTTTAGCCGTAATTAAAGGTGAAGGAGACTGATTATAATGAATTTTATAGAATCTAAAATTGCATCCTTTATTGATTATACCCTTTTAAAACCGGAAACTACGTCTGAACAAATTATTAAGCTGTGTGAAGAAGCCATAGAGTATAAGTTTGCCGCTGTATGTGTTAATCCCTTTTATGTTTCTTTAGTTTCTAAAATATTAAGAGATAGTTCTGTTCAAGTTGCTAGTGTAGTGGGTTTTCCCTTGGGGGCTAATCTGACGGAGGTAAAAGTTTTAGAAGCAAGGAACGCCGTTGAAAATGGAGCCGATGAAATAGATATGGTGATGAACATCGGTGCTTTTAAAAACGGTGATAATAAAAAAGTAATAGAAGAGATAGAAGCAGTAATAGAGGCTTCCAATCTGGCGGAGATAAAAGTTATTGTGGAAACGGCGGTTTTAAACCAAAATGAAAAAGAGATAATATGTAAGCTATTAAAGGAAAGCAGGGTTACCTATATAAAAACCTCTACCGGTTTTATCCCCGGTGGTGGTGCGGTCCCGGAAGATATACAGCTTTTTAAAAAAATACTGGAGGATAAAATAAAAATAAAAGCTTCAGGAGGTATCCAGGATCTTTTTTATACGCGTAAATTGTTAAATTGTGGAGCCGAAAGAATAGGGACCAGCTCTGGAATTAATATTGTTTTAGAGGAAATAGAAGATAGATGTCGAAATAAGTAGTCATTTAAAGTTAATTAAATATAATTGCTTATTTCCTGGGAAATCGATAACCACCGAAAAGGTGGTTATATTTTTTATTATTAATAATATATTTATAAGGGAAGGAGATAATTTTATGAGCTGGACAAGATTAAATTATAATCATAAAAAAATCAAACTACACCTCTTGTTAATGATTTTTCTTTTTACCGTGTTTTCTTTTTTAACATGGGCTTTCCTTACGCAGCCGGTTAGTGAACCTGAATCACCAGGGCAGGAATTTGTTGCAGCTGCTATAAAAAATATGAAAAACTCCTACGGGTTTACCTTTCTTATTAATGAAGAAACTGAAAAATACAACCTAAAATTTTCCGGGCAGGTTGTTAACCCGAACAAGGTCATAGGAATGCTTAGTGATTATAACTTAAAAGTGTACAGGATCTCAGATGATACATTTATTAAAAATCCTGTTAGCGAAGAGTGGGAAGTGGTAGAAGAGATAGAGATGAGGGACCTAAATAGTTTTATCCAGAATCCTGCCGTAATTTTACAACAAATATTTGTTAACTGGGATGATCCTATAGAAATCACTTCTGAAAATATTAATGAAAAAGACTATAAACTTCTTTATTATCTCCCCAGCCTGTCTTTAAGAAAAGAGATTCTGGATGCATTTTATCCCAATATATCTCCTGATTTAATAAATTACCTGAGCTGTCGTCTATGGATAACGGAGGATAACCCTTACCTTCATAAGATGGAGTTTTTAATGACCCTGGAAATCCCCGGCGAAGGACACCAAAAAATAACTAGAGAAATTATGGTTAAGCCGGTAGAAAGAGAAATAAATATTCCCCTGGTACTGAAAGAAGAAATATAATCAGGAAAGAAAGATAAGACGACCTTAAAAAAGGTCGTCTTATAATTAATTACTGTGTGCACTGGTTCTAACCTGGGGACCACCTTTGGCTAACTCCGGAGATAAATCCTCAAATTTTTGGAAGTTTTCAACAAAGCTTTTAGCCAGTTTTTCAGCTTCATCATCATATTTATCTTTTCCTTCCCAGATATTGCGAGGGTCCAGTATCTCGTCTGGAACTTCAGGGCAGCTTTCCGGCACCATCATGTTAAATATAGGGTGTAGGTTAAAGTTTGCTTCTTCTATTTTACCGCTGGTAACGGCTCTTACAATATTTCTCGTGTAGCTGATGCTTATCCTTCTGCCTACACCATAGGGGCCACCGATCCAGCCAGTATTAATTAAATATACTTTGGAGTTATATTTATTGATTTTTTCACCCAGTTGTTCAGCATAAACTTTAGGATGTAAGGGTAAAAAAGGAGCAGCAAAACAGGTAGAAAAGGTAGCCTGAGGCTCTATGATGCCTCGTTCTGTTCCTGCCAGCTTGCTGGTATAACCGGAAAGGAAATGGTACATGGCCTGTTCAGTAGTCAATCTAGCTACAGGAGGTAACACACCAAAAGCATCGGCAGTTAAAAAAATTATAACTTCCGGGTGTCCGCCAATTCCTGGAATGACTGCCCCAGGTATAAAGTCAACAGGGAAACCTGCTCTAGTGTTTTCTGTTATCTTGTTGCTGTCAAAGTCAACTTCTCGGGTAAGAGGATCAATAACCACATTTTCAATTACACTGCCAAAACGTATGGCTTCCCATATTTGTGGTTCATCCTGGGGAGAAAGATTTATACATTTGGCATAAAGACCTCCTTCTATATTGAAGGTTCCATTTTCAGACCATCCGTG
>PWHX01000149.1 GCA_003555415.1 Syntrophomonadaceae bacterium | reverse complement strand
CAAACCGCGCAAGCTAATGACTCCTGCCAAATTAATATGAAATGGCAGGAGTTTTTATTTAATAAAGCATTTATATAATATATAATATAGAATATGCTATAATGTTTAATATCAATTAAGGAGGACAAACATTATGTGGGGAGGATAAGCCATTATGTTTTTATTGGACCAGGTTACAGGAGTCGGTGTTTTGCTTTTACTGGGATACCTGGGTGGACAGTTGGCCAAAAAGGTAAAATTACCTGCAGTAGCAGGGTACTGCTTAACAGGTTGCTTAATGAGTCCTTCTATATTTAACTTAGTGCCTGGGGCACTAAGTTATCAGCTTGATCCACTTAAAATTATGGGCTTAGGTTTAATCGCCATGATTATTGGCGGGGAGTTAAAGGTAAGTGTACTTAGAAAGATTGGAAAAAGCATAGTAACAATTACAATATTTCAGATAGTTACTACTGTAATCGCTGTTTTTGTCGGCATGTATTTTCTTATAGGAAAAGATTTTAATATATCTATTATTTTGGCAGCCCTGGCTACAGCTACGGCTCCTGCAGCCACTGTAGCGGTTATGAAAGAGTATAAAGCTAAGGGTAAATTTTCCAGCACCCTGCTAGGAGTAATTGCATTAGATGATGCCCTGTGTATAATTCTGGTAGGCTTAACCATTGCTTTAGTAAAAGGGTTTGCAGAAGTTGGGGTTGCTTTTGAAGCTGCTCATCTTGCTCATCCGGCCATGGAACTCTTAGGTTCAATATTTATTGGCATCATCAGCGGAATTGTTTTGTGTTATGGTTTAAAGTACATAAGTAAACGTGTGGAAACTGTTGTTGTTTTACTGGCTTTTGTATTAATAAACAGTGGTGTGGCCATATATTTTGAATTTTCAGCCTTACTGGTTAACATGATTTGCGGTGCCGTTGTTGTTAATTTATTTGGAAGAAATCCGCATGTTTTAAGTTACCTGGAAGATATAGACCTTCCTATTTTTATTGTTTTTTTTACTTTAGCTGGTGCAAGCTTACATTTAGATCTTTTGGCTGCCAATTGGCTGCCTGCCTTAATTTATATTTTGACCAGAGCAGTTGGCAAGATTTCCGGATGCTATTACGGAGCAAAAATTTCCGGAGCTGAATATTCTATCCAAAAGTATATGGGTTTAGCTATGCTTCCTAAAGCCGGAGTTAGTATAGGTCTTATACTTTTTGTTCAGTCCAGGTTTCCCGGTACAGAACTTGCAGCTATAGTGACGGCCATTGAACTGGCAGCAGTAACTTTTTATGAAATAACCGGACCTATGGCTACGCGTTATGCTTTAATAGGAGCAGGCGATGCTGTTGTAAGTCAGCAGAGGAAGGAGCCTTTACAAAAGTTTGATATTTAGGGGGATATAAATTGTTAACTAGCTTGGTTGTAATGCTGTTATTTGGAATAATTGCAATTCGGTTATTTCAATGGATTAAGCTCCCGGGTTTACTGGGCCTAATAATTTTAGGGATTATAATTGGACCTTATATTACTGGGTTTCTTGATGAAAGCCTGCTTTTGATTTCTGGTGATATAAGGCTATTGGCTTTAATCGTTATTTTGTTGAGGGCAGGCTTGGGGCTTAATCTTGAAATTTTGCGTAAGATTGGTTTTACTGCTATAAAAATGAGTGCTATACCTTGCTTATTAGAAGGTTTCGCCGTGACATTTACTGCTCAATACTTGCTGGGGTTACCATTCCTTGAAGCTGGAATGCTGGGTTTTATAATAGCGGCTGTTTCTCCAGCTGTAATTGTACCTTCTATGCTAGAGCTGCGTGACCAGGGTAGGGGGATGGATAAAGGAGTGCCAATTGTTGTTTTAGCAGGAGCTTCAGTTGATGACGTTTTTGCTATAACCCTGTTTTCTGTTTTTCTAGGTATGGGCACAGGTTCTGGTGAAGCTTCTTTACTCCAAGTAGGGCTTATTCCTTTTGAAATTATTGGGAGTATACTCCTGGGATATGTAGCAGGTGTGGTGCTGGCAAAGTTCTACGATTATATGGGTGATCGTATAAATGAGATGGAAGGATTAATGATATTAATCGGAGTAGCCATAGCTGTTAAATTATTAGGAGGCTACATCAATGTGGCTGGCCTTTTATCAGTTATGACTATTGGTTTTGTTCTGCTTTACAAAAAAGAAAACATAGCCTGTTTTTTGGAAGGTAAGCTAAATAAAGTATGGGTCGTAGCACAGATATTCTTATTTATTCTTATAGGTTCTGCAGTAAATATACAGGTTTGCTGGGATGCTGGTCTCATGGGATTACTGCTAATTGTAGTGGGGTTGACTTTTAGATCTATTGGAGTAATGATATCAACCCTGGGATCCAGTCTTAATTTTAAAGAAAGATTGTTTTGTGTGATATCTTATCTTCCAAAAGCTACAGTACAGGCAGCAATAGGAGGTATGCCTCTAGCAGCGGGGGTTCCTTCGGGTGAAATAATACTGGCTATTGCAGTTCTCTCAATTTTGGTTACAGCGCCTATAGGTGCTATAGGTATTAAAGTTTCTGCACCCTTTTTGTTAGATGGTTACCATAATGACGTTAAAGATGCCACAAGTTAGTACTGAATAGTAGAGTTAAAAAGCTTTAAAATAGAATCTTATTTAAATAAGGGTTGTCCAATTATAAACCAGAATATTACGGTAGCAATAGCTGTAAGGGCTCCAATCCCCATAAAAGAAATACCGTTTAAGGAAATATTTTTGGCTGTTTTATTTTTTTTAAATATTAAGATGAAACCAGAAAAAAGAACAAACATCAGCCCTAAAAGGAATAAAGTTACTCCAACGAAAGCACCAAAGGCGGCTGTCCACAAACCAAATAAGTTTCCCTGTATTAAGAAATAGTCTATGAAAGGTATTATTAATATAATCAAGGCAGATATAACTAGAATAGCAATAAATCTTTTCAATTTATTAACCTCCT
>PWHX01000112.1 GCA_003555415.1 Syntrophomonadaceae bacterium | reverse complement strand
CAAGCATCAGGCCTTTATTACTAACTATTAGACTGTTCTTTAGCCACCTGTACCAGCTGACTAAAAGCCTGGGAATCCCTTACAGCTAAATCAGCCAGCATTTTTCTATTTATTTCTACTCCCGCTTTCTTCAGACCGTTTAAAAGTTTGCTGTAGGTCATACCATTTTGACGGGCTGCAGCATTAATTCGGGTAATCCACAATTTCCTAAAATCTCTTTTGCGAACTCTCCTGTCTCTATAAGCATAAGCTAAAGATTTCATGATCTGCTGGTTAGCCAACTTAAATTGTTTGCTTTTTGATCCTCTGAATCCTTTAGCCAGCTTTAATATTTTTTTATGCCTTCGTTTTGCAGTAGTACCCCTCTTTACTCTAGACATCTCTAACACCCCCTAAGAAAAATGTAGTTGATAAAATAATGTTTATTTTGGTATTAATTTTTTAACTCTTTTCATATCTGCTGCACTAATAAGATCTGATTTTTGCAGTCTCCTTTTTCTTTTAGCAGATTTCTTTTCCAATAGGTGACTTGTAAAGGCTCTAAATCTTTTAATTTTACCTGTTTTAGTTTTCTTAAAGCGCTTGGCAGCCCCTCTATGGGTTTTCATTTTAGGCATTTTTATCCCCCTTGTTTTGCTTAGGTGCAAGAATCATTATCATGTTTTTACCTTCAACCTTAGGTCTCTTTTCCACAGTACAGCAATCATCCAAGTATTCTGCTATCTTATCGCAAATCTGTCTTCCTAATTCGGCATGGGTTATTTCTCTACCTCTAAACATAACGGTTACCTTTACTTTGTCTGCGTTATCAAGAAAGCGCCTGGCATTTTTTACTTTAACCTGCAAGTCGTGTTCTTCAATATTCGGACGAACTTTTACTTCCTTTACTGTAATAATGTTTTGCTTCTTACGGGCTTCTTTTTCACGTTTGCTTTGTTCATATTTATATTTGCCATGATCCATTATCCTACATACCGGAGGTTTTGCATTAGGAGCAACGTTAACCAAATCAAGATTTCTCTCCCGGGCAACCTTCAAAGCTTCTTTTAAAGGCATTATGCCCAACTGCTCGCCTTCGGCGTCTACTACTCTTACTTCTTTAGCCCGTATTTTTTCATTAACTAACAAATCTTTGCTAATCTTATATTCACCTCCTGTTTAATACCGGAATATTTTTAGTAAATTAATTCAACAAAAAAACAGGTGAAAGCCACCTGTCCGTTGCATATTTAACCCAGTAACAACCCTTGGCGTTTCTAGGTGAGAAGCAGTGGCTCCTTCTTTTAAAAAGTATTTAGTTCATAACATATTTTTAAATATATCACAAATAATTTTTAAAGTCAAACTATATTGGTTTTACTAGCCTGTCGGCATTTTTAGTTAATCTTTTAGTTTTGAGTTAATTTCCTCCTTAATCTTTTCTAAAAGCTCATTTAAAGATTGAGGGCCTAAATCTCCTTCTTCCCTTTTTCGTACCGCAACCTGTTCTGCTTCTATTTCTTTATCCCCTACTACCAACATATAGGGTATTTTTTTAATCTGGGCTTCCCTGATCTTGTAACCTATCTTCTCATTTCTTTCATCAATCTCCACGCGCAACCCCTCTTCTTTCAACAAGTGGGCTTTTTTACTAACATAATCCATATGCCTATCTGCAATAGGTAAAAATATTACCTGTACAGGTGCCAGCCACAGGGGGAAAGCCCCGGCATAATGCTCAATTAAAAGGGCAAAAAATCTCTCTATAGCACCGTAAACTACCCGGTGTATCATCACGGGACGATGCTTCTGACCATCCTCTCCAATATAGAATAAATCAAACTTTTCAGGCATTTGAAAGTCCAGCTGGATTGTCCCACACTGCCAGTTTCTTCTCAAACAGTCCTCCAGGATAAAATCAATTTTTGGTCCGTAAAAGGCTCCATCACCTTCGTTGATTTTAAAAGCAATATTATTGTCTTCCAGGACCTCCTTTAAGGCACCGGTTGCCATTTCCCACATTTCTTCAGAACCCATTGATTTTTCAGGTTTTGTACTCAACTCTACGTGGTACGCAAAACCAAAGATCTTATAAAAACGATCCACTAAATCAATAACTTTTTTAATTTCTTCCTTTACCTGAGAAGGAAGCATAAAAATATGAGCATCATCCTGGGTAAAGTTTCTTACCCGCATTAATCCGTGAAGAGTCCCCGACAACTCGTGACGATGTACCAGGCCAAGCTCGCCTATGCGCAGGGGAAGGTCCCTGTAACTGTGCATTTTCGTATTGTAAACCAGCATAGCTCCGGGACAGTTCATGGGCTTGACAGAAAAGTCAGCATCATCAATTTTAGTGAAGTACATGTTTTCTTTATAATGATCCCAGTGACCAGACTGCTCCCATAGTTTGCGATTTAATATAACAGGGGTCTGTATTTCCTGATAGCCAGCTTTACGGTGTTCATCCCTCCAGAACTGTATTAGTTCCTGCGTAATTACCATACCATTCGGATGGTAAAAAGGAAAGCCTGGAGCTTCTTCGTGTAAACTAAACAAGTCAAGCTCCTTCCCAAGTTTGCGATGATCTCTTTTTTTGGCCTCTTCCAGGCGGTTTAAATACTCTTCCAGGGCAGTTTTTTTGGGAAATGACGTTCCATATATCCGCTGCAGCATAGGCCTTTTCTCGTCGCCCCGCCAATAAGCTCCTGCCAGGCTTAACAGTTTAACTGATTTGATTTTCCCTGTAGAAGGAACGTGAGGACCGGCACACAAGTCAATAAATTCTCCCTGTTTATAACAGCTTATAATTTCGTCATGGGAAAGTTCCTCAATCAGTTCAATTTTATAGCTTTCTCCCCGCTCTTTAAACAGGGCTATAGCCTCTTCCCGACTTAATTCTTTTCTTTGAATAGGCAAGTTTTCTTTAATGATTTTTTTCATTTCTTTTTCTATTTTTTCTAAATCTTCAGGAGTAAAAGATTTTTCCAGGT
>PWHX01000081.1 GCA_003555415.1 Syntrophomonadaceae bacterium | reverse complement strand
TTTCTTTATTATTTATCCAATATCTGCAAGTTAAACACTAACTCTGGTATATTTCCTTTTTCCTACTTTAATTATATCACCATCCTGAACTTCAATTTCTTTATTTGAATCCAAAATCTTTTGATCGTTTATCTTAACAGCTCCCTGTTTTATTAAGCGACGGGCTTCACTGTTTGTAGATACCAGACCAACCTGAGTCAATAACCTAATAATCCATACGCTATTTTCTTCTACCTTGACTTCAGGCATATCTGAAGGTATATCCCTTTGTTGAAATATACGCTGAAATTCTTTCTCTGCCTTTACCGCTTCTTCTTTCCCGTAATATAATGTTACCAGTTCTCTGGCCAACCTCATTTTAGCATCCCGGGGATGCGATTCTCCTTTTACCAGGTTATCTTCTATGATATCAATCTCTTTAGTTTCAATTCTAGTAGCCAGCTTAAAGTAATCAATCATAAGCTTATCGGGTAAAGACATGGCTTTACCGTATATTTCACCAGGCGACTCATTAATGCCAATATAGTTTCCCAGGCTTTTACTCATTTTCTGGACACCGTCTAATCCAATAAGTATGGGCATAGTTAAAGCTACCTGGGAATCCTGGCCGTACTCCTTTTGCAGGTGCCTTCCCATAAGCAGGTTAAACTTCTGTTCTGTTGCTCCAAATTCAACATCGGCTTTAATTTCCACGGAATCATATCCCTGCATAAGAGGATAAAAAAATTCATGTATACTTATTGGGTAGTTATCCTTAAAACGTTTGGAAAAATCATCCCTTTCCAGCATCCTGGCAACTGTATGTTTAGATGCCAGTTCTATTACATCAACAAAATTTAGTTTTTCTAACCATTTGCTGTTAAATACTAATTTAGTTTTATCCTTATCAAGAATCTTAAATATTTGGTCCTGGTAGGTTTTAGCATTAGCCATTACCTCTTCATCAGTGAGTTGCTTTCTGGTTTCTGATCTGCCTGTAGGGTCACCAATACGACCAGTAAAATCACCTATAATTATCACTATATCATGTCCAAGATCCTGAAACTCTTTAATCTTATGTAAAACCACAGCATGGCCTAAATGAAGGTCCGGTGCTGAAGGATCAAAACCTAGCTTCCCGACTAAAGGCTTCCCATCTTCTAATGATTTCTTTAATTTATTTAATAATTCTTCTTCTTGAATTATTTCTACCGTTCCAGCCTTAATGATTTCAAATTGTTGTTGAGCATTCATTGAATGTTTAAACCTCCTGATATATTTTAAATGCAAAGGTAATATTAAACATTTTTACAGAGTAATTTTAACATAAGCCATTTTTATTTGCAAACAAAGGCCAAAAGACCCGGCATGTTTTAAATAAAGTATTTAAACAGTTTTTGGTACTATGACTTCACTATGATTTCAATATATGGTATAATTCTAGCAACTTATATTGAGGTTTGCGAGGGGGGGGTAAATTATGTCTAAAACAGAAGGATCAAAAAACAATAAAAAAAATAATAAGAAAAATATTAAAACTAAAAGGTCTGTCAAGATATTTTTTAGAACTTTTTTTATTCTAATGCTTTTGTTTTTCTTCGTCTCAGTAGGGCTAGGTCTTAATGCGGTGCTATCTATAACAGATGATGCTCCTGATTTTGACCCTAGGCAATTTAACCAGCCTTTAACTTCACATTACTATGATTACAATAATAATGAAATAACCGCTCAGCACGACGGTCATAACAGGATAGAAGTATCCTTAAATGAAATACCTGAACACTTACAGGAAGCCTTTATCGCTGTCGAAGACGAACGCTTTTATGATCACATAGGAGTAAGTCCCAAAGACATATTACGGGCTGTTTACAACAACCTGCTTGAAAAAAGACTTACGGACCAGGGAGCCAGCACCATTACTCAACAGCTTATTAAAAATACCTTTCTAACTCCGGAAAAAACTTTCCAGAGAAAAATTCAGGAAGCCTGGATGGCTGTAAATATGGAGCAAAAATACAGTAAAAGAGAAATTCTTGAATTCTACCTAAATATTATTTATTTCGGCGATCTAAACTATGGAGTAGAAGCAGCAGCACAAGATTACTTCGAAAAAAATATCAGCGAAATTACCCTGGCCGAAGCAGCCCTTTTAGCAGGAATTCCTAGAAATCCTACTAAATATTCTCCCCGTAGAAATTTTGAAGAAGCCAAACACCGACAAGAAATAATATTGAACAGAATGGTAGAATGCGGCTATATTACCGAGAGTGAAGCAAGTCGAGCAAAGGAAGAACCTATTGAGCTTGCAGAAGGAGCTGAAAGAACTTTTGAATATCCTCATTTCTTGGATTATGTAGAAAGAGAAGCTGAGAAAATTCTAAAAGAACTAGATATATATGAAGATCCGGTACAAGCTTTAAGCCAGGGAGGGTTAAAAATTTATACTACCCTGATTCCGGAAACCCAACTTATGGTTGAAGAAATAATTGACGATGAACAGTATTATCCTACTACCATAGAAGATGAACAGGGAAAGCTTCAACCCCAGGCCGCCGCTGTGCTAGCTGAACCAGAAACCGGTTACTTAAGAGCTTTAGTGGGAGGAAGGGATTATGGCCTTCACAATCAGGATTTAAGGGTATTGAGCCGACGTCAGCCAGGCTCTGCTATTAAGCCGGTTTTAGCTTACGCACCAGCCATAGAAGAAGGAATTATCTTTCCCGGTACAGTTTTAGACGATGCTCCTATTACTTTAGGAAACCACTACTGGGAAAATTACGATAGAGTATTTAGAGGCCTTGTAACCATGCGTCAGGCCCTTACCCATTCCTATAACATACCGGCTGTAAAAGCTTACTCCCAGCTGGGAACAGATAAAGGAATGGAATATGCTGAAAAGCTGGGCATTAGTACTTTTGTAAAAACAGGTGACCGAAGCGACATGGGCGCACTTTCCCTGGCCATAGGAGGTTTTACTGACGGTGTCCGCCCTCTGGACATGGCCCAGGCTTTTGCCGTATTTGCCAACAAGGGGGTAAAAACACCTCTCACAAGCATATTGAAAATTGAAAATCATCAGGGTCAGGAAATATATAGTCATAATCCCACACCGGAAATTGTCCTTAGTGAAACTACTGCTTACCTGATAACCGATGTATTAAAAGACGTGGTAAAAAGGGGTACTGCCCCGGAGTTAAACGCCCTGGGCAGGCCTGTAGCAGCCAAGACGGGAACAACCAGCGAAAACAAAGACGGTTGGCTGGTATCTTACACCCCCGACTATGTTCTTTCCGCCTGGATTGGTTACGACGTACTGACCATGGGCAGCATCAGAGGCGCCACAGAATATCCCCGGCGCATGTCAGCAGAAATCATGAAAAATATTCATGAAGAACTGCCGGCAAGGGAATTTGAAAACCCGGGAGGTTTAACCAGGGTTACTATTTGCTCAAAATCGGGACTGCCTCCTTCAGAAGAATGTTCGGAGGATCACATTACCAGCGACATGTTCCCCAGGGGAAGCGCCCCCAGGGGAGAGTGTGATATTTGCGTTACCATGGAAGTTTGTGCAGAATCAGGGCTTCTTCCTACAGAATTCTGCCCTGAAGTAGAAGAAAAAAGCTTTATAGAAAGAAAAGAGCCTTACGAGCCCACAGATGGAAACTGGAGAGGTGGAGCCGGCAGAGTACCGAGAGATGCTGAACTTGAAGTTCCTGAGGAAGCATGTGAAATCCATACGGAGGGACCTTCAGCGCCACACGATTTAGAAATAATGAATTTTCCTACCGGGGAAGAAGTTTATCTTACCTGGGAACATACTGAAAATAAGGTGGAAGGCTTTAATATATACCGTCAGAAAGCCGATGAGAAAGAGTATACCAGGATAAACAAGGATCTAGTAACAGTAAACTACTTTACAGACAGATACGTATCTCCTGAAGAAACTTATCATTATAAGATAATGGCAGTAAATGAAATAGGAGTTGAATCTCTTCCCCTGTTGGGTTCTATTAAAACTCATAAAAACGGAGATGATCCCGAAGATTCTCCTCCGGAAGAAAATGGCGAAAATGATCATTCTGAAAACAGTGAAGACGACGATGATAATGAAGACACTAACGAAGATGATAACGGGGACAATGAAGAGAACGGAAATTAAGAGAGCTATTCAGATGAATAAACCAAGACTTTATCCGACGTGTTAATTTTTTTCAAAATAATAAGCCCTTATCTTAACTTTATGAAGATAAGGGCTTATTATTAGCTCTTTAAGGTAACTATAGTAACTCCGGCGCCTCCTTCATAGTGCTCGCTAATTTTGAAGGAGTTTACCTGGCTGTGGTCCGAAAGGTAATCATGTAAGCCCTTTCTTAATGCTCCTGTACCCTTGCCGTGAATTATATAAACAGTATTCAACCCGGCCAGGTAGCAATCATCAAGGTATTTATCTGCTTTTTCTATGGCTTCCTGAAGTGTATCTCCTCTTAAATTTAGTTCTGCTTTAATATGCCGAGATTTTTGTAAGGATAACCCCGATACATTTTCCCTTTCCATGGGCTTTTCCAGGGAACTCTCTGAAACCTTGGCCAGGTCAGTACAGCCTGTAGAAATTTTCATTACTCCTGCCTGAACATTTACTTCCCCTGATTCTGTAAAGTCCAATATTTTTCCTTTTTGCTTTAGACTTTTTATAAAAACGGTTTGACCTTTCTTTAACTCCTGCTGGGAAATAGTGGTGTCAGGTTCCAGTTGCTCAATTTCTTCTATCAAGTCCTCTTTATCATTTTTAAGTGTATTCTTTAAATTTTGATATAATTGATAGCTTTTTTTTGTTTCATTTTCCCGAGTAGATTTTTCTAACTCCTTTATCATTCTTTCGGCTTTTCTCTGGGCCTGGTTTACAATTAATAGGGCTTCTTCCCGGGCTTTTTGTAAGGCTTCCTTTCTTTTTTCTTCAACTCTTAAAGATTCCTCTTCCAGCTCTCTTTTCATATCCTCTATTTTGTCTTTATCTTCATTCATGGACTTTTGATGAAGGTCTATTTTCCTCTGACTTTCTTCCAGGTTTTCCATTAAGCGCTTTAATTTTAACTGTTCTTCCCCCATGTACATTTTGGCCTTTTCAATAATGTGGCCTTTCAAACCCAGGCGAGCTGCTATTTCAAAGGCATTGCTGCTTCCAGCAATCCCCTGCTGAACCCTGAAAGTCGGCTGAAGAGTTTCGGGGTCAAACTCCACAGAGGCATTTTCCATTTCCTCATGGTCATAAGCGAAACTCTTTATAGAACTAAAATGAGTTGTAGCTATAGTTCTTGCATTTGTGGAATGAAGATGCTCCAGTATACTCATGGCCAGAGCCGCTCCTTCTGTAGGATCTGTCCCGGCCCCTATTTCATCCAAAAGAACCAGAGAATTATCAGACAAGTTTCTAAATATATCAATAATATTTTTCATATGCCCTGAAAATGTGCTTAAAGACTGCTCTATATTCTGCTCATCACCTATGTCTGCAAACACTTTATCAAAGACACAAGTTTCCGTCCCGGATCCTGCAGGAACGTGTAAACCTGCCTGGGCCATAAGGGCTATGAGGCCTACCGTCTTTAAAGTAACTGTTTTCCCTCCTGTGTTTGGACCGGTAATAACCATGGTATGGCATTTCTTGCCTAGTTCTACACTGATAGGAACAACTTTTCCCTTTAGAAGAGGATGTTTCCCTTTAACAATACGAAAGTAACCCTTATCATTCAAGAGGGGCTCGTTTCCCTTCATATCCATGCTCAATCTTGATTTAGCCAGAATAAAATCTATTTCAGCTATTATATTTAATGTGTCTATAATTATATCTGCTTCCTGGGCAACTGCAGAACTTAGTTCGGCCAAAATTCTATCAATTTCCTTCTTTTCTTGAGCCAGCAAATGGTTTAATTTATTATTAGCCTCTACTACAGGCATGGGCTCAATAAAAAAAGTTGCTCCGCTGGAGGATTGATCATGAATTATTCCTGATACCTGCGCTTTATATTCTGCCTTTACAGGCACAACATAACGGTCATTTCGCTGGGTAACAATTCCTTCCTGCAGATATTTCGTGAACACAGGACTTTTTAATATGCGGTCCAGTTCCCTTTGAATCCTTCCCCGGATATTTTTAGTTTCTCTCCTAATCTGATACAGTACTGGAGAGGCTTTGTCCAGCAGTTCGCCGTTATCATCTATAACTTTGAGGTGTCCTTCCAGGTCTTGAAAATTATTGATACCCCTGGTCATGCTTAAAAGAGCTCCCCGTCCATACTGAAGAAAAACCTTCTTGATTTTTCTAAATGCCAGCAGATTTTGATTAATCTCTTTTAACTGACAAGAGTTAAGAATCCCTCCCTTTTGGCACCGGGCTAATATTACTCTCAAGTCAGTAACATCTGAAAGATCAAGGTTAGTTTTTATTAGAAAATTGCACCCATCTGAAGTTTCCTTTTGCCATTTCTCAATAAGTCTAAGGCTGGAAACAGGGCGTAAATCTTCTATAAGCTCTCTACCCAGGGGCGTATCAGCTTTAGAGCTTAGCATATCTAAAATTTTATTAAACTCCAGAAGTTCTAAGGTTTTTTCCATTTTTATCTAATAAATTCCTCCCGTTTATTAATTAGAAACTGCTGCTGCTGAAACGTATGGGTTTTCGGTAATATAAAAACGAAGCATTTTATCTCTAGCTGTACTGATACCTATCCTGGGACTTGTTTTATAAGGAGGTTTTTCTCCTGCGTCCAGGATAACCAGATCTCCCCTGGTTAATTCTATACCGTTATGGTCTTTAGTTATTCCCATTGACTGGCATAGCTTGCCAGGGCCGCTGGCAAGGTTAAGCTTGTCGGCAGTCCCTCTCCTACGGCACATATAATCAATTCCCTCTAAAGGTTCTAAGGCTCTGATTAGTACAGCTTCTCCAATTCCCTTCTCCCTGGTTACAACATTAAAACAGTAATACATACCATAAATTAAATAAACGTATGCCGTGCCAGGATGTCCAAACATGGCTTCATTTCTCCTGGTCTTACCCCGAGAAGCATGGCAGGCAGGATCATTTTTGCTGAGATAGGCCTCTGTCTCCACTATTTTCCCCACAACATCACCTTCTGGTAAACGGTGCATTAGCAACTTCCCCAGCAGATTAAGGGCTAGTTTTTCTGTATCATTTAAAAAAATGTTTTTTGAAACAATCTTCATATCTTCACCCCAAAAGAATATTTTCAGTAACTCTGCCTAATAACAATTCTACAAAATAATCAATTATAACTGAAACATGGCTGGATAAAGCAGCATAAAAAGCAGAGCTTTCCCTTGCTTGTTCCATAAAAGGCTGAGGTATGAAGTTTAATAGTATTAATATAATTACTGTCAATATAACACCCTTAAACAAACCAATAACCCCGCCTAGTATAGAATTGAAAGATTTTATAAGGGGTAAAGAAGTAAAAAAACCAAGCGTTCTACCCATAATTACAAATATCAGCCTGGTTATTATTAGGATTAATAAGACACCTGATATAGTAATAACATATTCTTCAATAGCAATAAAATCTAAAAATCCGGATGTTAATCGTTCAATATAATAACTGATGTTAAAGTAATAATCCAGCTGTTTTCCTGCTTCTGCTCCCCATCTTATGGCCAGGTACCAGGAAACTACAAAGGCTAAAAGATCAATTAACTGTAATACTAAACCCCTTCTTAACCCGGCCAATACGCTTAAAATCAATATAAGGATAAAAACTATATCCAGCCAGTTCACCTTTTTGTATCACCCTTCTTTTCTCTTTGTTCTAGTTTGGCTTTTGCAAGCTTTAGCTCTCTTTGTAAATTAAAAATTTCATCTGACAAGTTTATAGCTGTTAGTATAGCTATTTTATGGACTCCCTGGTGATAGTTTTTTTCAGCAACCTCCAGCATTTTAGTATCAACATATGCTGCAAGCTTTTTCATGTAATTAGCAGGCAGGTTAGCTTTTATGGCATACTCCTCCCCAAAAATCTTTACATCCACTTTGTTCTTGTTCTCAGTCATACAAAAATCCTCCATAACCTTATAATTACTTACAAATCTTTATTTTAATTCGAGAAAAAATAAAAAAATCCTTTATTTTTTAATAACCCCCAGAAACACTGGGGGTCTATCTTTAATGAAGGTTTTATTACTTCTCCTATTCTCTTAAACCTGCTCCAAATTCTTCTTCTAGAGATTTAATGATTCTTTGGTGCACTTCATTTACCTCTTCGTCGGTTAATGTCTTTTGTTTAGAACGGTATACAATAGAATAAGCCAGGCTCCGATAACCAGTAGATATCTGCTCCCCCTGGTACATGTCGAAAAGAGTTTCATTTTCAACCAGTTCTCCACCTGCATTAAAAATTTCCCTGCTTATATCATGGGATAAAACATCTTCTTTTACCATAACAGCTATATCCCGTAAAACAGCAGGAAATCTTGGTAAAGGTTTAAAATTAATCAGCATTTTGGCATGCCTGCTTAAAGTTTTAAAGTTTAGCTCAGCCATATAAACCCTTTCCTGCAGGTCAAATCTTGATACAACATCTGCATGGACTTCCCCCAAAATCCCTACCTTTTCTTCTCCGATAAATATTTCAGCTGCCCTGGCAGGATGAAAAGAGGGATATTTCACGGGGTAAAACTTATAATCCACTATGCCCAGACGACCTAAAAGCGCTTCTATAATTCCTTTTAGATAATAAAAATCCACAGGATTTTGCTTATGCTGCCAATTTTTTTCTTCCCAGATTCCCATTAGGGCCATAGTTAAAGTTTCCCTTTCTTCCGGAAGAGAGTAGGCAGAGGATTTCTCCCCGGGAAGAAAAACATTTCCCAGTTCAAAAATCCTCTGGCTATAAATATTTCTATTAACGTTATACTTTAAAACGTTTAATAGATTACCCAGTAAGGTAGTACGCATCACACTTTGCTCTTCGGAAATAGGGTTATAAATATTTACAACATTTCTTAGATAATCATTAACTTCTAATTTTAAATCGTTCAGTATCCGGGAACTTACAAAGGAATATGTTATAACTTCATAGAGACCACAGGCAATCAACAATTCTTTAGTCATATCAACTAATTTTTGTTCCCGGGTTTTTCTCCCCTGGGTGATAGTACCCCGGGGCAGAGTAGTTTCTATGTGTTCATAGCCGTATATCCTGGCCACCTCTTCCACCAGGTCTTCTTCTCTGGTGATATCTGGTCTCCTGGTAGGTATTTGGACTTTAAAGTTATTATCATTAACTTCACTAACACTGAACCCTAATTTATTAAATATGCTTTTCATTTCACTATCCGCTAAATTCAGGCCAATTATTTTCCTGGCTTTATCAGGTCTAAAATGTACAGATGTTTTTCCCTTTACTGCAGGATATTCATCCAATGTGCCCTTTACTACCTGTCCATTGGCCAGCCTGGCTAAAAGTTGTGCGGCCCGATTAGCAGCATCAACAGTTCCGTTAGGGTCCACCCATCTTTCAAACCTCAAGGAAGCTTCTGAACGTAAACCCAGGTCTCGAGAGGTTTTGCGAATAGTAGTGGGCTCAAAGTTAGCTGATTCTAAAAGTACATCCCTGGTCTTTTCCGTTATTTCTGTACTTAAGCCACCCATAACTCCAGCTAAAGCAACAGCCCCGGAGGGGTCCGCTATAACCAGCATATCCTCTTCTAAGCACCGTTCCTGTTCATCCAGGGTAATAAGCTTTTCATCCTTATAAGCCCTTCTTATGATAACGGTACTATCTTTAACCCTATCGTAATCAAAAGCGTGAAGTGGCTGTCCCGATTCCCACATTACATAGTTAGTTACATCTACAATATTATTGATAGGCCTTATGCCCACGGATAAAAGTCTTCTCTGATACCATAAAGGAGAGGGTTGAATTTTAATATTTTTAATTATTTTAGCAGAATAACGGGGGCACAATTCTTCGTCAATTATCCTTACTTGAGCCATTTCCACTATGTCTTCCTCATCTTCCTTTACTTCGGGAAAATCTAACTTTAAAGGCGCCCCGGTTATGGCTGAAACTTCATAAGCTAACCCGATTAATCCCAGGCAGTCTGAACGATTGGGTGTGAGACCTAACTCTAATACCCAGTCCCTTAGGCCTAAAGCATCAGCTATTTCCTGTCCTACAGGATGAACCTCATCCAGAACTAAAATACCGTATTCATGGCACAGTTCCAAACCTAACTCTTCTGAAGAACACAACATACCATTAGAGTTAACGCCTCTTAATTTGGTCTTTTTTATTTTCATACCGTTGGGCAAAACCGCTCCCGGTTTAGCTACGGGCACAAGATCTCCCGTCTCATAATTAGCTATACCAACAACAATATCTAATATTTCATCCTTGACGTCCACCTGTACTACATATAGTTTATCTGCCTCGGGATGTTTATTAACAGATAAGACTTTTCCTACAACAACACCTTTCAACCCCGGGTCTAACTGGCGAACCGATTCAACCTCAATTCCCGTCATAGTTAATTTTTCAGCCAACTCTTCCGGGCTAAGATCTATTTCTACATAGTCTTTCAACCATTCATACGAAACAAGCATCCACTAAAACCTCCTATATTATGCTCTTAGATTGAGCGAAGCGAATTTAAGGAGCGACCGAAGGACTGAGCACCCATACTTTATTTCCTTAAATCCTCGGTAAGCGAAACAATACTTTACGCCTCCTAGAATTGCTCAAGCATCCTTAAATCATTAGTAAAGAACAGCCTTAAATCATCCATGCTATATTTTAACATGGCTATTCTTTCTACTCCCATACCGAACGCATATCCAGTAACTTTTTCCGGGTCATACCCTGAAATCTCTAAAACCCGGGGATGAATCATTCCCGCTCCAAGTATTTCCATCCAACCGGTCTGTCCACAAACACGGCATCCGTCGCCCCGACATATTACACAAGAAATATCCACTTCTGCACTGGGCTCTGTAAAAGGGAAAAAACTAGGCCTCAGGCGTATCTGTAAGTCTTTACCGAACATCTGGCGAGCAAAGGTAAGAAGAGTCCCTTTCAAGTCCCCCATAGATATTTCTTTATCTACGGCAAAACCTTCTACCTGATGAAACATGGGAGAATGGGTAGCATCATCGTCTCTCCGGTATACTTTGCCGGGAGCAATTATCCTTAAAGGAACTTCCGGTGCTACTCTCTCCATGGTTCTGATCTGGACGGGAGAAGTGTGAGTTCTAAGAAGTATTTCTTCAGTTATATAAAAAGAATCCTGCATATCCCTGGCCGGATGCTCTTTAGGTATATTCAGTGCCTCAAAATTATAATAATCTGTTTCAATTTCAGGACCATCAGCAATGGTGAACCCCATTCCTAGAAAGATTTCTTTTATCTCATTCATTATCAAAGTTAAAGGATGAAGCTGGGATATAACCGGCTTAATCCCGGGTAAAGTAACATCGATTCTTTCGCTAATATACCTTTTGTCCTTTTCTAGATCCTCTAAGTATTCTTTTCTTTTATCTATTATCTCTGTGATTTCATCCTTAACCTGGTTAGCAAGCTTACCTATAAACGGTCTATCTTCCTTTGAAAGCTTCCCCATGCTTCTTAAAACCTGGGTTATTTCTCCTTTTTTACCTAAGTATTTCACTTGAATTTCTTTAAGTTTTGCAAATTCATCCGTGCTTTTAATTTCTTTTTCTGCTCTCTTTTTAATTTCCTGTAATTGTTCTTTCATCCTTTGCCTGGTTACTAATAATTATAATCTATACATATACTAACTGCTCTAGGAGCAACCAGGACTGCACCTCCCTTAAGCTTAAATTTCTTTATATTACAAGATATGCTTTAATTTATGTAAAATAAAAAACTTCCGTCCAAGGACGAAAGTTATCTTTCGCGATACCACCCAGGTTAACTAAATTATCCAGTGAGTTTCATAACGTGAAACAGGCGGCCTTGCTTACGCAGGATAAATCCCTTCAGCAGGCAGTTTAGGAACGAACTTCGATTAACCTTCTCCCAGAGAAACTTTCAGTCGCTGGCTTCTCCTCCCTTAGGGATTCAGTTAACCTACTTTTCTCCTTCATTACTTTTATAACAATTTATTGTATAACTAACCTCTTATAAATAATATAAGCAGCTACAGAACCAGTGTTCTCAAATAATTTCCAAAATATATCGGCGGTCAGCAAAATAAGCACTTCCCTTCCGTTGATTTTACAAAGCTCTTTAACCAACAAAATTATATCATATGGGTTTTTAAAAAACAAGAAAAAGGGATATCTAAATAGAATAGTGCCTCTGCCTTAAACTTTCATACATTACAATTCCTGCGGAAACAGCTACATTTAAGGATTCCTCCGGACCAGGAAGGGGTATATTTATGCGGTAATCCGCCGCATTTTTGATTACATCACTTAAACCAAAAGCTTCACCACCAAAAAATACAGCTGAAGGAACAGATAAATCTGCATGGAAACAATTAACTTCTCCTTCCGGATCTGTAATTACCATTTTAATATTCCGATAACGCAAAAAATCAATTAATATTTTATAATCTTTTGTCAATACCACAGGTAAATGAAAAATAGCGCCCATGGTTCCCCTTAAAGTCTTTGGGTTATACACATCTACAGTTCCCCGAGTTATTATTACACCATCCACAAAAGCGGCGGAAGCAGTTCTAATTATGGTTCCCAAATTTCCCGGATCCTGAACTCCTGAGACTACAACTATAAAAGGGTTCTTTACATTTAACACCTGAGAAAGGTTAAATTCCGTTTTTTCAACCGTAGCGATGATTCCCTGGGGACTATCTGTGTCCGCTATCGACCTTAAAAGACTGCTGTTAACATTAAGCTTTTTAACTTGAGGCTGTTTTTCCTCAATTAGTTTAAGCAATTCCCTGCCCCTTGAATTTTTTTGCAGATCTTCTGTGTATAGTACACTGTTAAATTTAACCTGGTTCCTGCAGGCCTCTTCAATTAAACGAACCCCTTCTAAAGGAATCAGAGCTGTTTTGTCCCTATTTTTTTTATTAAGCAGGGAGCGATAAAGCTTTACTTCTGGATTTTGACTGCTGGATATAACCATAACTGCACCACCTGTTAAATACTTTCAAATTTCCTCAATTTATCATTTTTACCTACCACAACCAGAACGTCATTTTTTCTTATGACATTTTCTGCCTTAGGAGTTAAATTAATTTTATCCTCTGATTTAATAGCAATAATATTTATAGAATGCTTGGCTCTTAGGTC
>PWHX01000023.1 GCA_003555415.1 Syntrophomonadaceae bacterium | reverse complement strand
TGCTCTCCTTTCGGTGATAGATAAAAGCGATGTAGTTCTAATAAATGCCGGTTCTTCTGCAGGTTCCCGGGATTATACCTCCGCTGTAGTAGAGGAACTGGGAGAACTTTTAGTTCACGGTATAGCCGTAAAACCAGGAAAGCCTACGGTACTGGGTTTGGTAAATAACAAACCGGTGGTGGGTGTTCCAGGTTATCCGGTAGCGGCCTTTTTTGTGTTAGACCTTTTAGTAAAACCACTCATTTACAGATTGCAGGGTATACCCGTGCCTGAACGCAGGCGGGTAGAAACCTTAATGTCCCGGCGGGTAGTATCTTCATTTAAATCTGAGGAGTATTTAAGGGTGAAGGTAGGACAGGTAGGAGATAAGTTAATTGCCACTCCCCTGCCCAGAGGTTCCGGAGTCATAACCTCCCTGGTAAGGGCAGATGGTTATGTTCGTATACCCCAGTTAAAAGAGGGTCTGGAAACAGGGGAAAAGGTGCAGGTAGACCTGGTAAAAGACCTGGAAGAAATTAAAAATACGGTAGTAAGTATTGGCAGCCACGATTTAACCCAGGACATTATCGCAAATATTTTAAGAATTAACAGCCCGGAAACCAGCCTTTCTTCAGCCCATGTAGGCAGCATGGGGGGGCTAATGGCCCTTAGACGGAACGAAACCCACATTGCCGGAAGCCACCTCCTGGATGAAAAAACTGGGGAGTACAACGTGCCCTACATTAAAAGGCTTTTACCGGACAGGGCACTAGTATTGATTAACCTGGTTTATCGGCAGCAGGGGCTTATAGTGCTCCAGGGCAACACTAAAAAGATAAAGGGTCTGGAAGATTTGACTAGAGAAGACATAAGCTTTGTTAACCGCCAGAAAGGTGCCGGGACCAGGATATTGTTGGATTACCGGCTTAATAATATGAAAATGAATTTTCAGGATATTAAGGGATATGAGAGGGAGGAATACAGCCACCTGTCTGTAGCGGCGGCAGTAGCTTCCGGGACGGCTGATGCAGGAATGGGAGTTTTGGCAGCTGCCAAAGCCCTGGATCTGGACTTCATTCCCCTGGCGGAAGAACGCTACGATTTGATTATACCGGCAGAAATTATGGAAACAGAGAAAATCCAAAAGCTTCTAGAGGTAATCAGGTCGGATAAATTTAAAGGCGAGGTCAGAAAACTCGGCGGGTATGACGTTAAAGAAACAGGTAAAGTACTCTGGAAAAGTAATTATTAAAATAAGTTTCTTGTGAGACAGGGGGATAATAACTTATGTTTAAGGCAGCTATATTAACAGCCAGCGATCGCGGTGCCCGGGGCGAAAGGGAAGACAAGAGCGGCAGGGTAATTGAAGATACTATTATCCGGCTGGGGGGAAATGTTGTTGATTATGCGGTTGTTCCTGATGACCTGGATTCCATCAGGGAAAAGCTGATGTATTTTGTATATGAGGTTAAAGTTAATCTAGTTTTAACTACCGGCGGAACAGGCTTGAGCCTTCGGGATAATACACCGGAGGCTACTCTGGCTGTTATAGAAAAGCAGGTACCCGGGATGGCAGAAACAATGAGAGCCGAAAGCCTAAAAAAAACCCCTCATGCCATGTTGTCCAGGGCAGTTTGCGGGGTAAGGGGGAGTACTTTGATAATAAATTTACCGGGCAGTCCTAAGGCGGTTAAAGAATGTCTGGAGGTTATTGAGCCGGCTCTTTTTCATGCCCTGGAGCTATTAAAAGGCCAGGTTAGCGATTGTGCCCGCCATTCATCTTAAGGAGAGGACAAAATGTTTTTCCCCGTGTTTAATAGTTATGATGATAAGGAAGATGATAAGGAATTAAAAGAGGAACTAAATGAGCAGTTTGATGAAGAAGATGAAGCAGAAGATTTAAAGGAGTTATCGGCTTCTGTGAAAAAAAGAAGGTCAGCAATTTTTAAGATTACGTCTTTTTTAGTTGTGCTGGCTTTTGCTATGTTTGTTTTGGGTGATTTTTTTAGATTATTTTCTTTGCCTTCCCTGGACTTTTTAACAGATTCCCGAAGTTTAAGTGAGAATCCTTTACTTCAGGAATTACAGCAGTCTGTTGTACAGATCAGGGTAGTTGGGGAAGAAGATGAATCTTTTGTTTTATCAAGGGAGCGCAGGGGAACCGGCTTTAATATTCGGGACTATGGAATGATTGTAACTAATCGTCACGTTATCAGTAATGCCCAAAATATAACAGTTTCTTTCCTTGGAGAGGGAACTTTCCAGGCCAGGGAGTGGATAGTGTCTCCTGATGTGGACTTGGCGCTAATCTTTCTGGAAGAAGAGGGTTTGCCTAAATTATCCCTGGAGGAAATGTCTATGCCGGTTTTCGGGGAAAAGGTGTTTATTATTGGAAACCCCCTGGGGTTTCCCAGGGTTATGATGCAAGGAGCAGTTGAAGGGTACCGGCATGATGCTGATGGAACAAAACAGGTAATGGAAATCAGGGCGCCTATTCACCGGGGAAGTAGCGGAAGCCCTGTTTTTAATAAAAAAGGTGAGGTTGTGGCAATAGTTTATGCTGCAGTAGAAGGAAAGGATAATGAAGATATCAAGGGATTGGCTATACCTGTATCTCGGCTGCATCAATTTCTGGAGAGTGGGCAGGATGTAAATTTGTTCCAATAAAACAGCTTGGCCTGTCCTTTTATATACGGTATTAATTATATATACACTATTTATGATGTATATTTTTTTATTGCCGGGACATAATAAGTTTTTATCGAATGGAAAGTGAAAAATATTAGATAAACCAAGAAAAAATGAGCAATAAAGAAAAAAAAGGAATAATATAGAGCTAATGTTAAATAATAGACTGTGAAGAGATTTGCTTCAAAAATGTTTATTGGTTAATATTATTAACGGTAAGTATTAGCACTCATTAAAGGTGAGTGCTAACAATGATAAAGCAAATAAAGCTAAATTAAAGGAGGGTAATTTTTATGAAACTAAAGCCTTTAG
>PWHX01000096.1 GCA_003555415.1 Syntrophomonadaceae bacterium | reverse complement strand
CGGAGGGGCAACACCCGTTCCCATACCGAACACGGAAGTTAAGTCCTCCTGCGCCGATGGTACTTGGGACGTAAGTCCCCGGGAGAGTAGGTCTCCGCCAGAATTTAAATTTTTATTAACCTTAAATCTTTAACGATTTAAGGTTAATTTATTTTTTATTTTATTATTCAAAAATATTTAGAATAACAGATTGATTATCAGTCTTTAATATGATAGTATATTAGAAAAATATAATATAGTTTCTGTTAATATTAAATTTATATCAAAAAAAAGGAGTGTAATGATTTATGAAGATTAAAATTCTTGGTCCTGGCTGTAAAAATTGCCAAAAGTTAGAAAGTGAAGTAAGTAACGTTTTAAAAGAACTGGAACTGCAGGCTGATGTGGAAAAGGTGGAGGACATGGAAAAAATTATGGAACATGATGTTTTTATGACTCCAGGTCTTGTTATTAATGATAAAGTAAGGGTTTCAGGAAGGGTCCCTAAAGGCGAGGAAATTAAAAAATGGATTAAAGAAGAACAATAGAATAAGAACATCTTATAGCTCGAGCTAATAAACCGAATTTATCGTGGCAAGTATATAAGGAGTGATCACAAATGAAAGAATGGCAAAAATTTTTGCTTATAGTGGCTGTTTTTTTGGCAGCATACTTTACACCTTTTGATCATCCCCAGGTTAGGGCTTCTATGACGGAGGCCTTCCTTATGTTACAGTATTATGCTAGGGAACATGTGCTGCACACCTTGATTCCTGCTTTTTTTATTGCCGGAGCCATTGCTAATTTTATTTCCCAAGGTGCTGTAATTAAGTACTTTGGAGGTGCCGCGCACAAGGCTCTGGCATATTCAGTAGCGTCTATTTCAGGCAGCGTATTGGCTGTATGTTCCTGCACGGTTCTGCCGCTTTTTGCGGGGATCTATAAGAAAGGAGCCGGGCTTGGACCGGCTATAGCCTTTTTATATTCCGGTCCGGCTATTAACATCTTGTCCATTATTCTTACGGCAAGGGTGCTTGGCTGGCAGCTGGGTCTGGCCCGGGCCCTGGGCGCAGTAATATTTGCTATTATTATAGGACTTATCATGAGTTCGTTGTATCGGCGTGAAGAGGAAGAGAGAACTAAAACATCCCTAGGTGGCATGGCAGATGAAGGAGAGGAAAAGCGCAGTATATTACAGAACTTATTATACTTTTTAGTTCTTGTTTTTATATTAGTTATTGCCGCCTTGGGGAAACCTGATGAAGCAGCAGGTTTTTGGAATTTGGTTTACCAGTTCAAATGGCACCTTGTAGTAGCGTTGCTTGTAGTACTGGGCTTAATGGTATGGCGTTGGTTTGATAATGAAGAGCGGAGTTCCTGGGTTAGTTCTACCTGGGATTTTACCAAGCAAATTCTCCCGCTTCTTTTAGCTGGTGTCCTTGTAGCTGGTTTACTCATGGGGCGTCCGGGAACTGATGCTGGACTCATCCCTGCTCATTATATTGAGAATCTGGTGGGAGGCAATACAATTCAAGCTAACCTGGTAGCTTCTTTTCTTGGGGCTTTCATGTATTTCGCTACTCTTACGGAGGTGCCTATTCTGCAAGGTTTATTGGGCTCCGGTATGGGACAGGGGCCTGCCCTGGCGCTTCTTTTAGCTGGGCCAGCCCTTAGTTTACCCAATATGCTTGTTATCCGTAGTGTGCTGGGCACCCAAAAAACAATTATTTTTATTGTATTAGTATCACTTATGGCTACCATATCGGGCATGATATATGGAAATATCGTTTCTTAAATTTCGTCCAGTTCTATTAATTCCTGTTAATATAGATTAATCAATAGGTGGTATGATATAATATTATGTAGATTATTTTAAAGGGGTGAAGCAAAATAGATAATGATAACTTTATTATAAAAAAAGCTGATTTATTCAAAGCTTTAGCTCATCCTACTCGAATTAAGATACTAGAACTATTAAGGCAGGGTGAATGTTGTGTTTGTGAACTGCTGGAAGAGTTAAGCCTGGAACAGTCCAATGTTTCTCAACACTTGGCTATATTAAGGAAACAAGGAATTCTTAGAGCCAGGAAAAAAGGTCTAAAGATGTTGTATTCTGTAAAAAACCAAAGTATATATAATATCTTAGACAGTGCTGTCGATATTCTTAAACAGGGAATATTGGAAGACAGTAGCTTAATTAAACAAATTAAAAATTATCCCCACACTAAAGATTTTTAAGATTTTTCTTCAAATTAGGTATCATATAAATTATTTGCATAGTATTGATTTTTTACCAGGAAAGAATTAGTATTATAAAGTAAGGGTAGTTTTTGCGTATAAAACATAAGAGGGGGTGACACTTTGTTTGGAAGACTTGGTTCAACAGAACTGTTAATAATTTTAGGGATTGTTTTAATAATTTTTGGCCCCAGCAAGTTACCTGAACTTGGCAAGTCTCTTGGCAAAGGGATTAGGGAACTTAGATCTTCAACCAAGGATTTAAAGGATAGCATTGATGTGGATGAGGATGCCAGTAATCAGGATACCTAGAATTTTTTTAAATAAAAGGAGATACAATTCTGTGCGGGTTGTATCTTTTTTTATTATTAAACATGGATTAATAATATTCACTATTTTGGAGGTTGTAATATGAAAAACTATATTAATGAACTTATAAACTGGATAAGGTATAGGATTTCAGATGCAGGGTTAGAGGGTGTTGTCTTTGGTTTGAGTGGCGGGCTTGATTCTTCAGTTTTAGCCGCTTTGTGTGCAAAAGCTTATCCTGATAAGGCATTAGGATTAATCATGCCTTGTTACAGCAATGCTGAAGACGAAGAACATGCCCGTTTAGTAGCAGAGGCATTTGATATCTCTTTTAACGTCATTGTTTTGGATGATGTTTTGGACCTTTTTATGTCCAAGTTTGGGGAAGAAGAAAACTATGCTCATTGGGATTTAGCCATAGCTAATGTTAAACCTCGTTTGAGAATGACCTGTCTTTATTATTATGCGGCCAAGAACAAGTACCTGGTAGCAGGTAGCAGTAACCGCAGTGAAATGGCCGCAGGGTATTTCACGAAATATGGTGACAGTGCTGTTGATATAATGCCTTTGGCTAATTTACTGAAAAGCCAGGTAAAGGAAATAGCAGCAGACCTGGGTGTCCCCAGGGAAATTATAGAAAAGCCTCCTTCCGGAGGCCTCTGGCCAGAACAAACCGATGAAGGAGAAATGGGAATAACCTATGCTGAATTGGATAATTACCTTCTAGGGAGAGAAAGTGACAAAAAGGTCAAAGAAACCATAGATAAGATGATTAAAGGAGCAGAGCACAAAAAGAAACTTCCTCCTGTTCCTGACTTTTAATCTTTCCTAAAGAGTGATGCGTTGAAGAAAGAACTTCCTTATGCTAGAATTACAAAGTGTTACGAATGAAGAAACTGGAGAGGGGTTGGGGATTTATGGCAGGTCATTCAAAATGGGCGAATATTAAACATAAAAAGGCCCGGGCAGATGCACAGAAGGGACACCTGTTTACTAAAATATCCAGGGAGTTAATGGTAGCGGCCCGGCAAGGTGGAGGCGACATAGATTCCAATTTTCGTTTAAGACTTGCAGTTCAGAAAGCCCGGGATGTTAATATGCCTAATGATAATATAAATAGAGCAATTAAAAAAGGCCTGGGTGAAGTTGATGGGATGAAGTTTGAAGAAATGATTTATGAGGGTTATGGTCCTGGAGGGGTAGCTATTCTTTTAGAAATTATGACTGATAACCGCAATCGAACAGCATCAGAGTTAAGAAATATTTTTACCAGACATAACGGCAACCTTGGTGAAACAGGTTGTGTAGCCTGGATGTTTACTAGAAGGGGCTATATAAGCCTTAGTAAAGATAAGGTTGATTTAGATGAAGATGACTTGATGCTGCTGGTTTTAGAAGAAGGAGCAGAAGATTTTAAAACAGAAGGTAGTAGCTATGAAATAATTACAGAACCGGAATTATTGGAAGAGGTAAAAAATAGCCTTCTTAATAGACAATTTGATGTAGATATTGCGGAAGTAACCATGTTTCCTCAGAGTGTTGTTAAAGTAGACGACGAAGAAGAAGGAAAAGTGCTTCTTCAGCTGATGGAATCACTGGAAGATCACGATGATGTTCAGAGCGTTTATGCAAACTTTGACGTGTCTGATGAGATAATAAGTGTTGGGAAATAAAAGTAAAAAAATACATTACTTTAAGTATATTTTTAATCTCCCCAGGGTAAAATTATAAAAAAACTCAAACTCTTTCTGGGGGGTTAATTATGTCAGAACAAAAAAATAAGTGGAGTTTCCCCCATAAAAATTATGGATTGATAATAATAGTTGTTTTGTTTTTATTTATAACAGCTTTTTTGCTCAGTTGGCATATAAACGGCGACTTATATGTAACTGATGAACAGGACGATAACTCAGTAATAGAAGATAATTCTAATATCTTGTTTCGCACAGTATACAGCTGTGGACATGAAGTTGAACAGTGCCTGGAAAATGTGCCTGAAACTTTAGAGGGCTTTACCTTTAAAGGTCTTACTAAAGAACGACTTAAAATAAATCTTCCTCCTGACTGGGATGTTTCCAGTTTTAGTCCAGGGGATGTTGTTTTAATAAGAACTAAAGATATTCCTTGTCAAGAATGCAGCGAACTTAAATATATTGGTATTTACGAAGACAGGATAGCTATATATCAAGGTGAGCGTCCCCATGGTGTTTTAAAGGAAATCACTGATTTTGAGGTAAAGGAAATATATCGGGAGGAATTAAAAGAAGGAATTCCTTTTTCCACCGAAGAAGAAAAAAAGAGGATATTGGAGAGTTATACCAGTTAGAAACATCACCACTAAGGTGATGTTTTTTAGTTTCCCCAGAGCCTTAAGTAAAGCGAATAAGTGTTTGCAATTATTGTGTATTACATGATATAATATATAAAATGTATTAAAGAGTTAACAAGTAAAAGTTTGTTTGCAAAGGAAACAGGTGACATTTATGATCATCATGGGTATAGATCCTGGCCTGGCCTTGACCGGGTACGGTATAATTAAAGAAGAAAATGGAAAATGTGATATAGTGACCTATGGCTGTATTCGAACTGCTGGTAGAGAAAGTACCGTAGGAAGGCTCTCAAAAATATACCAAAACATTAAGGATATTATAATTGATTACGAGCCTGATACCATGGCTGTAGAGGAACTTTTTTTTAATAAAAATGCCCGGTCAGCTTTTTTAGTTGGGGAAGCAAGAGGGGTGATTTTATTGGCAGCCGCCCATATCAACCTGGAAGCCTTTGAGTATACTCCCTTACAGGTTAAGCAAAGTGTAGTTGGTTATGGTAGAGCAACTAAAAAACAGATAGAAGAAATGGTTAAAATTAGTCTAAACATTAAAGAAACTATTAAGCCTGATGATGCTGCTGATGCCCTGGCTGTGGCTTTGTGCCATCTTCATTCTAGAAATTTAAAAGAAAAAGGTCTATTGTAGGAGGAAAAAATTGCTGGCTTACATATCTGGAACACTAGTTCATTCATGTGCAGAATATATTATTGTAGAAAACCAAGGTATAGGTTACAAAATTTTTATACCTCCTGGGTTACAAGCTGTATTGCCATTAAAAGGGGAAGAAGTTAAAGTTTATACTTATTTATATGTCAAGGAGGATAAGATACTTCTATTTGGATTTTACCAGCATGATGATGTAGCCCTCTTTGAGCTTCTTCTTACCGTTTCCGGCATAGGTCCTAGAGGAGCTTTTTCTGTTCTAGGATCTATGCCTGCTGCCAACTTTTATTTGTCGGTTATCAATGAAGATGTCGATAATCTAATTAGAATACCGGGAATAGGCAAAAAAACAGCCAAGCGCATTATCCTAGAGCTTAAGGAGAAAATATCTTCCCTTAGAAAAGAAATAAATGAAATGACCGGTGCCCAAGAAAAACAACAGGATATATTTCAAGAATTAAATGAAGCCCTTGCCTCCCTGGGCTATGGACCAAAAGAGTCTGTAGAAGCAGTGAGTTATATTGAAAATGAGGGACATTCAGAAAAATCTCTGGAAGAAGTATTACGGTTGGCTCTTAAATATTTGGCCGGTCTTTAATTAAAGGAGAGGATATTTTGGAGGAAAGATTAGTATCTGCCAAACTTAGTAAAGAAGAAGATAGAAAAATTGACCAGGCACTTCGTCCGGTTAATTTTAATAGTTTTATAGGCCAACAAAAAAATAAGGATAATTTAAAAATATTTATTCAGGCGGCTAAAGAGAGGGAGGAAGCTCTTGACCATGTTCTCTTATACGGTCCCCCAGGACTGGGGAAAACTACACTAGCACACATAATCGCTCGAGAAATGGGTGTTAACATAAGAGTAACTTCCGGTCCGGCTATTGAAAGGCCCGGGGACCTGGCTGCTATTTTAACTAATTTAGGTAAAGGTGATGTATTATTTATAGATGAAATTCACCGTCTCCACAGGAGTGTAGAAGAAATACTTTACCCCGCTATGGAAGACTTTGCTCTGGACTTAATTGTGGGAAAGGGACCCAGCGCTCGATCTTTAAGGCTTGATCTTACCCCTTTTACCTTAATAGGTGCTACTACTCGGGCCGGGTTACTGTCGCCTCCCTTTAGAGACCGGTTTGGAGTTGTAACTAAACTTGAGTTTTATCTTAAGGAGGAACTAAAACAAATAATTGAAAACTCTGCGGGGCAGCTTAATATAACTATTGACCAGAAAGGTGCTTTAAAAATAGCTGCAAGTTCTCGGGGCACCCCTAGAATTGCCAACAGGCTTTTAAAGAGAATAAGGGATTTTGCCCAAGTAAAAGGAAATAATACAATAGATAAGGAAATTGCTAAAAAGGGGTTAATACTTTTAGAGATAGATAATTTAGGCTTAGATAATACAGACAGACAACTTTTGCTTACCATAATCGAAAAATTCTCCGGGGGACCAGTAGGGCTGGATACCTTGGCTGCAGCTATCAGTGAAGAACCAAATACCATAGAAGATGTTTACGAACCTTATCTGATACAGATTGGTTTTATAAGCAAGACACCCCGGGGCAGGGTAATTACTCCTTTAGTTTATAAGCATTTGAGCATCGATAAAGAAAAATTTGCCCAAAAAAGTATTTTTGATTGAAGGTGTTAAAATGAATTTACTGCTTCACATGTGTTGTGGTCCATGTACTACTTCCAGCCATAAAAGATTTAATGAGTTAGGGTACAATATTAGCGGATATTTTTACAACCCGAATATTCATCCTTATAAGGAATATAAAAAAAGATTAGAAACTTTGGAACAATATTGTAAAAAGGAGGATATAAATATATTAATAGATGATCGTTACTCGCTGGAGGAATTCTTAAGAGAAGTAGTTTACCGAGAGGAAAACAGGTGTTTATATTGTTACTGCATGCGGCTTAAGGAAACGGCACAAAAAGCCAGGCAGGAAGATATTTCTCATTTTTCTTCCACATTACTTATAAGTCCCTACCAGAATCATGAGTTAATAACCGAAATTGGAGAAGATGCAGCGCGGGAGTTTGGGGTGAATTTTGTATATGAAGACTTAAGGCCCTTCTATAAAAAAAGCGTGAAGATATCTCGACAAGAGGATATGTACCGGCAAACTTATTGCGGCTGTATCTACAGTGAAAAAGATCGCTACTGTAAACTATCCTGACCCTTTAGCATCGGTATAATGGCAAGGAGGGGATATGTATGTTTAATTTCGAATCCTTCGGTAAAATAATCATAGGAATAGGTGCATTTCTAATAATACTGGGAGTAGTAGTCTACTTAACGGGAAAGTTTTTTGGCTTTGGAAAGCTTCCGGGAGACATTTTAATTCAAAGGGAAAACTTTACTTTTTATTTTCCCCTGGCTACTTCTATTATAATAAGCATTGTTTTAACGCTACTGTTTAATCTTTTTAGACGTTTTTAATTATCGAATTAAAATAATTCCAGATTGACATGAAAAACCCTTTAAATGTTTAAAGCAGCAATTATACTGCTTTTTATCTTTTTTGGCAGGAAGTATTAAATTTCTGTCGAAAAGGTAATAGGTGAATATAGAAAAAAATACAGGCCTTGGAGGTTTAAGCAGTATGTATAAAAAAATACTAGTTTTGGTTTTAATTCTTTTTTTAATAGTACCTGTTTTTGTACAAAGTAAAACAAATAATGATGTTCCTCAGGTTAAAGTAGGGGTTGTTGAGGATTCTAAGGAAATCAAAGTAGAGGTGCCCTCCAATTACATGATGGTGAATGAATATAGCGGGAATTCTATTAAATGCCGGGATGGTGACCTGGTAAAAGATGGTGAGTTTATACTTCAGCCTCTCTCCATAGGGATAAAAATCACCCATTTAGACGGAACCCTTATAGATGTTTTTACTGGTCCCATAAGAATAACTGAAGATTATGAAACAGATAGTAAAGCCAGGGTGGACGGGATCAGATACCGGGGGGATATAGTTATAAGCACTCAGTATAAAGAAGATGAAAACGGCGACAGTCAAGATACCTTGCTGGCGGTGAACCATATTGATATACAAAGTTACCTCCGGGGTGTTGTTCCCAAGGAGATGCCTGCTTTCTGGCATGTTGAAGCACTTAAAGCTCAAGCTGTTACAGCTAGAACCTATACCCTTAAAAGCATGGGTAAGCACGGGCAAGAATATGACCTTTGCAGTACCCAGCACTGTCAGGTTTACGGCGGTTATGATGCGGAACAGTCCAGCACTGACCATGCTGTTGAAGCTACTTCTGGGAAGGTTCTAACTTATAATAATAGCCTGGCCCATACTTTTTATCATGCTGCCAACGGGGGGCATACAGAAGCTCCTGAAAATGTTTGGACTAATGCTCTTCCTTATCTTAAAAGCACTCCCGATCCCTATGATAATCCTTATGAGGGTTATTTAAAACCCAGGGCTGACTGGGGACCGGTTAGCTTTACAGCTGATAATATTATAAGTCGTTTAAAGTACAGGGATATAGATGTAGGCGAACTGGTAGATGTAGTTATAAGGGAAAGGGCTTCTTCAGGCAGGGTTATTGATTTAGAGTTTGTAGGCACTGGTGATAGTTATAATGCTTTGAGAGAGAAGGCCAGGACCATATTTAGTTATAACTGTGAAAAAGAAGAGGAATCTTATCCCTCGCTAAATAGTCAGATGTTTGACTTAAAAACTGATTCACAGGTCTGGGTCCAGACTTCTTCTGAAAAAAGTGAGGTTTCACGTCTTGAAAATGCATTTGTAGCCACAGCCAGTGGTTCTGAGCAGCTTGATATATCAAAAATAAGCTTAAAAAGTGGATATGAAGGTAAAGATAGAATTATACCTTTTCGTCCAACAAGCTTTGTATTTAACGGCCAGGGTTGGGGACATGGTATAGGTATGAGTCAAAGTGGGGCCTATAACAGGGCTAAAGATGGACAAACATATGATGAAATTATGAGTTTTTATTATTCCGGGACAGAATTAAAACAATGGTACAAGTAAGCTTTGAGCCAACCATATTAAAAAAGAATAAAAATCAATTAACAGGTCTATATTACTTTTAAAAACAAGTGGGAATATAAAAATGGAACTATCAGAATTTGATTATTACTTGCCTCCGGAATTAATTGCTCAGGAACCTGTTTCAAAGCGGGATAATTCCAGGCTGCTTGTTATGAATAGGGACGCTCAATCTATAGAGCATACTTATTTTAGCCAGTTTACTGATTATTTATCTGCAGGGGATGTACTGGTTTTAAATGACACCAAAGTTATCCCTGCCCGCTTAATAGGTGTCAAGGGGGATACCGGGGGTAAGGTGGAAGTAGTTTTAATAAAAAGAACAGGTAACCGTACTTGGGAGGTCTTGGTTAAGCCGGGTAAACGTGCCCGTCCTGGAAGAGAAATTGTGTTTGGAGAAGGGAAATTGACAGCCAAAGTGCTGGAGGTTACAGAAGAGGGAGGAAGGATACTGTCCTTTAGTTATGAGGGTGTATTTGAGGAGGTTCTATCTGAATTAGGAAACCTTCCTTTGCCGCCCTATATAAAAAAGCAGTTAAAGGAACCTCACCGCTACCAGACTGTTTATGCGAAACAGGAAGGTTCTGTAGCAGCCCCTACGGCAGGGCTTCATTTTACCAGGCAGATGTTGGAGAAGATAGAGTCTAAAGGCATTAAAGTCGTTTATATTACTTTACATGTTGGGCTGGGGACGTTTCGTCCTGTCAAGGTTGAACGGGTAGAGGAACATAAAATGCACCAGGAGTTTTATTCTGTTAGTCCAAAGAGTTGTCAGGAATTAAACCAGGCCCTGCAGGCGGACTCTCGTATTATTGCGGTTGGGACTACTTCCTGCCGTGTACTGGAGACAATAAGGAAAGAGGGGGGATTTGTTTCAGGAAACGGATGGACCGATATCTTTATTTATCCGGGATATAAGTTTAAAGCTTTAGATGCACTGTTAACAAACTTTCATCTGCCCCGGTCTACTTTGATAATGCTTGTCTGTGCTTTTGCCGGTAAAGATTTAGTATTTAAAGCATACCGGGAAGCTATTTATGAACAGTATAGATTTTACAGTTTTGGAGATGCTATGTTAATATATTAGCAAATAATTGTTGATTGGTGAACTTAATGTCCATAAAATTTGAAATAACTAAGGAATGTTATAAGACATCAGCCCGGGTGGGGAAGGTTCATACCCCCCATGGGATTATAGATACACCTGCATTTATGCCGGTAGGAACCCAGGGTACAGTTAAGGCCATGACGCCGGAAGAATTAAAAGACATAGGTATTCAAATTATATTAAGCAACACTTATCATCTTTACCTGCGTCCCGGCTGCCATGTTATCAGTGAAGCCGGGGGGCTTCATCTTTTCATGCATTGGGATCGCCCAATATTAACGGATAGTGGAGGGTTTCAAATATTTAGCCTGGGGAACTTAAGAAAGCTTACAGATGAAGGGGCTTTGTTTCGTTCTCATATAGATGGTTCTGAACATTTTTTGACTCCTGAACTGGTTATAGAGATACAAAACAGTTTAGGTTCTGATATAATAATGGTTTTAGATGAATGTCCGCCTTATCCCTGTGAATACGAATATTTAAAAAAATCCCTCAGGCGTAATAATCAGTGGGCAAAAAGATGCAAAGAAGCCAATAAGCGCGAAGAACAGGCTTTATTTGGCATTGTACAGGGAGGAGTTTACCGGGATTTACGTAAGGAAAGCCTGGAGTCTCTATTAGAAATAGGGTTCCCCGGGTATGCCTTAGGAGGGTTGAGTGTAGGAGAGCCTAAAGATTTAATGTATGAGGTCCTGGAGGATACAGTACCTTTAATGCCTGCGGATAAGCCCAGGTATTTAATGGGCGTAGGAACAGCTGACTGTTTGCTTGAGGGCATTAAAAGAGGCGTTGATATGTTTGATTGTGTTTTTCCTACTCGCATTGCCCGCAACGGAACAGTTATGACGCAAAATGGGTATTTAACTGTACGGAATGCACAGTATGCTAGGGACTATACTCCTCTAGAAACAGGCTGTTTATGTTATACCTGTCAAAACTATACCAGGGCATATATAAGGCACTTGATAAAGGCTAAAGAAATACTGGGATTAAGACTGACGACTATTCACAATCTTTATTTTTTAAATAGACTTATGCTTATGAGTCGGCAGGCTATAATGGAAGACAGGTTTGATAAATTTGTTGAAAGTTTTCTTAAGCAATTTGAAGGCTAAAATAATTTAATTTTTACTATAATCACATTTTATTTAGGAGGGAAAAAATGAATTTAGAAAATTTTGCAGGATTAATACCTTTATTAGTATTCTTTGGAATATTTTATTTCTTGCTTATTCGACCACAACAGAAACAGCAAAAGGCCAGGCAAGAAATGCTTAATAACTTAAAAAAAGGTGATAAAATCACTACCATTGGTGGAATCTATGGTACTATTAAAGAAATCGGGGATGACGAATTAACGGTAAAACTAGGGGAAAACTTAACGGTAAAGATGGCTCGCTATGGTGTGGAAAGGGTTAGGGAAAAACCAAGCGGAAACGAGTAGTTAAATCATCTTCACCTTCATTATTAAATCTTCTTCTAAATAGTCATAATTTATGAATACAGGCATAGTAGTTAGAAAGAAGATTTATGGAGGTGAACCATAAATGAAAAATATCCCTGCCGCTGATTTGAAGCCTAATCTCAATTCTTTGCCTGTTATAGGTAAGGGAGTTGTTGTTGCATTAATAATATCCCTGGTTGTGTTTGTTTTTTCCAGTGCAATTATTAATTATACCCCTGTTTCTGAAACCATCGTTCCTTATCTTGCTTATGTCACCAGTATCATAAGTATATTTGCCGGAGCTTTTTATGTAATTAAGAAATTAAGTTTTAAGGGTTGGCTTAACGGGGGCTTAACCGGTGTTTTTTATGTTTTAATTTTACTTATTTTAGGTAGGTTTGTTATTGGGGAGTTTCCCGTGTTTAGCAGTTTTTTAATAAAAGTATTCCTTGGATTTGTTTTTGGTGCTGTTAGCGGTATTATAGGAAGGAATATGTAAAGCCTATAAATCATTAGGCCCGTTTTTATTTTAATTTAAAACTAAAAAATATTACGCTCCTGAAGATCTATCCGGTCTTATCAGGAGCGTTTTTTTATAATTATATTGTATGTCATTCCTTTATTTTATTATTTTTATACTCATTAAATTGTTCTATGATTTGATCATTTTCTTTCAGGAAATTTACAAAAGCGTTAATGGTCAAAAAGGTATCCCAACTAATATGGTGTTCAATTTGTTCAACCTCCTTTTGAATGTGTTTTTTTAACCCTAACATGGTCAAAAAATTTTTAAGCACATTATGCCTGTCTAACAAAAACTTACCAATTTTTTTTCCTTTTTCAGTAAGGTGAATCACCCCATACTTTTCGTATTTAAGTAGAGAATTGTCATGTAATTTCTTCATCATATTTGTTACAGAGGGAGGTTGGACATTTAATCTGTTTGCCAGGTCATTAACTCTTGTATATCCGTTTTTTTGGTTTAATCGGTAAATCATTTCTATATAATCTTCCATACTGGGAGTTAAGGTGTTTTCACTGGTTGATATTTCATAACCCCTGGCTGTATAAAATTTTTCATTATTATCATTGTCTGTCACAACAATAACCTCCTAAACACGCTTATTTATTAAAATATGCAGGAGTGATTTTAATCATGACAATTCGACATATTTATTTTTATTTTAGTAGACAAACACCAAAATGGACCTGTATTAATATAAATATT
>PWHX01000097.1 GCA_003555415.1 Syntrophomonadaceae bacterium | reverse complement strand
ATGAAGATGAAGATGAAGATGAAGATGAAGAGGAGATTTCATTAAATGGTATAACAGATTCCAAGCATGTTACGGTGACTGCTTCAAACGTTAACTTGAGGTCTGGGCCCGGGACAAAGTTTGACATTGTAGGCTCTGTTGATACTGGAGAAAAACTGGAAGTAGTATTTTTCATGGAACACTGGATTAAAGTGGAAACAGAGGATGGCAGTGAAGCTTTTATTGCAGGATGGTTGACAGATGAGAACCTGCCGGAACCTGATAGTGAAAAATTAGAGGAAGAAAAGGTAGATGAGGAGATCTAAAAAATAAAAAAAATGCAGGAGTGTTACAGTTTGCGTAAAATAAGCGCAGTAGATATAGCTCGTAATGTAGCCGAGATGTGTTGTGAAGCAAATTACATTCTAAATAAGGATATTACTAGTAGCTTAGAAAAATCCCTGGAGGCAGAGGAATCGCAGGTTGGTCGGGAAGTATTAAAACAGCTGTTAATGAACGCTGAAATAGCTAAAAATGAAGAAATACCTATTTGTCAGGATACAGGTTTTGCATTAGTTTTTTTGGAACTGGGACAGGAGGCTGTTGTTGTTGGAGGCGACCTGGAGGAAGCAGTAAATAAAGGAGTTAAAGAAGGTTACCTCCATGGTCATTTAAGAAAATCTATAGTGGAAGATCCCCTGAAACGGGTTAATACCGACAGTAACACACCGGCAGTTATACATTATGAGATTGTTCCCGGAGACAGGTTAAAAATTACAGTAGCACCTAAGGGTGGGGGAAGTGAAAACATGAGTGCCCTCAAAATGCTAAAACCTGCAGAAGGAGAAGAGGGAATAATAAATTTTGTAGTAGAAACGGTCAATAATGCCGGGTCTAATCCCTGTCCGCCTCTAATAATTGGCGTAGGTATTGGGGGGAATTTTGAAAGGTCTGCTTTTTTGGCTAAGAAAGCGCTTTTGAGGCCTTTAGCTAAACCCCACCATAACCTTTTTTACGGGGATTTGGAAAAGAAAATCCTGGAACAGGTTAATAACCTGGGCATAGGTCCTCAGGGTTTCGGGGGCGGGGTTACTGCTTTGGCTGTACATGTAGAGGTTTACTCTACCCATATTGCTTGTTTACCTGTTGCAGTAAATATAAACTGCCACGCCTCAAGGCATGTAGAAAGGATTCTCTAAAGCGGGGGTGAAAAAGTGAGCGAAAGAATAATAACCCTTCCCCTGAAAGATGAAGAGATAAGCAGTTTGAAGAGCGGAGAAAAACTGCGGTTATCGGGGATCCTTTATACAGCCCGGGATGCTGCCCACAAGCGGTTGGTAGATACTATAAAAAGAGGCGAAGAACTGCCGGTGCACTTAAAAGGTCAGGTTATTTATTATGTAGGTCCTACCCCGGCTCCACCAGGGAAGGTGATTGGGTCTGCTGGCCCTACTACCAGTTCCCGTATGGATGTCTATACTGTGCATTTATTAAAGGCAGGCTTAAAAGGGATGATTGGAAAAGGCAGCAGATCCTTAGAGGTTAGAGAAGCTTTAAAAGAATTCAAGGCTGTATATCTGGCTGCTGTAGGCGGTGCCGGTGCACTTTTATCTCAAAAAATAGTATCAGCTAAAGTGGTTGCTTATGAAGATTTAGGTCCGGAGGCTATTCGTAAATTAGAAGTTCAGGATTTCCCAGTTGTAGTAATTAACGATATATACGGTAGTGATTTGTATGAAGAAGGGAAAAACCGATATAAAAAAAATATTAAAAATCCATAACCTGTATGGATTCATTTTTAAAATATTTTTCAATTAAAGGTTGGGCTTTTTACAAAGCCCAACCTTTTAGGGTGATAATGGCGGTTTAATTGCTGCCATTAAAACTATTTTAATTTATCTCCCAGTATTTTATTAACCATCTGGGGGTTGGCTTTACCCTTTGTTGTCTTCATTACCTGTCCTACCAGGAAGCCCAAGGCTTTTTTCTTGCCGCCTTTAAAATCTTCTACTGGTCCCGGGTTGGCTTCGACAACTTCTTCTACAACTTTTTCCAGCTCTGCTGTATCGCTTATCTGAATAAGACCTTTTTCTTCTACGATAGCCTGAGGATCCTTCCCGTCTTTGAACATTTCCTCAAAAACGTTTTTAGCTATTTTACCGCTGATAGTTCCTTTATCTATAAGTTGAAGCAGGTTAGCCAGGTTTTGCGGTGTGACCTTGCATTGGGTTATTTCTACTTTTTCATTATTTAAAAGTCCCATTAGTTCCCCCATGAACCAGTTACTGACTGTCTTTGGCTCATTAAAAAGAGTTACCGTCTCATCATAGAAATCAGCTAGTTCTTTTGTACTGGTAAGTACTTCGGCATCATATTCCGGCAGTCCATATTCTTTTACAAACCTTGCTTGTTTTTCGTCAGGTAGTTCTGGTAGAGCTTCTCTAATCTGATCAATCCAATCTTTATCTGTTTCCAGGGGGATTACATTAGGATCAGGAAAACAGCGGTAATCTGAAGCTAAGTATTTACTGCGCATGGCGGTAGTTGACCCTTTGCTTTCGTTCCAGTGTCTTGTTTCAGGTATTACTTCCTGGTTAGATTTTAAAATTTTACTCTGCCTGGTTATTTCATATTCGATTCCCCTTTGTACGCTGCGAAAAGAATTCATATTTTTCAATTCTGTTTTATTGCCAAAGGTTTTGCTGCCTTTGGGCATTATACTGATGTTGGCATCACAGCGCATAGAGCCTTCTTCCATTTTACAGTCGGAAATTCCTGTGTATAGGAGTATAGTCCTGAGCTTTTGCAGGAAAAGTCGGGCTTCTTCCGAATTTTTTATGTCCGGCTCCGTTACTATTTCAACCAAAGGTACGCCGGCCCGGTTAAAATCTACCCGGCTGTAGGGTGAAGCCAGGATATCTCCAACGTGAAGAAGTTTTCCTGTATCTTCTTCCAGGTGGAGCTGGTGAATGCGTATTCTTTTTGTTTCACCGTTTACGTTAATGTCTACATAGCCGTTAGTGCCTGTGGGATAAAAGTACTGAGAAATCTGGTAGCCTTTAGGCAGGTCGGCATAAAAGTAATTTTTTCGGTCAAAAGTTGTGTAATCTACTATGTTACAGTTTAAAGCTAGAGCAGCTCTTATAGCAAACTCAACAGCTCTTTTATTTAAAACAGGGCGGGAACCGGGCAGACCTAAACAGACAGGGCAGGTTTGGGAATTGGGTTCTGCTCCAAAGGTGGTACTGCAACCGCAAAATATTTTAGTATTGGTTAACAACTCAACATGAATTTCCAGGCCAATTACAGGCTCAAACTTCATTGTTTTTCACCTCCGATTCTATTCAACTATACTGTAGGCCATTGAATATTTTTATTTATTTCCAGGGAATGAAGTACTTTGAGAAGGGTCCCTTCTTCAAAGGTTCTGCCCATTAACTGAAAACCTGTAGGAGTACTGGTATCTATATTAACCGGGATAGAAATTGCAGGTAATCCGGCTAAATTTGCTGCTGAAGTAAATACGTCAGCAGAACCGGTAATACCCTCATCCTTTCCTGATGACTCCAGGGAAGGTGCCTGGAAAGGAACAGTTGGTGTGGCGATCATATCAACTTCCTCCAGGGTTTTTTGCAGTTCCTTAATTATTTTTGTCCTCATTTTTTGGGCTGTTAGGAAAAGTGAATTAAAATGTTTTTCCGAAGAAGCCATGGCTCCGAAGGTTAAGAATCTTTTTAGATATGTTCCCAGACCTTCAGTTCTAGTTTTTATGTACATTTCATGGAGATGTTTAGATTCAGCTCTGCAGCCGAAACGAACGCCATCAAAGTTAGCGAGGTTGGAAAAAGCCTCTACAGCTCCAATAATAGCAGTCACTGTTGAGGAGTGAAACAGAGAGGGTATGTCTACTTCAATAATCTTTACACCTTTTTCCTTTAATGTTTCTATTTCTTTTTGAAATGATTTCTTTACTTCATTTTCTAAACTGCCTGCTTCTTCCCAATTTTTAACTATCCCCACTTTTAAGCCTTCCAGTTGACCTTGGATTTCATTTATATACTTTGGAACAGGGTTATCCAGGGAGGTTACATCTCTGGAGTCCTTGCCGGCTGTACAGGCTAACACCAGGGCTATATCTCGGGCATTTTTAGCCAGTATGCCAATCTGGTCAAGGGAGGGCGCATAATCTATTAGTCCGTAGCGGGACACCCTTCCGTAAGTAGGCTTTAAGCCTGCAATACCGCAGTATGCAGCAGACTGCCTTAGATTTCCACTGGCATCGGAAGCCAGGCCAAAAAGGGCTGTGCCTGATGCTATAGCGCAAGCTGCGCCGTTGCCTGGAGTTATTTTTTCATTCCAGGGGTTTTTAGAATGACCGTAATATGACGATCCCTTTGAATCTCCTGCACCAAATTCGTCTATATTACCTTTACCTGATATAATTACCCCTGCCTCCAGGAGTTTGTCTACCACCTGTGCATTAAAGGGAGATATGTAGTTTTCCATTATTTTAGACCCGCAGGTGGTTCTCAAATTTTTTGTGCAGATATTATCGCCTAGAACAGCAGGAATTCCCGCCAGGGAGTGATCTTCTCCCAGCTCTTCGGAAATGTCTTCTACAACATTGTTATAGTAGTCAGAATCTAATGTGATAAAAGCATTGTATTTATCCTGTACATTTTTTGCCCTGTCAAAAAATTTGCTGCTTAATTCATTTAAGGTTGTTTGGCCTTCTTTATACATGTGGTTAACTTCCTGTATAGTTAGGTTTGAAAAATTCAAGGTTTAAGCCTCCTTTCTTATCTTATGGTTATTCTTCAATTATTCTGGGAACGTGGAAACAAAAATCATCCGCATCCGGAGCGTTAGATAAAGCTTTACTAACAGGTAGGGAGGGCTGTATTTTATCTTCCCGCATGACTGAAGTTATGGAAACTGGATAAAAGGTGGGATCAATTCCTTCTGCATTTTTTATAAAAGTTGCAGCTTTTTCAAAAAGCTGTGTAACTTCTTCCAATAGAACCTCTTCTTCCCGGGAAGTTAATTCTAACCTGGCATCCCAGGCTGCTTTTTTTATTTCTTCTAAAGAAACAGTCATAATTTCACTCCTTTTTTCTTTATCTACATAACAATTATAACATTAGTTGGATATATAGACATTTAAGCTGCTAAAAATTTCACAATGCGCACAAAGGTATCATGTAATAAAACCTTTCCTGTGTTTTGTTTTTAATCTTAAATTTAGTATAATAGTATTAACAAAATCCCTGAACTTAATCTAAGTTAAAAATAATACTATAGATTTCATTTCTCAAGGGAATATTGGAGGAAATAATGGTTAACAAAGAGAGAATAATAAATGAATTCATGGAACTGGTGAAGGTAAACAGCCTTACTTTCAAGGAAAGGAAAATGGCTGACCTGCTTTTTTCCAAATTAGAAGGGCTGGGTCTAAAACCCTTTGAAGACAAGTCTCATGATAATTTCCAAGGGGAGGCGGGAAATATCATAGCCCGCCTGAAGGGAAAAAAAGAGGCTACGCCCCTTCTTTTATGTTCCCATATGGACAGGGTAACTCCGGGAGAAGATATCAATCCTGTTATTAAAGGAAACAGGATTGAAAGTGACGGTACTACAGTTTTAGGTTCTGATGATGCCGCTGGTATAGTAGCTATTTTAGAGGTTGTCCGCTGTATCAAGGAAAACAATTTAGAACACGGGCCTATTGAAATAATTTTCACCTCTGCAGAAGAGGGTGGGTTGTTTGGTTCAAAATACTTGAATCATAAGGAATTAAAGTCAGAAATGGGTTACGTCCTGGATGCGGGAGGGCGTGTGGGTAATATTGCAAATCAGGCTCCCGGTCAGAATGAGACCTGGATAACGGTAAAAGGTAAGGCTGCCCACGCTGGTTCCGATGTAGAAAAAGGCATTAATGCCATACAGGTTGCCTCTGAAGCTATTTCTTATATTGATTGGGGCAGGTTAGATGAGCACACCACTTCTAATTTAGGTTTAATAGAGGGGGGAAGGGCAACCAATATTGTATGTGACTTTGTAAATATTAAAGGAGAAGTCCGGAGTAAATGCCAGGAGAATCTGGACTTTTATACCCTTAATATAGGCAAATTATTTGCTGCAGTAACAGCAAAATGGGGGGCTAAATTAGATTTTACCTGGAGAAACATTTATTCTCCTTTTTCCCTGGATAATGATGAATATGTCATAAAACTGGCGGTCAGGGCAGCCTGGGAAACAGGGGTAAAGCCGGTAGTAAAGTCCAGTGGTGGAGGAAGTGATGCCAATATATTTAATGCTGTAGGTATTCCTTCTGTTAACCTGGGAATCGGCACACAAAAGGCCCATACCACGGAAGAGTATATACATATTTCAGAGCTGGTAAACCTTGCACAACTGGTAGTAAATATCATAAAATTAGCTTGATTTAATAAGAATAACCTGAAGTTAAAGAAGAACCCATTACTTTGGTTCTTCTTTATGGTAAAATATAAAAAAAGAGGCTACTAAGAGGGTGTATCTAAAATGAGTACAGAAGAAAAACTTTTAATAATTGATGGAAATAGCCTGGCCAGCCGGGCATTTTATGCTTTGCCCCTATTGAAAACATCTGAAGGACAGTATACAAATGCTGTTTACGGTTTTACAAATATGCTTTTAAGGCTTTTAGAAGAAGAAAAACCTGATTATATGGTGGTGGTTTTTGATAAAGCTGCTCCTACTTTCAGGCATAAAGCTTATAAAGAGTACAAGGCCCAGAGGATGAAAAGCCCTGCGGAGTACCGTGAACAGATTCCCATGATTAAAGAATTGCTTAAAGCTTTTTCCATTCCTGTATTTGAAAAGGAAGGTTTTGAGGCAGATGATCTCATAGGGACATACAGTAAAAAAGCGGAGGATAAAGAAATTAAAACTCTAGTGGTTACCGGGGACGCAGATGCCTTCCAGTTAATATCCCCTTTTACCAGGGTTCTTTTTACTAGAAAAGGTATTTCTGATATAGATTTAGTAGACGAAAAAGTTCTTAAGGAAAAATATGGCCTGAGTCCTGAGCAGGTAGCCGACTATAAGTCTTTAAAGGGGGATGTTTCCGATAATATACCGGGAATTCCAGGAATAGGTGATAAAATAGCCCTTAAGTTGTTAAAGCAGTTTACTTCACTAGATAACATATTGGAGAACACAGATAAGATTAAAGAAGCAAAACTTAGAAAGAAAATTGAAGATTACAGGGAGCAGGCCCTGATGAGCAAGGGTTTGGCTACTATTGTAACCGATGTTGAGGATGATTTTAAACTACAGGAGTGTAGAATCGGTGAAGAACAAATAGATTACCCTAAGTTAAGGGAGATATTCAAATCCCTTGAATTTAAAAAACTACTGGATCGCCTGCCTGATGATTTCCATGGGGAAGGTGATGAGACTCAATATGATCGACGGGAATTCATCCTGGTGGATAGTGGAGGCAAGCTGGAAGCTCTTGTGGAAGATTTAAAGGAAGTCCAGGAACTTGTCCTCTTACTGGAAGCAACGAATAACAACCCCTTTAATGCTGAAATTGTTGGCATTACCCTGGGGCTAAGCCCAGATAATATATATTTTGTTCCCCTGAATAACCACAGGGGAAATTCCCTGCCTCATAAAGAGGAGATTCTCCAGGTGCTTAAGCCTTGCCTGGAGGAGAAAAATATTAGAAAATTTTGTGCCGACAGTAAATTTACTATGAATTCCTTAAAGCTGGAGGGTATATCTTTAAAAGAAATAGCTTTTGACCTCTTTATCGCTTCCTACTTACTTGCTCCTGGAAAACCTGCCCAATCCATCTCGGAATTAACCGGTAACTTTTTGGAATACTGCCTTCCCTCCAGGGAAGAAGTGCTGGGTAAAGGGGTAAAGGCTAAAAAAATAACGGAAATTAGCCATGAGGAATTAAGAGATTTATCCTGCCGGGAAGGAGCGGCTTTGTTTGAGTTAATAAAAGCATTGACAAAGGGGCTGGAAGAAAAAAAATTGTCCCATTTATATTTTGACCTGGAGATTCCCCTGATTAAAGTTCTTTCTTCTATGGAACTTGAAGGGGTTACTGTTGATAAGGATAAACTGCTGGTTATGTCTGGAGAAATAAAAGAAAAAATAGAAAAAATTGAGGAAAAGATTTATGAACTGGCCGACCAAAAGTTTAATATAAATTCACCTAAACAGCTTTCCTTTATACTTTTTGAAAAACTTAACCTTCCGGTTATAAAAAAAACTAAGACCGGTTATTCTACAAGTGCAGAGGTCCTGGAAGAATTAGCCCCCTATCATGAGATAGTAGAGCAAATATTACATTATCGACAGCTGGTAAAACTCAATGGCACCTACCTGGAAGGGCTTTTAGGACTGATTAACTCCGACACAGGAAAAATTCATACTACTTTTAAACAAAACATAACAGCTACAGGTCGGTTAAGCAGCACAGATCCAAACCTGCAAAATATACCGGTTCGCTTAGAGGAGGCCAGAAGGATAAGAAAAGTATTTATTCCCGGAGAAACGGACGCTTTTCTTTTAGCGGCTGATTATTCCCAGATTGAGCTGAGAATTTTGGCTGATATTTCCGGTGATAGCCAGTTAATTAATTCCTTTAGAATGGATGAAGATATACACCGTAGAACTGCTTCAGAAATATTTGAACTGCCCCTGGAGCAGGTAACTTCAGAAATGAGAAACAGGGCTAAGGCGGTTAATTTTGGTATTGTCTATGGTATGAGCGACTACGGGCTATCACAAAATCTGGGCATTGGAAGGAAGGAAGCCAGTTTATACATCCAGAGCTATTTTGAAAAGTACCCTGGGGTGAAAGAGTTTATGGAAACAATTATATCTGGAGCCCGGAGTGACGGATATGTAACTACTCTTTTAAGCAGGAGGCGTTATCTTCCCGATATAAATCATCGCAACCGAAATATCAGGAGCTTCGCCGAAAGAACAGCTATAAATACTCCTATACAGGGGTCGGCAGCTGATTTAATTAAAATGGCCATGATAAAAATATATGATGAAATTACTAAAAAAAATTTAAAAACCAAAATGCTTTTGCAGGTGCATGATGAGCTGATATTTGAAGTTCCCTCAGATGAAGTAACTGAGGTTAGTCTTATGATAAAGGAGAACATGGAAAACATTTTTGAACTTAAGGTTCCGTTGAAGGTAGATTTAAAAATAGGCAAAAACTGGTACGATATGGATAAAATAGTGATATAAAAGGTTAATAAGCAGGAGGGGATAGACTTGCCGGAACTTCCAGAAGTAGAGACTATAAAAGAAAGCTTGAAAGCAAAAATACTGTTTAAAAAGGTAAAAGAAGCAGATATTTTATGTGAAAAACTAATTAAATATCCTGAGAAACCGGATTTTATTAAAAATATTAAAGACAAGAAAATTAAGAACCTTCAAAGAAAAGGAAAATTTTTAATCCTTAAGCTGTCCCATAACTATAATCTAGTTGTACATCTAGGTATGACAGGTCAGCTTTTATACTTTAACAGTCACCAAAGTTTTGATAAACATACCCATGTTTTATTCAATTTTGAAGATAGTAGCCAGTTGCAATATAATGATGTTAGAAAATTTGGAGCATTGTGGTTGGTAAGTGACGGTTGGTTGCGGTTTGTACCGGGGTTATCAGAACTGGGACCCGAACCTTTGAAAAAAGAGTTTTCCCTGGAGTATTTTCAAAAAGCTTTAAATAAAAAAAGCATTATAAAATATTTACTGCTGAATCAAAAAAATCTAGCTGGACTGGGGAATATATATGTCGATGAGATTTTATTTCGAGCCGAAATTCACCCCCGAAGACCTTCTTCAGAACTGTCTGATTTGGAAAGGGAAAAACTGTATTATACTATCCTAGAAGTTTTGGGGGAGGCTATAAAAGCCCGGGGGACCAGTGTAGTTAATTATATGGATGGTAACAGCCAAAAAGGGGAATTCCAAAGACATTTAAAGGTTTACAAAAGGTTAGGGAACCCGTGCTACAATTGTGAAACACCGGTAGAAAGAATCGTGTTGGCCGGCAGAGGAACATATTTCTGTCCCAAATGTCAGCACTGAGTCTTTATAAACTATTAAATAGCATTATCTAGTAAGCCGGTTACTATTTTAAGACATGCACGCAAAGATTACTATCTCCATACTATGGTATTGACTTTGAAACTAATACTATAGGAGGTAGTAACTTTGTCACTATTTTCAATGATTCTACTAGGTCTGGCAGTTAGCCTTGATGGATTTGGGGTTGGTCTGGCTTACGGTGTTAGAAATTTGAAAATACCTTTTGTATCTTTAATAATTATCAGTCTTTCTTCAGCCGCAGCAATTTTGATTTCTATGTTTACAGGAAGAATGGCAGCATATTTTATTTCTGCAGAATTTGCATCTTTCATCGGAGGAATAATTTTAGTAGGTATAGGAATCTGGATAGTTTTCCAGGCCTTTACAAGTTATAAGCAGCAGTCTGTTAACCAATCATCGAAATCTTCTTTTGGAGGCATTACAGAGCTTTTAAAGGAACCTCAAAAAGCAGATTTTGATAGATCCGGGGAAATCAGCGGTAAAGAAGCGGTAGTGCTGGGCATTGCCCTGGCTATGGATGCTTTTGGAGCGGGGTTTGGTGCAGCCTTAATGGGGTTTAACCCTTATGCAACTTCTGCTGCTGTAGGGTTAAGTAAAATAATTTTAGTTTCATCAGGTTTTTACCTGGGCAGTTATTATTTGGCAAGGTATTTAGGACAAAAGGCTTCCTGTTTATCCGGAGCTGTGTTGATTCTACTGGGAATTTTGAGCTTGTTTAATCTTGCGTGACAAAAAATAATATGATGAGGTGAAACATAGTGCTTACGGTAGGTTTAACCGGGGGCATAGCTTGTGGCAAGTCATTTGTTTCAGAATTGTTTGCTAAAAAAGGTGCTTTAATTATTGATTTGGACCAGGTTGCCAGGGAAATAGTTCAACCGGGAACGGCAGCCTGGTCTGATATTATTTTTGTGTTTGGAAATGACATTGTAGACAAAAAGGGAAATATTAAACGGAAAGAATTAGGACAAGTAGTTTTTAATGATGAAAGATTAAGGCAGAGACTAAATGACATTACTCATGGCAGGATAATCAAACATGTACAGAAAGAAATGGATAAATTCTATAATAATCCAAAGAATAGGGGAAAAGCTTTAATCATTGTTGCTCCTTTATTAATTGAATCGGGCATGGATAAAATGGTAGATAAAATAATAGTAATTATATGTAAAGAGGAAATACAGAAAAGAAGGTTAATGTTAAGAGATAAGATTACCGAAGAAGATTCTATTAAGCGGATTAAGGCACAGTTGCCCTTGGAAGAAAAGGCAATGTATGCAGATTTTATCATAGATAACAGTTACAGCCCGGAGAATACCAGTAAAGAGGTTAATGAAATTTGGGATCGTTTAATGAAGGGATACTCTTAATATTAAAATGGAGATGGTTGTGTGGGAATAGTAATATTTAAAAAACGAGCTTTAATCTGGATTGTTCTATTTATTTTATTAATCATTTTTTTAAATTCCAAATACTTTTTAAGAATTATTTACCCCATTCATTTTAAAGAGGAAATATATACTTATGCTGAAATGTATCAGGTAGATCCTCTTCTGGTAGCATCTTTAATAAAGGTGGAAAGTAAATTTAACGAGAGAGCTAAATCTAAAAAAGGTGCTATAGGGTTAATGCAGATAATGCCAACCACAGGGGATTGGGCAGCTGAGCAGATGGGAATTATTGATTTTGAGCCGGAAATGCTGTATGATCCAAAGGTTAATATTCAGGTTGGCACCTGGTATCTTTCCAACCTGCATAATGAATTTTCCGGTAATTTAAACCTTGTAATAGCAGCATATAACGGTGGAAGGGGCAGGGTAAAGCAGTGGCTTGACTATGGAGTATGGGATGGTAGGGAAGAATCCATTTCTAATATACCTTATAATGAAACCCGAAATTTTGTGGAAAAAGTTTTATATAATTATAGAAGGTATGAAAATATTTACGACAAGCAATAAGAAAGGCTGCAGGAAATTACCTGGTAGCTTGTCATTTTTGTTAGTTTTTTGATATAATTATTATGTTGTTTTATTGTAAAAACGAAGGAGGTAATAAATTTTGAAAATAACTTTAATTCCCGGGGATGGTATTGGGCCTGATATTGTAGCGGCTACAAAAAAAGTCATTGAAGCTACGGAAGTAGATATCCAATGGGAGGAAAAAATCGCTGGTGAAAATGCCATTTCCCAGTACGGAACTCCCTTGCCCGATGAGGTAATAGAATCCATTAAAGATAACAAAGTTGCCCTGAAAGGGCCCCTTACTACTCCAATTGGAACCGGTTTCAGGAGTGTAAATGTAGCCCTAAGGAAAGAGCTGGATCTTTATGCTAATCTTCGCCCTGCTATAAGTTTTAAGGGGGTGCAATCCCGGTACGAAAATGTTGACCTGGTGGTAGTCAGGGAGAACACAGAAGATCTTTATGCAGGAGTAGAGCATATGGTAGGAGAAGATGCTGCTGAAAGCATAAAAATTATTACCCGAAAATGTTCAGAGAGAATTGCCAGGTTTGCTTTTAATCACGCAATAAAAGCAGGACGCAAAAAGGTTACTGCTGTACATAAAGCAAATATATTAAAATGTTCTGATGGGTTATTTCTGGAATGTGCCCAAAAAGTTGCAGAGGAATTTCCCCAGATCGAATTTGAAGACCGTTTAATCGATAATATGTGTATGCAACTGGTCCAGAAGCCTGAGCTATATGACGTTATGGTGCTTCCCAACCTTTATGGGGATATTGTGTCTGACCTCTGTGCTGGTCTGGTAGGCGGGCTGGGCATGACTCCTGGGGCCAATATTGGTGAGAATGGAGCTGTATTTGAACCGGTTCACGGTAGCGCTCCCAAGTATGCGGGCATGGATAAGGTTAATCCTACGGCCATGATCCTCTCAGGTATTTTGATGCTGGAGCATATAGAGGAAAAGGCTGCTGCTGACTGTATCTTAAAAGCTGTAAAAGAAGTTATTGCCGATGGAAAGAGAGTTACTTATGATTTAGGAGGGACAGCGAAAACTTCTGAAATGGCTGATGAAATTATTGCTAAAATGACTGCGGGTTAAATACCGCAGTTTTTTACTTTTTCATAGAAATAGTAAAAAACATGGTTAGAACTTGGGACATACCCTGTATAAAATAAAGTATTAAACTAATAATAATTAGTGAAAAGGGGGGGGCTACTAATGACTGTAGACTTTAACAAGCATTTATTGTTCAAGGAGACATGCAAAGAGATTTTCAATATGGTGGACACCCATATTGAAAACTGCCCTGCAAAAGATAATTGTCCCTATAGCTGCCGTACCTGCAGGTTACGCCTGGGCAATCTTGTTTATAAAAGTATGGATAAATGCCTGAGCTTATCTGAATAATGTAAATATAAAAAGCACCTGAGAAGTGCTTTTTATATTTAAAAATTTAAATTAAACATGTTATAATAAGGATACTAAATATAATGTAAATAAAATATTATTAGGAGGGTTTTAAATGTTTGAAATTGATCAATTCCAAGATAACT
>PWHX01000134.1 GCA_003555415.1 Syntrophomonadaceae bacterium | reverse complement strand
TTAAAAAACTTTTAGAGTCAGCAGAAGAAGGGCTAAAACAGCCTTCTTCTGCCTGATTTGTTATAGAACCTTAGTCTGCTTACAAGCGTCTGTTGAACGACAGCTTGGATTCTGGCAAAGCAAGTCAGAATCTTCCACTTCAAGCTCCGAAGGAGCTAAGTGAGAGTAGTTCAATAAAGTAACTTGCTTTTTAGATTTTAAATTATAAAATATAAGATAAGGTTAATAATATGTTTTGCTGAATTAAAAGCCATAAGAAAGTCTGTAATTTTCAGCTTAGTCAAATCGGAGAGGAAGGTCTGACATTGACAAGGTTAAGTGTTATCTTGAATTCTTTACTGGTTAAAAAAGTAGAAGGTTTTAGTGACTTTAAGGTAAAGGGTATTACTTATAATTCCCGGAAGGTGAAGCCAGGATATATTTTTGCCTGTCTTTCTGGTACCAGGGCTCACGGTTCTGAGTTTATATCCCATGCTGTAAGCAGGGGGGCCGGAGCTGTTCTTACGGACAGGAAGGACACAGAAGAGGTAGAGGGAGCTGTTAAAATTATAGTTCCTGAAGTAAGGGAAGCCATGGCTGTTATTTCCTCAAAATATTATGGGTTTCCTTCGACTAAATTAAGGCTAATTGGAATAACAGGGACTAACGGTAAAACTACTACTGCCCACTTGATAGATACTTTGCTATCTGAGGCTGGTAAAAAAACAGGGCTTATAGGTACTGTAAAATATAAATTGGGAGAAAAAACGTTGCCGGTGCTGGCTACAACTCCTGAATCTCCCGACCTTCAAGATATATTTTTTTATATGCTAAAAGAAGGTGTGAGTCATGTATCTATGGAAGTCTCTTCCCATGCCCTGGACTTAAAAAGAGTTTCGGGTTGTGACTTTGATATTGGTGTGTTAACTAATATCTCTGATGATCACCTGGATTTTCATCAGACTTTTGACCGTTATTTAAGGGCTAAAGGGAAACTGTTTTCCTGGCTAGGGGCGTTGCCGGAAAAAGAAGGACGTCCAAAGATAGCTGTAATTAACAGAGATGATCGCAATTTTAAATATATAAGTGACCAGGTGGGAGTACAAAAAATAACTTACGGCATTAAACATGAGGCTGAAGTAATGGCTAGAAATATAGTTATAAAGGATATCGGAGTTTCTTTTTATGTGGAAAGTCCCTGGGGAGAAGGGGATATTAATTTAAAACTTACCGGCCTTTTCAGTGTATATAATGCTCTTGCAGCTTTAACTGTAGCCTTTATAGAGGGCTTAAGCTGGGAAACTTCCAAAAAAATATTAGAAAAGATTACAGGAGTTCCGGGACGTTTTGAAAAAATTGAGATGGGTCAGGACTTTACCGTAGTTGTTGATTATGCCCACACTCCAGATGGTTTGGATAATGTGCTGCGGACAATTAAGGAATTTGCTGAGAAGAGAGTTATTACTGTTTTTGGCTGTGGAGGTGACAGGGACAGAGCTAAAAGGGTTCCTATGGGAGAAGTAGCCGGAAAATTCAGTGATTATTGTTTTTTAACTACAGACAATCCCCGCACAGAAAGTTCAAGGCAGATTTTCCAAGATGTAGAACCGGGCCTTTTGACAAATAAAAAAATTGAAGAATTTGAAATTTGCCAGGACAGGCGAAAGGCTATTTCTAAAGCTATTCATATGGCTGAAGCCGGTGACGTCGTACTTATAGCCGGAAAAGGCCATGAAAACTATCAGATCTTTAAAGATCGGACCATAACCTTTGACGATCGGGAAGTAGCCAGAGAAATGCTTAAAAAGAAGCTGCAAAAATAATTTTCAAATAGTAAAGAGAGGATTTATATGGTAGATATTAGCTTTGAAGAAATTTTACGAGTCACCGCTGGAGAAATGGTCCAGGGGAATAGATGGGCTTCTATAAACGGTTTTTCTATTGATACAAGGACCCTTAAGCCGGGAGATTGTTTTGTAGCTCTTAAGGGGGGACAGACTGATGGACATAAATATATATTTGATGCCATGGAAAAAGGAGCTTCCGGAGCTATTATATCGTACATAAATGAAGGGGAAAATTATCCCTATGATAGAGTAATAATAAGGGTCAACGACCCCCTTAAAGCCTTACAGGAAATATCCAAATATTACCGGAACAAGTTTTCCGTCAGGGTTATAGGAATTACCGGAAGTTCAGGCAAGACGACTACAAAAGATCTTATAGCAAGTGTCTTAGGTTACAGTTTTAATACTCTTAAAACAGAGGGTAATTTAAATAATCATCTAGGATTACCTTTAATGCTTATGGAATTAACAAAAGACCACCAGGCAGCTGTATTAGAGATGGGCATGAGCGATCGGGGGGAAATAAGGCTGCTGACTAAACTTTCCCGCCCGGAAGTCGGTGTTATTACTAATATAGGGGAAGCTCACTTTGAATTGTTAGGCTCGGTAGAAGGTATAGCACGGGCTAAGGGAGAGCTTTTGGAAGAGATGGGGCCAGGTAGCATAGCTATTCTTAATGGTGATAATTACTGGCTCCGCCGTATAGCAGAAGGTTTTAAAGGTAAAGTTATATTTTACGGTATAAAAGAGGAAGTTGATATAAGGGGATATGATCTGGCACCGAAAAATAAGGGAACTTATTTCAAAGTAAATGCCAGGGGACAGGAAGAGGAACTTTTTATCCCCCTAGCCGGGGAACATAATGTATATAATGCTTTGGCTGCCGTATCATGTGCCCTTTATTTTGGAGTATCTCTACAGGAGATTAAACATGGTTTGGTCGAACCTGAATTAACAGGTATGCGTATGGAAGTAATAGATGCTTCCCGTGGGATAACTATTATTAATGATGTTTATAATGCCAATTTGTCTTCTACCAAGGCATCTTTAAAAACTCTGGGTCTTGTAGGGGAGGGTTCTCGTTTAATAGCAGTGATGGGCGACATGTTGGAACTTGGCTCTATAAAGGAAAAGGCTCACAAAGAAGTTGGTCAGCATGCAGCTTCTATAGGAGTTGATATTTTCTTAGGATTTGGAAATTTGATGTCTATAGCAGTAGAAGAGGCCAGGAAAAAGGGAATAACTGATTCCTGGCATTTCACAGATCATATAGATCTGGAGAAAAAATTAGTAGAAATCCTTCGTCCTGGAGATTATATCCTTGTAAAAGGGTCCCGGGGAATGAAAATGGAGAAAATAGTTGAGTTTTTAAAATAATTTACCAGGGAGATTATTATGAAGGTAGAGTTTTATCATACTATGTTTATAGCATTTTTAATAAGCGTAATCACAGGTCCAATAATTATTTACAGGCTCCGAAGACTTAAATTCGGACAGCAGGTAAGGGAAGACGGGCCTTACAGTCATTTAAGGAAAACAGGGACTCCTACTATGGGTGGGGTAATTTTTCTTTTTTCACTGCTGGTAACTTCATTGTTTATGGTTCCTAAAACTTTAAATTTTTATCTCCTTGTTTTGATTATTCTTGGTAATGGAGCTATTGGTCTGCTAGATGATATGTCCAAGTATATTTATAAGCGTTCCTTGGGGTTAAAGGCACGGAATAAGCTTTTGGGTCAGGCATTTCTGGTGTTACTACTGGCAGTCGTCTTGTGGATAAATGGACATAGTACCGTTGTAGATATCCCTTTCGGACCTTCGGTAAATTTAGGTATTATTTATCCCATTTTTATGTTGCTTATTATAATAGGTTCATCTAATGCTGTAAATCTTACAGATGGTTTAGATGGATTAGCTTCTGGTACTGCTATTATAAGTCTTTTAGCTTATATGTTTATTGCTTTTAGCTTGGGGTTTACCGATATTGCTTTTTTTTGTGCGGCTCTGGTAGGAGCCTGCTTTGGGTTTCTAATATATAATTTTCACCCTGCAAAAATATTTATGGGAGATGTTGGGTCTCTTTCTCTGGGGGCGGTTTTGGGCACGGTAGCAGTTTTAACTAAAACAGAATTTATTTTGGTTATAATTGGTGGGATATTTGTTCTGGAAACCCTTTCAGTAATAATACAAGTGATTGCTTACAAGTTTACCGGGAAAAGAGTTTTTAAAATGAGCCCTCTGCATCATCATTTTGAATTGTGCGGCTGGAGTGAGTGGAAAGTTGTAAATGTTTTTTGGGCGGTTGCTTTTATCCTGGCTCTGACTGGTTTAGTTTCTGTTTAACAGGGAGGATTTACAAGTATGGAACTTAAAGGAAAAACAGTAGTAGTTTTTGGAATGGGCCTCAGTGGGGTTTCGGCAGCACTTTTGCTGGCTCAAAAAGGAGCAAACGTTATAATTAATGATTATAAATGTCGCGAAGAGTTGACACATTCTATAGAGGTTTTAAAGTCTTTTCATAATATAAAGATTGTAACAGGGGGGCATCCGGGAGGCATAGTAAATTCGGATACAAATTTAGTGGTAAAAAATCCCGGAGTTCCTATGGATATCAAACCGCTGAAAAAAGCTGAAGATTTAGGAATTAAAGTGATAACAGAAATAGAAATAGCCTACCATTTTATAAAGTCTCCCATAGCAGGTATTACCGGGACTAATGGAAAAACCACTACTACGGCTTTAGTTGGTGAAATATTTAAAAAAGCTGGATTAAACGTGTATGTGGCAGGTAACATCGGTGTTCCTTTGTGCGATATTGCCATAGAAGCTCCTTTTAATTCCATTATTGCTGCAGAGTTGAGCAGTTTTCAGCTTGAAGGAATAGAAAAATTCCGGCCCCATATAGGTGCAATTTTAAACATTTCAGAAGATCATATGGACCGTCATTACAGCTTACAAAATTACGTGGATGCTAAAAAGCAAATTTTTAGAAATCAGCAGCCAGATGATTTTGCTATACTTAATGCCGATGACCACCATTTAACTGATTTAACAAGGGAAATAAAAGCTAAAACATTATTTTTTAGTTTAGCAAATAAATTAAAAAAAGGAATTTACCTTAAAAATGAGCATATTGTTATAGGAGAAGATAATAAAACGGTTAAAGTATGCCACATTGATGAAGTCTTACTTCCAGGAAGACATAACCTGGAAAATATCCTGGCGGCAGTTGCTATATCCTTTGTGGCAGGTATTAAAGTAGAAGTAATAGCTCAAACCTTACGTTCTTTTAAGGGTGTTGCTCATCGTTTGGAAAACGTGGGAATTTACCGGGGAATTACTTTTATTAATGATTCTAAGGGAACAAACACAGGAGCTACTATTAAGGCTTTGGAAGCTTTTCCTCAAAAAGTAATATTAATTGCCGGTGGGAAGGATAAGGGATCTAGTTTTGAAGAGCTAACCAGTTATATTAAAAGGAACGTAAAACACCTGCTGCTTCTGGGGGAAACAAAGGAATTGATTGCTCAAGCTGTAAAAAAAGTTGGTTTTAACGATTTTACATTGGTTAAAGATATTAAAGAAGCTGTTAGTAAGGCTTATCAGTTGAGCACAGAAGGGGACCTGGTTTTATTATCACCGGCTTGTGCTAGCTGGGATATGTTTGATAGTTATGAAGAAAGAGGTAACGAGTTTAAAAGGTTGGTTAAAGTTTTGGGGAGGGATAAGATTGAGAAAAACAAAGGGTAAACCTCCTGACTTTATCATATTTTTTACAGCTATTATTTTGCTGGGAATTGGCATTGTAATGGTTTTTAGTTCAAGTTTTTATACTGCTACCGAGATACAAGGAGATAGCTATTATTTTTTAAAACGACAGGTTTTTTGGGCTTTTCTAGGTTTGTTAGGTATGATATTCCTGGCTAATTATGACTATTGGAAAATTAAAAAATATATTAAATTTTTGCTCTTAATAAATTTCATACTATTACTTTTAGTATACGTTCCCGGTGTAGGAATTGAAATAAATGCTGCCCGAAGGTGGATAGGGTTTGGGGGAATGACCATACAGCCTTCAGAGTTCACCAAGATTGTGTTGGTTATATTTACAGCTGCTTTTTTATCAAAGAAAAATTCAGAATTAAAAAATTTTTGGATAGGTGTTTTTCCTCCCCTGGTTATAATGGGAGTATGTTTTTTGCTTATCCTCAAACAGCCGGATTTGGGAACAGCTGTGGCTATTGCAGGAACAGTATTAATTATTCTCTTTACAGCTGGGATAGAATGGAAGCATATTTTTGCATTAGTCATACCCAGTGTGCCTGCTATTGGTTATTTAATGCTGTCGGAGGAGTACAGGAGAAGGAGATTTTTTTCCTTTTTGGATCCCTGGGCGGATAGAATGGATACCGGCTACCATATCATACAATCCCTTTACGCCTTAGGTCCGGGAAGGCTTTTTGGGGTAGGGTTGGGAAGAAGCAGGCAGAAATTTTTCTACCTGCCTGAACCCCACAGCGACTTTATTTTTGCCCTCATAGGAGAAGAATTAGGCTTTATAGGTGCTGTTACGGTGATTCTTTTATTTTTCCTGCTTATCTGGAGAGGGTTTAAACTGGCCTTGATGGCTCCAGATGTTTTTGGAAGCCTGCTGGCAGTAGGGATAGTTTCCATGATAGCTTTACAAGTTATCATAAATATAGGTGTTGTGACGGGTTCTATTCCGGTAACGGGAATTAACTTACCTTTTATTAGTGCAGGAGGAAGCTCTCTTTTCTTTAGCCTTAGTTCTATAGGGATACTTTTAAATATTTCTAAATATGTACAGTATTAAAGAAATGCATATATATTTCCTTTAGACAGAGTTATAATATTATGTTAATATTAAAAGTAGTATTTTAGCTTTTTATCGAAAAGTAATGTAAACTCAGGATATTTGGTGTGAAGTGGAGCACAAAGTAAAGCTAGACAATGTTCACACCTCTCCTGGTAAGTGATAGATATTTTTTCAAGCCAGGAAGGGATGAAACTTAAATGAGAATTGTGTTGGCGGGTGGTGGAACAGGAGGACATATTTATCCTGCCTTGGCAGTGGCTCGCTACATAAAGTCTAAAGAGCCGGAATCTGAAATATTGTTTGTGGGGACTAAAAAGGGTTTAGAAAGCAGCATAGTTCCTTCAGCGGGGTTTGAGTTGGAAACTATTACTGTAAGGGGTTTGCCACGAAAGTTATCCCCTGAGCTTTTTAAAACTTTTACTGACTTAACCAGGGGAGGAATAGAAGCCCGGAAGGTTTTAAAGGATTTTAAACCTCAGGTAGTTTTAGGTACCGGAGGTTATGTCTGTGGTCCGGTAGTATCGTGGTCCTTTCTTTTAGGTATACCGGGTTTAATTCACGAACAAAATGTAATTCCTGGTATAACCAATAAGATTTTGTCTAGATTTACTGAAAAGATATGTGTGTCCTTTGAGGCTTCAAAAAAGTATTTCCGTGATTCAGATAGAGTTGTAGTAACAGGAAATCCCAGGGCTTCTGAAGTAGTAGGTGCCAGCAGAGAAGAAGGGATTAAATCTTTAATGTTGAATCCTAATAAAAAGAGCATTCTAATAGTCAGTGGCAGTCGAGGTGCAGAAAAGATTAACGACTGTATTTTGGAGATTTTGCCTTATTTAAAAGCTTGTGAAGATATTCAGTTCGTTTATATTACCGGACAAAAATATTATGATAATATAATTAGTTCAGCTAAAAACAATGAAATTATTAATGCTGATAATATTTTTTTGAAACCTTATCTAGAAGAAATGCCTGTGGCCCTGGCCGCTGCTGATTTAATTATAAGTCGGGCTGGGGCTACAACTTTGTCAGAAATTACAGCCCGGGGCATACCTTCTATTTTAATTCCTTCACCAAATGTAACCAATAATCACCAGGTGTTAAATGCCCGGGTACTTTCTGATGCAGGGGCAGCAGAGCTTATTGTAGAGGATAAACTTACAGGTAAAATCTTGGCAGAAAAGGTTCTAGAAATTATTAATGATAATAAAAAGCTGGAGAATATGGCCCGCAGGAGTAAGGAGTTAGGAAGGCCTGATTCAAATGAGGTCATGTTTAATCTTATGAAAAATTTAATTAATTGATTAGAATCAGCAGGTGTTCTAATATACTTATCTCATTGGGGAATAATAGATAACAAGGACAAGCAATGTAAGGCACACATTAAAGTTAAATGCATAAAATAAATTATATAGAGACAGGAAACAGAGTTATGACTAATCGGTTTATTTTATTATATGGTGGAGGATAGAAAACAATGAAACTGGCAGCTGGGATTAAAGAAATATCCTGCTCAACTCTTAAAACTAAAGAGCCCATGTCAAGTCATACTTCTCTTAAGATCGGTGGGCCAGCAGATTATTTTATTATTCCTGGTGGAAGCGAGGAATTAAAGGAACTTCTTTGCTTTTGCAGAAATGAATTTATACCTCTTTTCGTTTTCAGTGGAGGTACCAACATATTGGTCAGTGACAAAGGAATAAGAGGATTGGCAGTTAAGTTAAACAAGGCTTTTAAAAATATTGATATTAATGGTTCTAGAGTAACTGTAGGGGCGGGGATGCCTTTACCCATGTTGGCAGCCAGGACTGCGCAGGAAGGTTTATCTGGTCTTGAATTTGCAGCCGGTATTCCCGGGACTGTAGGTGGAGCTGTAGTAATAAATGCTGGTGCTTACGGGAACTGTATGGCTGAACTTATTTCTAAAGTTAAAGTTTTAACCTGGCAGGGTGAAATCAAAGTGATATTTTCTAATGAATTAGATTTTGATTATCGCCACTCAAGTTTATTGAGAAAAAACTGGATAGTTTTGGAAGTTGAGCTGGAACTTGTCCGGGCAGAATACATAAGTATAAAGCAGCGGATGGAGGAACTTTTAAATCACCGCCGTAAAAACCATCCAACTCAACCTAGTGCTGGCAGTGTTTTTCGTAACCCTCCTGGAGAATCAGCAGGACGCCTAATTGAAAGAGCAGGTTGTAAGGGGCTGCGGATAGGAGATGCTCAAGTGTCTCAAAAACATGCCAATTTTATTATAAACCTGGGAAGAGCCCGGGCTGTTGATTATTTAGAGGTAATTACAAGAGTTAGGAAAAGAGTATATGAGGAGTTTGGAGTTATGATAGAACCGGAAATTAACATAGTGGGAGAAGAGAGCTAGCAGGGGGTGACTTCCATGGAAAAATTAGTAGTTGAAGGCGGGAAGAGATTATCAGGTAAAACAAGAATTAGTGGAGCTAAAAACTCTATTCTTCCGATTTTAGCAGCCAGTCTTTTGTCTTCAGAAGAGGTTGAAATAAAAGATGTGCCTGATATTAGTGATGTAGAAGTAATGTTAGATATTTTAGAATGTTTGGGAGTAAATGTTTCTAGGGAAAGCAGTACTTTAAATTTAAATCCCAGCTCACTTTGCACTTCTGAGATTCCTGAAAGCTTGATGTGTGAAATGAGGTCTTCCATTTTTTTAATGGGTCCTTTACTGGGCAGGCTGGGTAAAGTTAAGGTTTCTTATCCGGGAGGTTGTGATATTGGGCCTCGCCCCATTGATCTTCATTTAAAGGGCCTGGCATCTATGGGGGCAAAAATAAGTGAGGAAAGTGGTTATGTTTATGCTGAAGCCAGTAAACTAAGAGGCAGTACAATCCATTTGGATTATCCTAGCGTAGGGGCAACGGAAAACTTAATGATGGCTGCTATATTTGCCCGGGGCTCCACAAAGATATATAATGTAGCCAAGGAACCAGAAATTGTTGATTTGCAGAATTTTTTAAATAAGATGGGAGCTAAAGTTAAAGGTGCAGGAACCGATATAATTAGTATAGAGGGAGTTAATTATTTAAACAAGGTAAGTCATAGATTAATTCCTGATAGAATTATTGTGGGCACAATGATTGCAGCAGTAGGAGTTGCGGGGGGAGAAATAATAATAGATAATGTTATCCCTGAGCATCTAGAAGCTGTAATAGCTAAGCTAAGGGAAACAGGAATAGAAATATGGGAGGATACAGATTCACTTTTAGTAAAGGTAGATAGAATAAAAGCAGTTAATTCTGTTAGGACTCTTCCTTATCCTGGTTACCCCACTGATATGCAACCACAAACCATGGCTTTATTAAGCTATGCTGATGGTATAAGTGTAATAATGGAAAATGTGTTTGACGGTAGGTTTGGCCATGTTGAAGAATTCAAGAAGATGGGAGCACAAATTACTATTGATGGTAGATCGGCTATAATAAAGGGAGTTAATAAATTAACCGGTGCTGTGTTAAAAGCTCCTGACCTGAGGGCCGGCGCAGCTTTAGTGTTGGCAGGGCTGTCAGCTGAAGGGATAACAATAGTTGATGAGATTCATCATATTGACAGGGGCTATGAAAAACTGGAAATACAGTTGCAAAATTTAGGAGCAAAAGTTAAACGGGTCCACGCTCCGGTTATTAACGTTTAATGAAAACGCAAAAGCGTTTTCATTAAAGGGGTGAAAAAATGGACAGGCCCTTTAATAAATATTACTATAGGGAATCTACAAAAAACAAAAAAAAGATTATACATAAAAAAAGGCAATCAATTTTTTTCTACCTTTTTTTAATGTTATTTGTGCTTTTGTGTTTCGTGGCTTTAGTTAAATCACCTGTATTTAAATTAGAAAGGATAGATCTGATTGGAAATGAGAGAGTTAATGCAGAACAGATTATAAGAGCTACAAATGTTGAAAAAGGGTCAACCCTTTGGCAGGTAAACAACAGGATGATAAGAAACCAGTTGGAAGGAATGCCTTTAATTCAATCAGCCGAAGTAAGTTATCTTATGCCCAAGGGTATATCTATTATTGTTGAGGAGAAGGAGCCTGTTGCTTTAGCTCCTTACCAGGGGAAATTCTTAGAGATATCCCGGGACGGTACGGTATTAGGTGCTTTTGATAAAATTAAAGGGGACAAGCCTCTTCTTACCGGGATTAATTTTAATAGACCTTTTATAGGTCAGAATATTAAAGATGAAGACATTTATTATTTAGAAGAAATATTACATATATTTTGTTTGTTTTCTTCAGAAACGCTTTCTATGTTTTCTGATTTTAATGTAAATAACTCTAACAATTTAATAGTTTATACTTTAGATGGAACGGAAATATGGTTAGGTTCAGAAAACTTTGATAAAAAAATAAGGGAAATACCTAATGTTTTAGTAGAAATACGAAAAAAGGATACGGAGCCTAATTATATTGATTTAAGGGTAAACCATTTTCCCCAAAATAATCAAGAATAATTATTATAGGGTAAAATTTTAGAGCAAAAATTATCCTCGGCAAAAAAAGGGAATTATTAAAAGATGTTGAACTAAACCTATACAGGTAGTTATGTCTTGTAGGTTTCAAGGGAGGTTCAAGGTGTGGTCAAAAAAAATATCATGGCAAGTATGGATATAGGGACCTCTAATATAAGGGTTATTGTAGGAGAGATTAACCAGGACAAAACGATTAATATAATTGGTGTAGGCACCAGTCCCTCTAAAGGGTTGCGTAAAGGTGCAATTGTTGATCTGGATAAAACGGTGCAAAGCATAATGGAAGCTGTAGAAGAAGCTGAACGTATGATTAATATGGAGATTAATTCTGTTTTTTTAGGAATAGTAGGTACACATATTACAATAATCAATAACTGTGGAGTAGTTGCAGTATCTGGAGAAGATAAGGAAATAACTTATGAAGATGTAGAAAGAGTTATCCAGGCATCTCGTGTTATTGCCATGCCTCCTGATAGGGAGATAATTGATATAATACCCAGGCAGTTTATTGTTGACGGATATGACGGTATTCGTGACCCTGTAGGAATGGTAGGAGTTCGCTTGGAAGTTGATGCCATGATTATTACTGGAGCTATAACTTCTATTAGAAATTTAATGCGTTGTGTAAATCGTTCAGGATTGGAAATAGATGGTGTGGTCTTAAATTCTTTAGCCAATGCAGAAGTTTCCCTTACTGACGATCAAAAAGAGTTGGGAGTTGCTTTAATTGATATTGGTGGAGGAACTACGGAAATAGCTGTTTTTCAACAGGGAGGACTAAGGGATGTTTCTGTATTGCCTGTAGGGGGAGACTATATTACAAATGACATAGCGGTAGGTTTAAGAACTACTATAGAGCAGGCAGAAAATCTAAAAGTTAACCATGGAAAAGCTTTGGTATCCATGGTTGATTCAGAAGAGGAAATAGAAATAAAAAATGTTGGAGGAAAAGGTAATAAGAATGTTAATGAGGAACTATTGTCCAGTATAATAGAACCTAGAGTTCAAGAAATGTTTTATTTAGCCAGGGAAGAATTAGAAAAAATGGGTTATTTAAAGTTTCTGCCGGCAGGAATTGTACTAACAGGCGGGGTTTCCTTGATGAAGGGGGTGGCTGAACTAGCCGAAGAAGTGTTAGAATCTTCGGTACAGGTGGCACAACCTGAATATATAGGTGTAAAAAGTCCTATTTATTCTACTGGAGTAGGCATAATTCATTATGTTCAAGTATCACACATGGTTCCTACATCCAAAAAGGAAACAAGGCTTGTGATGCCCAAATTTTTTGAACGTATTAAGAACTGGCTTTTAGATATTTTTGATTAACCCGTTTATTGGGTAAGGGGGTAAGTAATATTATGATAGAATTTGATAATGAAATGGAGCAGTTTGCTCAAATTAAAGTAATAGGTATAGGTGGTGGAGGAAGTAACGCAGTGAACCGTATGATTGAAGCAAGCTTAAAAGGTGTTGATTTTATTGCGGTGAACACTGATGCTCAGGCTCTATACCTGGCTAAAGCCAATGTAAAGGTGCAGATAGGAGAAAAATTAACCAAAGGATTAGGGGCCGGCGCCAACCCTGAAATTGGTTGTCAGGCTGCTGAAGAAAGCAGGGAGGAACTTCAGCAAATTCTTAAAGGTGCAGATATGGTATTTGTTACAGCAGGTATGGGTGGAGGAACTGGTACAGGTGCGGCTCCCGTAATTGCTGAAGTAGCCAAGGAAATGGGTGCTTTAACGGTAGGAGTAGTAACCAAACCATTTACATTCGAAGGGAAAAAGCGCTTAACACAGGCTGAACAGGGAATTGACATACTTAAAGAAAAAGTGGACACTCTGATAATCATTCCGAATGACCGGCTTTTACAGGTTGTAGAGAAGAGGACACCTATTGTAGAGGCTTTTCGGATTGCTGATGATGTGCTGAGGCAGGGGGTTCAAGGAATATCTGATTTAATTGCTGTTCCCGGTTTAATTAACCTTGATTTTGCTGATGTGAAAACTATTATGCTGGAAACCGGGTCAGCCCTTATGGGTATTGGTGTAGGCAGTGGGGAAAGCAGAACTATGGATGCTGCAAAAACAGCTATTTCCAGTCCCTTACTGGAGACATCCATTGAAGGGGCTCGAGGTGTATTGCTTAACATAACCGGCGGAGCCGATCTGGGACTTTTTGAAGTAAATGAAGCTGCCGATATTGTAGCAGAGGCAGCAGATTCGGATGCCAATATTATTTTTGGCGCGGTCATTGATGAATCCTTGCAGGATGAAGTAAGGGTTACAGTAATTGCTACAGGTTTTGATGAAAGAAAAGAAAAAGAAAAGAAACATGTTGTTGAGGGAACGGAAAAGAGTTCTTATACTAGCGACGATATAGACATACCGGCTTTTTTAAGAAAAAGAAAGGCTATGAAATAAAGTTTAAATTTTTGTAAAAGCAGCTTAACCAGAGCTGCTTTTTTTTTGTCGTTAAAAAAATATTTGTTAACATCATATTATGACAAAATTTTAACACTTAATCCCTTATA
>PWHX01000135.1 GCA_003555415.1 Syntrophomonadaceae bacterium | reverse complement strand
TCATGGGATTCATGCGTTTCATCGGAATCATGAGATTCATGTGATTCATAGGATTCTGGTTCCTGATCCCCGCTATCTGCTTCACTGGTACTACTTTTTTTGCTAAGGCTGAAACTTCCCAAGAAGTTAGTAAACTCTTTTTGGGTAAATTGTTTTACCTTCGCCTTCAATTCTTCAAAACTTCCGGTACTTATAAGAAGGTAAGCTGCTACTCCTAGTACCGCCAGGGCAATTAGACCTAAAACTCTTCCCGCTGCAATTTCACCTTCTCCCGGGACACCGCCAGGAGCGGCCCCTCCGTAAATAAATGAATCGGCAACATCAGCAAAAAGGGCGATTGATTCCTCGGCATCTTCCCTGCTGTTTTCATGGGCCCCCACCTCCAGGAGCAAAGACCTTCCGCTCAAATCCTGGTTGTAACTCCCTTCAGCCATTAAAATACCCTTTACTAGGTTAGGATACTTCTCATCAGCCACCTCCTTTAGGCCTTCTGCAAATTCTTTATTGTTTTCAAAGTTCTGGTTCTGCCTGCCAACTATTAACAAAACTTGTACCCTTTCTTCTCCCTCTATTTCCTCTAGGTATTCATCTGCAGGAACAGCATCCCTGTGAACATCAAAGACAGCATCCGGATTTTCTTTCATTATTTCCTCTTTTGTTCTCCGGGATCGATTATAGGCACCGGAGTCATGAGGCACATGAGTTTCTTTAGAGTGGATTACTTCTACTCCTTTTTCTTCTAAAGCAGCAGTAAACGAATCACCTACTTGCAATATCCCTCCACCTTCTTCTATAGACTCTTCACCGTCACTGGGCACATAAGATTCTGCGCCATGGGAATGGAGTACTCCTACCGTCTTGTCTCCACCGTCTTGTTGCACAGGCAGTTTAAAGGAAGGAATAAAATTATCTAAACTGATTTGAATCTGGTCTAGAGACAATAAAGAAGCCGACTCTTCAATTTCACGGGCATATACAATATCATCAACCACCTTATAAATTTCGTAATGCTTGTTTTCTCCACATATATACTGGTCGCCTTTGTGGAGGTGTCGTGCAGTTCTCATAATTACATTACCCTGCTGGTCAACAACGGTGTAGTACTTTCCGTCTTGTCTTTCACATAAATTTAACAGCTCAAAGAATTCATTATTTTCTGCCCTTTCCACCTGACCTTGCACTTTCCGGGTTTCAGGATAAAAATAACTGTCAGCTGAAATAGAGTTATTTCCCATAATTAAGGCAACCAAAACAGATAAACAAATAATAAGTTTTTTATTATAATTTTTATACATTTTATTCACCACCCTGTTTCTCAGGATTATCTTCGTCTGGCTCTCCCGTCTGTTCACGTTCCTGTTCACTTTCCTGTTCAAAGGGATTAATCTGCGCTTTGGAGGTGCCTCCCTGCAGCTTTTCCCTGGTTTCACCAACTACTTCCGCCAGGGCAACAGCAATTATTCCAGAAATAATAATGGCATCGAAGGCGCCTGCACCTCCAATAACCAATGCTCCCCTGCCTCCCACCAGAGCCAATTCAATCCGGGATACAATATCAACCAATACCATACTGCCTGCACCGGCAATAAAGGCTGACCTTCTGGAACGTCCCGCCAGGTAACCTACTATACCTGCTATAAGCGCAAATATATACATGGGATCCAGCAGTATAGCATAAGTAGGCTCAACGGGAACTATTTTTGTAGCTCCATAGACAATTACGGTGGTTATTAGAAGGGCTATAACTGCTCTGCTCTTCTCTCTTACCGTATTCGCCTTTACCAGAAGATACCCAATTAAAAATATAGGTAGTATTCCTCCGCCTATATTAATTCCAACATTTTCTGTAAGGGGTATATCGGGGATAAAACCTCCTATAAGTATAGTGCCAATAAATATTAAAGCCTGCTTGTCAGTTAGTCTTAACCTATCCAGTACCCGGTGAGCAAATCCCAGGTAAATCAATACCCCAACTACTACCAGCAGTATCATTCCTAAAGGCATTATCTCACCATCCTTTTAATTTTTATAAACTATTTTCTATATTAACCAAAAATAATGCTTTTATTCTTAATAACTGGTGTATTAAGCACAAAAAAGCACGTGATTATTCACGTGCTTCGGATTCTTTATTTACCTTTGGGCTAAAAAACAAGTATCAATACCCCTTTTATCCAGCCACTCAGCTGTTTTACCTCTTATTACTACAGGAGTTTCTTTAAGCTCCTTCATACTGGAAGCTCCAACCATAGCCATTATTTGTTTTAAAGATAGGGTTAAATCCCTAATCCATTTCATGAATTCATTTTTACCTTTTTTTTGAATAATGCTTAAAGGTAAACCCGCCATGCCTACAGCACTAGCGCCCAGGGCCAGGCTTTTGGCTATATTAAAGGCATTATTTAAACCCCCTGAGGCTATAACTTCCCCTTTCCCCTTGGTAACATCCAACACTTCCAATAAACTTATAAGGGTAGGTATACCCCAGCTTAACATTTCTTCTTCCAGCTCAATATTTCTTCTTTCAGCTTCTATGCGTATAAAGTTTGAACCCCCATAGCCGCCTATATCCAGAACTTTCACCCCACAATTTAAAATCTTTTGTGCGGTTTCCATACTCATACCAAAACCTACTTCTTTTACTATTACAGGAACATCCAGATTTTTTACCATGCTGCTGATGTTATTAAGATAGCTTTTATATTTACGGTCGCCTTCAGCCATTATTAGTTCCTGGGGAACATTTAAATGTACCTGCAAAGCCGCAGCCTTTACCATATCAACAGCTTCTATGGCCATTTCCGGGTTAGCATATGCTCCGATGTTGGCAAATACAACACCTTCAGGATACTCTTCCCTTACTGTCTGGAAGGTTTCTCTCATGTCTTTGTCTTCTAAAGCAGACATTTGAGAACCCACAGCCAAAGCCATTCCTGCATCTTTGGCAGCAGAAGCCAGAATTTTATTTATTTTTTTAGTATCTACAGTTCCACCTGTTATGGCATTTATAAAGACGGGTAAACCTAATGGTATTCCTGCTAAAGATGTAGTTAAATCTATGTCCTCAAAGTCAATATCAGAAATGCTTTGGTGAACAAGGGAACAATCTTTAAAATC
>PWHX01000071.1 GCA_003555415.1 Syntrophomonadaceae bacterium | reverse complement strand
CCAGGTCAGGGGGTATGGGCTTTTTACCATGCTGGTTGTTTTCCCATTCATCCTTTTTTTCCTGTCTTTCCCCTTCTGTTCGTTCTTCCCATTCCTGATCTGATAAAAAATAAGTGGCCAGTGAATCTGCAAAGACTTCTTCCATGTATCTATGCTGGAAGGGTTTAACGGAAATCACCTTGGAATAAGGGTGGTATTTCTTTAAAAGAGCCAGCAGGGCATTGAAAAGTTTATTACTGCTTTTATTATTATTGCTGAGGTTAAAAAGGGCATGACCCAACTCATGAAGAATCAAGTGTTTTTTTACGGTTTCATTGTGGGAATTAGCAAATAGGACAGCCGTGTGGAATGAATGAAAATAGCAGCCTGGTTGCTTTTCTTCATAGGGAAGTGAACAGATCAGTAAAGGATAGCCGTTTGATTTCAGGCAGTCCAGGTTTAGTCCATTTTTTTCTGCGATTTCTAAGACTTCACGTATAAATGATTTTGGAATCAGGTTTCGGCAGTTTATTAAGTTAATACTGGTAAAAAATTTGCTGAGGTACTTCAGGTTATAAATGTAGTAAAACATTAACTTATCCACCGGATGAATGTAAGACTGGGCGGGGCAGGGTGTAGCCTTAACCAACAGCCTTAACGCCATAAGTTTTCCTGCTTCCCAGTTGTCAGCTATTAGTGTGCTTTTATAAAGCATAGCTTCCTTTTTTAATAAAGATTGATAGTGATGTGCCAGGTTTTTCCCAGAGGAAAAGATTATTTCTAGTTTATAATCCTGCTCTATTTCACTGTCCATTAAAAATTCTAATGATTCATTGATATAATCCAATCCCCACTGTATAGGTTCGCTTTTAGGCAGTTTATCAGGAGTTGTTTTAATCATTCAAACTCTAACTTCCTTTCAATTTTTAATTTATTATTGTCATATATGTTAAAAAGTATGATATGATTCTTATAAATGATAAAGGTGTACATTAAATTAGTGTCGAATGTTTTAGTAAGATAATTTACGGAGAAAGGAACTATAATCTATGAGGGGACTAATATTAAGATGGATAATAAACGGTCTGGCTATATATATTACAGCTCAGATAATAGAGGGAATAGTTATCGAAAGCTTTATTGCTTCGTTATTTGCAGCCCTGGTTTTAGGACTGGTCAACGCAGTGATAAGGCCTGTCGTTAGCATTCTAACTTTACCTCTAAACATTTTAACCCTGGGGCTTTTTACTTTGGTAGTTAACGGAGTAATGCTGTGGATAGTGGCCGGAACTGTAGTTGGCTTTACAGTGGAGAATGTTTTCTTTGCCGGAATTTTAGGAGCCTTGGTGTTGTCTATAATCAGTGGATTTTTAAGTATGCTTGTAAAAGATAAAAGGAGATAAGATAAAAAGAAATAGTTTATAGCTAAAATTAAATGAAATTTAATTAAAAATATAATGGTTTAATGGGAGTGAATTCTGCACAGATGAGCTTTAAACTGCTGGCGTTGGATTTGGATGATACTCTTTTAAATGAAAATAATGAGATTTCGCCCCGTAACCGTGAAGCTATTTTAGAAGCTACCCGGAAGGGGGTTACGGTTACCTTAGCTACAGGGAGGATGTTTCGTTCTGCCCTACCCTATGCTGAGGAGCTTGGCCTTAATGTACCGCTGATCACTTATCACGGGGCCATGGTAAAAACAGCCCGAACCAAAGAAGAGATTTATCACTGTCCCGTGCCGCTGGAACAGGCCAGGGAAATAACTACTTTTGCAGAAGAAGAGGGTCTTCATCTCAATCTCTATATAAATGATAAGCTGTACGTCCGGGAAGAAAATGAGATGACTAGCCTCTATATTAGTATTGCTGGTGTAGATTATACCTGTGTAGGAAATTTAACGGGGTTTTTAAATGAAGGGCCTACAAAAATAACTGTTATTATTAAAGAAGAAAGAAAAATTCAAGACCTCTGGAAACTGTTAAATCAGAAATATAAGGATATACTTTTTATAGCACAATCCAGGCCTTATTTTTTAGAGATAACCCATAGCAGGGCTACTAAAGGCCAGGCCCTAAAGTCCCTGGCCGAATCCATAGGATTACAAAAAAATGAGACTATAGCTGTGGGAGATAGTTATAACGATATTGATATGATAGAGTATGCGGGAATGGGTGTAGCAGTTGAAAATGCCCGGGAGGAAGTTAAAAAGACGGCTGACTATATTACTACTTCAAATCTAGATGATGGGGTAGCGGAACTTATAGAAAAGTTTATTCTAAAATAGGGAGAGGAATTAATTATGAAGATAATTGCCGATCTCCATACTCATTCTATTGCCAGTGGCCATGCTTACAGCACAATAAAAGAGATAGCCAGGGCTGCCGCGGAGAAAAACCTTCAAATGGTAGCTATAACCGATCACGGGCCCTCTATGCCGGGCGCTTCTCATGCTTATCATTTCGGGAACTTACATGTCTTGCCGGATAAGTTTTTTGGGGTGGAGGTATTAAAGGGAATAGAAGCAAACATAACAGACTATGAGGGTAATATTGACTTGCCTTCCGATTATTTTAAAAGAATGGATATAATCCTGGCTGGATTTCATCATGTATGTTATCCAGGAGGGACAAGGGACCAAAATACCCGGGCAATGATAAAGGCCATACAAAAGCCGTTCATTGATATAATCGTGCACCCGGGGAACCCTGAGTTTCCCATTGATGAGCAGGAGGTAATTAAAGCTGCGGCAGAACACAATACTATTATTGAAATCAACAACAGTTCATTGACGGTTAGCAGAACAGGAAGTTTTCAAAACTGTAAAAAGATTGCCCGGTTATCTAAAGAATTAGGCGCCAGGGTTTCAGTAAGCAGTGATGCCCATATTGAAAATGATGTGGGAAACTTTTCCACCTCTTTAAAAATTGTTAAAGAAGCTGGCTTAAAGGAAGAGGATATATTAAACGCTTCAAAGCATAGTATAAATGACTATTTCATTCAAAAAGGAAGAAAAAGATTCTTGAAGCTTGCCCAAGAATCAGGTCAAGGTAGTTTCTAAGTAATAATTATATTCTCCTTACCTTTTCAAGCCCCGTTTCGGAAACTGACGGGGTTTTTTTAACTCTTTTAACAGGCTTCCTTCGCTTTCTTTAATGCTTT
>PWHX01000108.1 GCA_003555415.1 Syntrophomonadaceae bacterium | reverse complement strand
TTGATCATATCCTTAACCCTGGCCGTCCCATCAAGTAGGCTGTATTCTGAGTGACAATGCAGGTGGACAAAACCTGTTTTCTTGTCTTTTTCTTCTTTATCCATGGAAGTTGCCTCCCTTTAGTAATTTAGTAATTATAAATTCTTCCCTTAATAATTATACCACATAAAGAAATAACTGCATATTTAGGTTATATGTGAAGTAAATAGATAATAAAATTGTTAAATATAGAGATATTTGCTTATCATAACTATCATAACCGGAGGAATTTAAAGTGGAAAAATTTGTCCATACTTTAATTTATAATTTTTTCATAGCTCTGGGTGTAATTTTAGGCGGGACCCTAATAGGTTCTTTAGGTTCAATTTTCTGCCATGACCCTCCCTTAAAAATCATGCTGGATTTGGCAGAAAAATTAAAAATCTGGGCCCTGGTTTCAGCTATTGGAGGGACGTTTGTTGCTATAAGGGTCATTGAAACAGGTTTTCTGGATGGCCAAATAAGTAATGTCATAAAACAGTTTTTATTTATTCTAAGTGCTTTTTACGGAGCCCACCTTGGATACCTTATAATTGTGTTCCTGGCAGGAGGAGAATAAATATGAAGCAAAAGGTAGCCTGGTTTGTCCTGGGTATTCTTCTTGGATCTTTTTTTATGCAAATCCTGGCCGGCAAAGAATTAAATCGCCTGTACTATGAAAAAGAAAGGCTTAGAGTTGAATTATATGAGGCTTTAGAAAGGTTGAGTAGTTACGAAGAACAGTGGAGCAATCAGAAATTTGGGGTTATTCAGGACATTAAAATTATATTCTTATCTGAGAATGAAAATACTAAAGATTCTTTTACTGAGCTGGAATTAAAAAAAGAAGTTAGAGAAATAGTAAAGGATCTTATAGGTCAGGAAATAGGCAAAACAAATCCGGAGTTGGTTTTTAAACTTTTAGACAATCGCATTGTCCAGGTGGGGGGGAAAGGCTTTTTAATTAAAGTAAGGTCTATAATTTTCGCTGAAGAGATAGTTTTCTATCTGGAGGCAGAATACCGTCCGGAACTGGAAGAAAACGAATTGTAGTTAAATTTTTTGCCTTAACAAGTTTTATATATTATAATATTAAAGATAACTTTTATGTGGACAAGATAACCGGAGGCTTAAAAAATGGAAAAAGAGTTCAAACTGGCCTTAAAAATTATTTTTACCGTACTGCTGATTACTGGTTTGATATGGTTTATCAGGGAGTTACAGTGGGTAATTAATCTAGTAATTATTTCTGTTCTCATAGTGTATTCTATCAGCCCGGTAGTTAATTTCCTAACTGCAAAAAAAGTCCCCCACTGGTTGGCTGTAACTGTAGCTTTCCTGGTTTTCCTGGCACTTATAGTGCTAATGTTTTACCTGGTAATTCCTATATTGATTAATGAAATTGTCGAACTTACAAAACTTTTACCCAGATATATTGCCATGTTACAGCCCTATCTTTTGGAGTTTATTCAGATAATACAGTACCCTCAGTTTGAAGAGGTAATAACCTCTTTAATACAACAGATACCTACAAATTTACAGCAGTTATTAAATCAGGTAACATCCCTTACCCTGGCCTTATTTTCCCGATTAACGGAACTTATTGTTATTTTGTTCCTGGTTTTTTACCTTTTAAAGGATTTAGCAAAAATTAAAGCAGGCATTATCATGTCAGCCCCTACAAATTACAGGTATGAATTGTCCAGGGTGTTAACAATTTTAGACGAGAAGGTTGGCGCATATTTGCGGGGAAATTTTCTCCGCTGCGGAATTGTAGGATTTGCAACGGGCCTTGGACTTTTTATCATGGGTATGCCTTTTTACTTTATTCTCGGTTTCTTCGCAGGTCTTATGAATATCATCTACTATATAGGGCCCTATATAGCCGCAATTCCAGCTGTTTTAATCAGCATTTCCCCTGATACACCCGGGTTTTTACTAATAATCTTTTTTTATGTGTTTATACAGTCTATTGACGCTTTTGTTCTTACCCCCTTACTTCTGGGTAAAGCTGTGGATATAAGGCCTTTTACTATCATAGTAGCCATCCTCATCGGAGGAAAACTTTTAGGCATTCTGGGAATCATTCTGGCCATACCCTTTGCTGCTACCCTTAAAGTAGTGTTTAACATTTACACTCAGGACAATAACCATAAAGAGGTTAAGGCTTTAAAGCCTTAACCTCTTTTACAGGTAAGTCAATTAAAAGGATATATTTATGGTTTCTTTTCACTGGTCCCCGTTATTTCCTCAAACTCTTCAATCCCTACCGCTTCTCCAATTATTTTACTTATATCTGCCATCATTTTGCCAAAACGGTATTCCGCTGATAAATAGTTTTTTACAGTTAAATTATTATTAATAGCTTCATACATGTTCTTTAGCCGTTCACCTTTTTCTTTAGTTACCTTATTCCCCTCTTGCTGTTCTTTTTGAATTTGAAGTTGATAGTTTCTAAAATCTACCAACATCTCTTTAGCCTTTTCCTCCTCCTCCAGCTTTTCTTTAGCTTCTAAATACTGCTTGTACTCCTCGGACTCCTGCAAAGCTTTGGCCAGAGCATGAACACTATCATAAACATTCATTTGTTTTACCCCCTGCTTACATAATTTCTGTTTCTGTTTATGTTTATAAATTCTACTTATAATTTCAAATCCCTTTTATTATCTTAGACCCTTAACAAAAATTCTGCCTTTATCATCCACTTGGTGACAACCTACGCAACTGCTGTCCATTAACTCTGTAAAAATACGGCTGTTAAGATGAGAAAAATGCATCCTCCGGGTGAAACGCTCTTCCCCGGGATTATGGCAGTCCATGCAATCTTCTATGGTTTTTGAATCAATCACAGGATGACCCTGTATGTGCTTAAGCTCTCCTGATAGACTAATTACAAGTATTGTGTCCCGTTTGGATATTTGGTATTCCCTACTTTAAGTTAGGAAAATTAAGTTGTCTTAGGGCTTCATAAAGGACTATAGCTGCTGAGTTAGAAAGATTTAAGGATCGGGGTATGTCCGCCATGGGAATACGCATACAGCAGTTTTCATATTTTTTTATAATTTTAGGATCCAACCCCCGGGTCTCCGAGCCAAATATTAAAAAATCATCCTCTTTATAGGAAACTTTAT
>PWHX01000141.1 GCA_003555415.1 Syntrophomonadaceae bacterium | reverse complement strand
GAACCATATGAGTCAATTAATAAAGTAAAACAAAAAAGATTAATAAAGTTAGCCCAGTATTACCTGAAATACAAAAATATTAAAAACTGTAATATGAGATTTGATGTGGTTTCAGTTCTTGCAGACAAAAGAGATTTTAAGATTAAAAAGATAGAATTGATAAAAAATGCTTTTTGATTTAGAGTGACCTTTATTTCCCATCATTTTTAAATGACTATAAAATTGGCTAAATTGATAAAGAAAACCGCCCAGTTAACATAAGACCCAGCAATGGTAATGATTCGCTTAAATAGTCTGGCTATCCGTAGTTGCCAGGCTGTTTTTTTATGTTTATAATTGTTAACATAATGTTAAGATAAATTAAAAATTTGCAGGGGAGGTATTTTATGAAAAGTAAGGTATTGCGTATTGTTGTTGCTTTAGTATTTGTGTTTTTGTTGTTGGGGAGTTCTTTAGGAGTAGTATACGGTTCTGAGACAGTTTCATATCGGGTTCAGTGGGGGGACACTTTATGGAAAATTGCTCAAAACCACAATACAACTATAAGTAACTTAAAAGCTGCAAATGGGCTTACTTCCGACTATATACTAGCTGGACAAGCATTAAGGGTTACTGCATCACAAAGTACTTCTAATTACCGGGTTCAATGGGGGGATACCCTATGGGAAATAGCTCAAAGGTATAACACTTCTGTAGCTCAGTTGAAAGTAGCTAACAATCTTACTTCCGACCAAATATTAACAGGACAAATATTAAGAGTTCCCAATTCAACTGCATCTGTAAGCACTAATAATTCCAGGTTTTCATCGTCAGATATAGAGCTTTTGGCCCGGCTGGTGGGAGCAGAAGCCAGAGGAGAATCTTACATAGGTCAGGTAGCTGTAGCAGCAACAGTTTTAAATAGAGTTAAAAGCTCCAGTTATCCTAACACTATTTCGGGAGTAGTTTATCAGGTAGCCAATGGCTTTATTCAGTACTGTCCCGTTAGAGACGGTAGCATTAATAGGCCGGCCAGTGAAACAGCCCGCAGTGCTGCAAGGGATGCTATTAATGGTTGGGATCCATCAAATGGAGCTGTATCCTTTTATAACCCCCGCACAGCTACAAATGCCTGGATCAGAACACGCCCGGTTACAACGGTTATCGGAAACCACATGTTTGTGCGGTAAAAGAAAAACATTAAAAGGTCAGGGTGTACATCCTGACCTTTTAATGTTTTTTAATACTTTTTTATTTTACAAAATACATTGCCATGGGAACATATGTGTGCTATAATTAAAAAAAACAAGGACTTATAAACGGGGTGGTGATGAAAATGTTAGCCAGAATTAAAAGCAGTACAATATTGGGAATACATAGTTATCCCGTTGATGTAGAAGTAGACATATCTAAAGGGCTGCCGGCTTTTGATCTGGTTGGCTTTGCCCATTCTACGGTTAAAGAATCCAAGGAAAGAGTTAGGGCGGCTATAAAAAACAGTGGCTTTGAGTTTCCTATCAAGAGAATTACCGTAAATCTGGCACCGGCAGATATAAGGAAAGAGGCTCCTTTATTTGACCTTCCCATTGCTCTTGGTATATTAGCAGCTACAGGCCAGGTAGATATAAGGGAACTAGAAGGCTTTGTAATAGTTGGTGAACTGGCCCTGGATGGCAGAATTAGGCCAGTAAAGGGAGTGCTCCCGATTGCAATGGAAACGCTGGAAAAGGGTCTAAAAAAGTTGTTGGTACCTCTGGAGAATGCCCGTGAAGCTGTACTGATTAAAAAAATAGATGTTTTAGCTGCCGGTAGTTTAAGGGAAGTAACTTCTTACTTAAACAATAATAAAAATTCTTTAAAAGTTAAACCTGGTGAACAACCAAGGGATCAGGAATCCTGGTTAGATCCGGTTGGAGACTTTGCAGAAGTTAAAGGTCAGGATAATGCTAAAAGAGCTCTGGAAATAGCAGCTGCTGGAGGGCATAACTTACTTATGGTGGGTCCTCCCGGTTCAGGAAAAACTATGTTGGCACAGAGGGTGCCAAGTATTTTACCGGAAATGAATTCACAAGAAAAGCTGGAGGTAACAAAGATTTACAGTATTTCCGGCCTCTTAAAAAAGGATAACCTGATAATTAACAGACCTTTCAGGAGACCCCACCACAATATTACAAATTCAGCTTTATTAGGGGGTGGAAAGTTTCCAAAACCCGGAGAGGTAAGCTTGGCTCATCATGGAGTTCTTTACCTTGATGAGCTTGCTGAATTCAGGAAAGAGGCTTTGGAACTTTTAAGGCAGCCTATGGAGGAGGGAAGCGTAACTATTTCCCGCTTAAATGGTTCTTATACCTTTCCTACTCAAATTATGTTAATCACATCGTTAAATCCTTGTCCTTGTGGATTTTTCGGGGACCAGTTTAAAGAGTGTTTGTGCAGTTTTACAGAAATTAAGAGATATCAAAAAAAGTTGTCTGGTCCACTTATGGATCGAATGGATCTCCACCTGCAGGTTTCCAGGGTAACTTATGATGAAATGAGTGATCAAAAGGAAGGAGAAGGTTCACATCTTATTCGTAAAAGGGTAACTGGGGCAAGAAAATTACAATATTCCAGGTTCGGGGGTCTTGGTATTTATCATAACTCCCAAATGAAGCCTAAGCAAATAAAAAAATACTGTTCCCTGGATAACACCGGTCAAAACATGCTAAAAAAAGCCTTTACAGCATTTAAATTAAGCGGAAGAAGCTACCACCGCATATTGAAAGTGGCCAGGACTATTGCGGACTTGGAAGGATCAAGAGATATTAGAGAAAATCATATAGCAGAGGCCCTCCACTACAGGACTACGAATAATTTTAATCATTAAAATTTTTTTATCTGAATATATGCGGATGTTATTTTCATCATTTAAATCAATTCCTCCTTATATTTTTGTTTACATAGGTTACTATCATAATATTAATACGTTTGATTTATGTTACACATCATATAATCAAGAAGCCATGGATATCAAGATATATGTTTTTTTAGTAATGCATATTTATAGTTTTTTAGACACAACTTAAGATAAAGAATTTACATTGAAGCATAACGTATGATTTGACTTGGAGGGATATAAAAATGACAGAAGATATTATTGTTTATACTACTCCTACTTGACCTTATTGTGATACTGTGAAAGAGTTTCTTTCTCAAAAAGGAGTAAATTATGAGGAGCTTGATGTTGCTGATAATGAAGAAGCTCG
>PWHX01000088.1 GCA_003555415.1 Syntrophomonadaceae bacterium | reverse complement strand
GAAGGTTATGTTATAATATATTGAGAGGGTGGCTTTAGGGGTGGGAAAAAACAACAAAGAAGAAGAAAACACTGTCCCCCTGACAGAACATTTTAATGAATTGAGGAAACGTTTAGTTATTTCAGCTATTGCGGTTATTTTAGCCTCCATAGTTACCTTTATGTATGTGGATATTATCAGGGAAATTATTACAGACCCGGTTAAGGAGCATTTAATATTTGGTAGACTTGCTGAAGCATTTATGACTAATATTAAGATTGCCATATTATCCGGATGTCTCTTGGCCTTTCCTGTAATTTTGTATCAGGCCTGGAGTTTTGTTTTACCAGGTCTTAAGCGTTCGGAGAGAAAGTTTATATTACTATTCGTTCTTTCATCTCTTATCTTTTTTAGTACAGGCGTGTCCTTTGCCTTTTTTGTTATTATTCCTATTAGTATTAACTTTTTTCTAGGGTTTGCTACTGAAGACCTGCAGCCTTTCTTGTTTTTTGGAGATTATGTATCATATGTTTCAGGAATTGTTTTTGCTTTTGGTTTGGTTTTTCAATTACCTATTGTCGTATTTATACTGGCAAAACTAGGTATAGTTTCTTCAGCATTCTTAAAAAGGTCAAGAATTTATGCTATGGTAATAATCTTTATTACAGCGGCTACAATTACTCCTCCGGACGTATTTTCACAAGTTTTAATGGCTTTACCCATGATGCTGCTTTATGAAATCAGTATACTGGCAGCTAAAATGGTTGGGAAGTAAATAGCGCTATTTAAAAATTCCTACAAGGAGGTGACAAGAAGTGTTTGGTAGACTGGGTACAACAGAACTGTTAATTATTCTGGGGATAATACTGGTAATATTTGGTCCTAGCAAGCTTCCTGAAATCGGAAAATCTTTAGGTAGAGGAATAAGGGAATTTAAATCTGCCACCAAAGATATAAAAGAAAGTATTAATATCGAGGACGATAATGATGAGAAGAGTCAACCTAAAAAACCTGAGCCGGTAGAAGCCAGTTCAAGTGAGGGAAACGCTAAGGAATGTGATCAAGCTCAAGCTACATCTAATGAGGAAACTCAATCTAGTGAGAAAACTCAATCTAGTGAGCAAACCACATCTTAGGTTATAAAAATAATTTACTAGACAAAAAGGGGTCAATAAAGTTTAAAATTAATTATTAGTCTGCAATATATTATCAAGGATGGTTTGTAATGGAGAAAACTGTTAAAACAGCAATAATCTTAGCAGGTGGTAACAGCAAAAGGATGGGCGAAGATAAAACTCAGTTAAATCTAGCAGGCAAAACCATTATAGAGATTGTAGTAGGTAAGCTTAACAACTTATTTTCTGAGATAGTTGTTGCAGGGAGAAACCGGGAAGCATTTAGACATTTACCTGTTAAATTTACAGAAGATTTAATAGACAAGCCTTTTAGAAATTCACTAACCGGTGTACATGCCGGTTTAGCAAAATCTACAAGTGATTATAATTTGGTAGTTGCTTGTGATATGCCTTTTATAAATGTAAAGTTAATAGATTTTCTTACAAAATATCCTGTAAATGGCTATGATGCAGTTGTTCCTCTGGTTGAAGATGGCCATCAGGCCCTTCATGCTATATACAGCAAGTCCTGCGTATCCCATATTGCTAACCATCTTGAAAAAGATGCATATAGGATAGGGTATTTTATCACCTGTATTAACACCGGGTATATATCTGAAAAAGTAATTCGAGAATACGATCCCGGGCTTCTAACTTTTTTCAACATAAACACCAGAGAAGATTATTTAAAGGCCTTGGAACTGGTGGAAAAATATCCAGAACTTGTCAGTTATTAAAATAAAAAAGAATTCTCCGAGCCTGCATGCCTAAAGGTCTAACCCATGGGATCTGGCCGATAGGGTAAAAAGGGAAACTTTTTTGCCTCTCGCTGCTTAGAAAGGAGAATTATGTTGTTAAATCAACTAGCCTTTTTAGCAGTTAGTTGATTTTTATTTTTGGAGGGATAAAAAAATGGGGAATTTAGTTGATTTGTTTGGACGGGATATTGATTATCTAAGGATTTCCGTAATAGATAAGTGCAATTTAAAGTGTTTTTACTGTGTCCCCGAAATAGGGACATGCTCTCCTGAAGAGGGACAGGTAATAAGCGCTGAAGATATTATTAAAATGACTGAAGCAGCCAGCACGTTGGGAATCAGCAAGATACGCTTAACAGGGGGAGAACCTTTAATCAGAAAAGATATCGTGGACCTGGTATCCAGGATATCCGCGGTTGAAGGAATTAGAGATCTTTCCTTAACCACAAACGGTATTCTTTTGAAAGAACTTGCTTCAAAACTGGCTGAAGCTGGTTTGAACAGAGTAAATATTAGTCTGGATTCCCTGGAGCCTGACAATTTTAAAAAGATAACCCGAGGGGGTATTTTAGAAAAAACTCTTCAAGGAATCTATAAAGCATTGGAGGAAGGATTGACACCTGTAAAAATAAATGTAGTGGCCATGAAAGGTATTAATGACAGTGAGATATCTAAATTTGCTGAACTGACCTTAGAAAATGATTTGCATGTTCGTTTTATTGAGTACATGCCGGTAAACAGTCATCACGAAAAACAGTGGGGAGACTGTTTTATGCCTATTTCTGATATTAAAGATCTCTGCAGCCAGGTGGGAGTAATTCAAGAGGAGGAATCATTCCAGGGTAATGGGCCCGCCTCCTATTACCGGATAGAAGGGGCCAGGGGATTGGTGGGGTTTATTTCCCCGGTCAGCAGGCACTTTTGTGCTAAATGTAACAGGCTTCGTATTACTTCCGATGGGAAAATAAAGCCCTGTCTGTTTTCTGCCGATGAGATTGACCTGCTGGAAGCAAAGGGAGATGTAGAAAAAATGAAGGAAATGTTCATGGAAGCTTTGAAACTTCGTCCTGATCCGGAAAAGATTGATAAAAATCCAAACGGCAGGTTTAATTGTAATAAGAGAGGAATGCTGCAAATAGGAGGTTAAAACTGCTTAAAAATATCTAAACAAAACTACCCCAATGTGCTAAAATTTTTTGCTGTTATATAGAAAAATAATTACAATTATTAACACATAGCCCCTTCCACTACAAACTATTGTTTGGTATAATTATTAAGGAAAGAATTGAAGTTGAGAGCCAGAAAAAAAGAACAACTTGTTATTTCTGTTGCTCTTCTGGCTCTCAATTGCAATTTTTCCAATTGAACAATAGT
>PWHX01000067.1 GCA_003555415.1 Syntrophomonadaceae bacterium | reverse complement strand
TTACCAATTAATCATAAAGGAGGGTAGATCTGGTTACGGTCTACTTGCAAATATGATTTGCGTAGATTTTAGTAACCAGGTTGGTAGTAATGACAGTTGATTCAAATCTAAAGCAAACCATAGCAGGCTTAAAAAATGTACAGGGCACATTAAAGGTTTACTCCAGCCAGGTAAGTGAAGAAGAAGCTAAGGGCGTGTATAAAGAAGCTTCGGAGGTTACCGGTCAGGTTATTGTTGATTTGGAAAACAGGCTGAAGAAACTTGAATATGAAGAGCCACAATACAAAGGAAATTAAGAGGGGGGAAAATATTATGCCAGAATTAATTGAGATTTTAATAAGGTCAGTAGGTTTATTTTTATTAGTAATAATCTTAGTTAGATTAATGGGTAAGAGAAATGCATCTAGAATGATACCTTACCGTTTTGTTACTTATGTAGCCATAGGGGTTATTGCCGCTTTAACTGCGGCAAATGTTATTCCCAATATACTTTCAGGTTTGATTGCCCTGGGAGTTTTTGCTCTTCTTCCCATAGCCTTGGATTACCTGTCTTTAAGAAGTAAAATGGTACATGACCTGGTCCACGGGAAAGAGGCGGTTTTGATTAAGCAGGGACAGATAATGGAGGAAAACTTAAGGCAGGTAAGACTCACCGGGGAAGAACTGTTAGGTGAACTTCGCAACAAGGATGCTTTTAGTGTTGCGGATGTTGAATTTGCCGTAATGGAATCAACGGGAGATATTAATGTTATGAAAAAGTCCCATAAAAGGACTGTCACTTCTTATGACCTGGGAAAAAAGGTATCACCTAAAGCCGAACCTCAGACAGTGGTATTGGATGGAAACATATTAAATGATTCTTTAACAGCCATAGGGTTGAACCAGGGATGGCTGAATGAGCAGCTGGAAAGTGCGGGGGTATCCCTTGACAATGTATTTTTAGGGCAGGTGGATAGCTCAGGAGAACTATATCTTGACCTCTTTGATGATTCTATTCAGGTGCCCCAGCCTAAGGTCAGAGAAGAACTGTATGCTAGTTTAGAAAAAATCCAGGCAGAACTGATGATGTATTCAGAGGGAACAAAGGATCAGGAGGCTAAATCCATGTACGCAGAAAATGCTGATAGGCTAAAATATTTATTAGAAAAAATAGAGCCTTATTTATTACGTTAGAGTTATCTATCTTATTTTATTATGTTGAAGGAGTGAGCTTAAATGTCTAATAAAATGAAAAAGAGCTTAAGTCCTGCTCAGCAAAAATACCAGGTCTTTGCAAAAGTCCGGGAGCCCAGTCGCCCGGTTCTTCTTAACAGCTTCCGGGCCTTTATTGTAGGCGGCATAATATGTACCATCGGTCAGGCTTTCCAGTTTATCTACATGACTTTTTTCAATTTTACCGAAGTTACTGCCAGCAATCCTACGGTAGCTTCTTTAATTATTATTGCCACTATTTTGACCGGTTTTGGTGTTTATGATCATATTTCCCAGTATGCCGGTGGAGGAACTATTGTCCCGGTTACAGGTTTTGCCAATACCCTTGTCTCTGCGGCCATCGAACATCGCAGCGAGGGCTATCTTTTAGGAGTAGGCGGCAACATGTTTAAAATAGCGGGGCCGGTCATTGCTTATGGAGTTGTTTCTGCTTTTGTAGTTACCATAGTTAGATTTATAATTATAGAACTAGGTGGGATGTAATATGCTGCAGGGTTATCAATCATGGGTCTTTCATTCACAGCCTGTCATATTGGCTTCTTCTGCTGTTGGGGGTCCCTTTGAAGCGCAAGGGGCTTTAGCTGATGACTTCGATATTCTGCATGACGATATTTGGCTGGGTCAGCAAAGTTTTGAAAAGGCAGAGCGGTTATTATTAGAACAGGCCTGTGATAAAGCTATTGAAAAAGCCGGAAAGAAAAAAGATGATGTAAATTTTTTATTAAGTGGAGATTTGATGAATCAGCTTATTTCCAGTAGTTTTACTGCCAGGACCCTTTCCATCCCTTACTTAGGGCTTTTTGGGGCCTGTTCCAGTTCCATGGAGGCTCTGGCCCTGGCTGCCCAGCTTGTAGACAGTAATTCTGCTGAAATGGTCCTGGCGGCAACCTCCAGTCATAACGGTGCAGCAGAGAAGCAGTTCAGATATCCTACTGAGTACGGTGCTCAAAAACCTCCTACAGCCCAGTGGACTTTAACAGGGGCAGGAGCCGCCTTAGTAGGCAGAGAAGGAGAGGGGCCCAGGGTTACTTCGGCTACCATAGGTAAAATAGTAGATATGGGGCTTTCTGATCCTTTTAATATGGGGGCAGCCATGGCTCCTGCAGCCGTTGACACTATTCAGGCCCACTGCCGGGACTTAAACGTGGATCCTTACCAGTATGACCTTATTGCTACAGGTGACCTGGGACGGGTGGGATACCAGATTGCCAAAGATTTATTTAATGATCATAACTTTGAAATACCTCAAGAAAAATTTGCAGATTGTGGGATTTTGGTTTATACCGAGAGGCAGGCCGTCCAGGCAGGGGCCAGTGGATGTGCTTGCTCTGCAACAGTAACTTTTGGCCACTTTCTTAACCGCATGCGTAGCGGCGAGTTAAAGAAAATCTTGGTTGTGGCTACAGGAGCTTTATTGTCACCCCTTTCCGTTCAGCAAAAAGAGTCTATACCCTGTATTGCCCATGCAGTTTCTATAGAAATATAAAAAGGAGATGCCAGGAATGGAAAAATTTATAATTGCATTTATAGTTGGTGGAGCAATTTGTGTAATAGGACAGATTTTAATGGATGTGTTTAAGCTTACACCGGCTCATACTACGGTATCACTGGTAGTGGCGGGAGCCATTCTTGGAGGCCTCGGGCTATATGATCCGCTAATTGAGTTTGCCGGTGCGGGGGCTTCTGTCCCCATAAGCAGCTTTGGTAATTCCCTGGTACAAGGAGCCATAACAGAATCGGAGAGATCGGGAATAATCGGGGTGCTTACAGGAATATTTGAGGTCACCAGCGCCGGTATCTCAGCGGCGATTATTTTCGCATTCTTAGGCTCCCTGGTATTTAAACCCAAGGGGTAAAAACAGGATAAAAAATGGAGGTGACAAAAAATGACTGTAGGAAATCAGTTGAAACAGTGCATTGCAGAAGTACAAAGCGCTGCTGCCAACATGAAAAGTTTTGCACAGGCAACTCAAGACCAGCAGGCCAGTCAGACTTTTGAGCAGTTAGCCCAAACCCTTGACGATGCAGTTTATACC
>PWHX01000026.1 GCA_003555415.1 Syntrophomonadaceae bacterium | reverse complement strand
GGTTGGCCTCAGGACCTGAACTTGCGGATTGAAGATCTGAACACCTTGACCCTGGAACAGGAAGAATATTACCAGTTGAAGTTTAATAGCTATTATAGGGGCATACCCTTAGGCCTGGATCAATGGGTTGTTGAGCTGACTTATAACGAGCAGGGGTTAGTAGGTTACCAGCGGCAGGTTTACGAAGTAGAAGATACCGGGGAAGACTTAAGGGTAATGGAAATAAAAGAAGTCCTGTCCCAGCTTGTATCCCGGGAGTCGGATTTGTTTTCGCCAAAGGCAACCAGGGAAATAACGGATTGCTTCCTGGCTTATATCCCCCTTCAAGACTCTGGTGAAAACGTTATGACGCTTTGTTGGATAGTAGAAGTAGACGGGTGGCAAGTATTTAAAATAAATGCAAGGAACGGAAGAATAATAACAAACACTCCTTAAAAAAGCAAAGGAGACTTCTTATGGATTGGTCTAAAGCCAAAAACATCTTAATATTAGCTTTCCTGGCCCTTAATATATTTTTGGGATACAGCCTGTGGAAAGAGGCCTACCTTCTGTTTCCTTCTAGAGTTGTAACTTACCAGGAAATTGAGAAAGCTGAGCAAAAGCTGGACTCTATTAACCTGGAACTAAAAGCATCCATTCCCAGGCAGATTTACTTCATGTCCTTTCTTACAGTAAGCAATAAAACCCATGAGGGTGAAGACCTGGCTGACATACTATTTTCAGAGGAATACTCCATTGACCGATCAAATGAGGAAGAAGGCTTTGTGGTATTCCAAGAAGGGAAAAATGAACTGGCTATATGGGATAAAGGAAAGGTTGTTTTTACCAGAGAACCTTTTTCCTCCATTGAAGATGAGGCACAGGAGATGGAAGAGGAGGAAGCTGCTTCCGTGGCCGAGGAATTTTTGCAAGAATTTGGGTTATTTCCCTTCGAGGCCAGGCTGGAAGAAGTTGTAGCTTTTGAAGATGGGCGTTACTTCTTATTGTACAACCAGGTTTATAAAAACCAGGCCCTTTTTGGGAGTTACCTTAAAGTATGGGTGCACCCTAATGGGGTGGAAGGCTTTGAGTTATACTGGCTTAAGCCGGAGGGTTTCAGCGGAGAGGATATTAGTACCGTATCAGCAGCTTCTGCCTTGTTAAACCTGTCTGAGGTTATTTCAGAGTCTGAAGAGAAAAAAGTAGTAGAATCTATCAGTATAGGTTATTATTCGGAAGCTTTTGATGCTCAAAAATGGGACACAGTCCCGGTATGGCGCATAAAAATTACAGGCCGGGGAATATATTTTATTAATGCCTATACAGGAGAATTGGAAGGAAAAGATGAAAATAATTTTTGATTTTATCTTAAAAAATCATATATAGGAAGGGATATCTAACCTTTTGAAGAATATATTTTTTATTGTGTTAATAGTTTAATTACTTGTCAAAGCTTAATCTTAGGAGGAAGTTAATAATGGAGAAGCTTGCAATTAAAGGAGGAGCAAAACTTCAGGGAGAGGTAACAGTAAGCGGTTCCAAAAATTCTTCCGTGGCCATATTGCCTGCGGCCCTCATGGCTAACTCTGAAGTTAGCATAGAGAATTTACCCGAGATTAGCGATATTGCTACTCTTTCAGAGCTTATTAATTACCTGGGGGCCAGAGTTGAAATAAATAGCTCCCACAGTTTAACCATACATACTGATAATTTGTTTCAGTGGCATGCGCCTTACGATCTGGTGAAGAAGCTCCGGGCGTCGTATTACCTCCTGGGGAGTCTGCTTACCAGGTTTGGCAAGGCAGCGGTTCCCCTTCCCGGGGGATGTATTTTAGGCCCCCGCCCTATTGACCAGCACATTAAAGGGTTTACAGCCTTGGGCGCCCGGGTTAAGCTGGAGCATGGACTGGTTAAAATGGAGGCCGAAGAATTAAAAGGTGCCGAAATATATCTAGATGTAGTAACAGTTGGTGCTACCATAAACATTATGCTGGCTGCTGTAAAGGCTAAGGGAAAAACGATTATAGAAAATGCAGCTAAAGAACCTGAGATAGTGGATCTGGCTAATTTTTTGAATGCCATGGGAGCGGAAGTAATAGGGGCCGGCACAGATGTGATAAAAATATACGGAGTTAAAGAGCTAAAAAGTGTGGAACATATGATAATACCGGATCGAATCGAAGCGGGCACTTATATTATGGCAGCGGCCAGCACTGACGGAAATGTCCTGGTAAAGGATGTAATACCCAAGCATCTAGAAGCAGTAATTGCTAAACTAAAGGAAATAGAAGTTGACCTGGAAGTAGGAGAAGACTGGATACTGATTAAAGGTTGTGCCAGTCCCAGGTCGGCCAACATAAAAACTTTTCCCTACCCCGGGTTTCCTACAGATCTCCAGGCGCTTATTATGCCTATATTAACCAAAGCTGTAGGTTCCAGCATAATAACTGAAAATGTATTTGAAGGAAGGTTTAAACATGTTGATGAGATAAAGCGCATGGGAGCCAATATAAGGTTGGAGGGCAGGTCTGCCATCATCGAAGGAGGCTGTGGCCTCATGGGAGCACCGGTAAAAGCGACTGATCTAAGAGCTGGTGCAGCTCTTATCATAGCAGCCTTGATTGCCGAGGGGGAAACTGTAATAAGTGGCATAGATCATATAGACCGGGGCTACCAAAAGATAGAAGAAAAGCTTAATAACCTAGGGGCTGGAATTAATAGGATCTGCCTGGAGGAAGTGTGAAACATATCTCGCTCACTGGAGATTTGTGGAGAACATAAGTTGGGTGCTCAGGGAACATTATTAAGCCTGTATTATTAAGAGTTATTTGGGGAAGGATGATTTATAGTTGGAAATTATTCTCATGCGCCATGGGCAGACAAAAGCTAACAGTGAGGGACGTTTTCAAGGATGTATAGATTATCCTCTCAGTTCCCGGGGAGAAGAAGAAGCACTAAAAGCCGCCCGGCGCTTAAGCTCTTGGCCCATAGACCATATTTACAGTAGCCCGCTAAAGCGGGCTTTCTACACGGCAGAAATAATTGCCCGAGATAAAAGTCTGCAGGTAAAAACCCTTTCTACAGTCAGGGAGTTTAGCTGGGGTGTAATTGAGGGCTTAAAATGGCCGGAGATTGAGGAAAAATTTCCCCAACTGGCTTCCCGCCTGATAAAGGACCTGCAGCATACACATATTCCGGAGCAGGAACCCATTGAAGAATTCTGGGAACGTATTTACAGGGCTATAGATTTTTTCAGTCAAAAACATTTAAAGGACAGAATACTGGTAGTAAGCCACGGTCGTTTTTTAAATGCTTTTCTGGTAGGTTTTTTAAATATGGATCCCCGAGGATCGTGGCC
>PWHX01000131.1 GCA_003555415.1 Syntrophomonadaceae bacterium | reverse complement strand
GACGCCACTTCGATGGCAGGGTATGTAGTGAGCGGTGATGCAGATGATGCACGGTGGTATGTAAACACATCTTATGAAACCCAGACATACGAAAATGAAAGCTATATATGGGCTGACTTTGGAGAGGAGACATACAATGTCACAGATGTCGCAGAGGATGAAGAATATGTGAGATTCGGTTATCATCCTGACGAAAAACTGCATGCCTGGTACGAGGAAAGACCTGCGCTCCTGTTAACGCAGGACGAAGAAGGGAATTGGACTAATGTATATGTAGATCTAGAAAATGATAGGGAATTTGTCGAGGAAACACGAGCGTGGATAGACGGAGAAGACCCCGAATCAGAAGCTATCACGAAAGATGTGACTGGAGACGGTATAGCAGATATATCTGGTGGAATGGTGTATTTCATCGGAGACGGTGAAAACGCAATACCATACGCCAACAATTTCCGAGAAACGATGAACAAGATGATAAATCTAATAATGGGGTATCCACCCGGCACGCTCGGAGCTATGGAAGAATATGAAGATGCATGGGACTTCTTATATCAGAGTGAGGACTATGATATCCCCGAAGAACCGTATACTACACCAGGGAACGGAGATATGGTTGCTCTTATGGGTGACTTTAATGGATTCGGCGCTTACGGCGCACATGGTACTTGGACAGCTTCAGCGGTAGTGGGACAAGGTGTAACCGGTGTACCAGAAGAGATGTTGGTAGAAGGTGAAAATAGTCCATACCCACCCACACCAGAAGGTAACGAAGGCCTGGTTAGAGGTCTAGCTCCAAATGCAAAGATAATTCCGATGGGAGATTTCTTTACCTCTCCAGGCAATGATCTAGCCGGCTTTGCCGTGACTTACTCGTCGATATTCTTCACGACGGAAGGTTACACTGGAAATGTCAGCATAACATCGGATTCTGCAGACATAGCTTCCAGCAGTTTTGGTCGAACTATAGACGAAAACCACGGTGGCTTTAACTTCATCGAAAGGATGTTCGATTATGTAGGTACTCAACACACTCAGAACACTCTGTTCATCAACTCTCAGGGCAACGAAGGTAGTGGATTCGGAACTGTCAGTGCACCATCAGGAGCTCAGGGTGTTATGTCCGCAGGAGCATCTAGTAATCAGCTTTACAGAGTAGATGAATGGAACATGTATGATGGTGGTCCAAATCCATGGTATGGTGAAGTCACTGGTATGACCAGTACTGGACCGCACGCTAAGGGTTCACATGGTCCGGATATAATGACTAATGGTCAGTTCGGATATGGATCAGATCCTGTCAATCAGCAACTGTGGGATGCTGACGAGGGAGTATTTACTGGGGAGTTCCAGGGAAACAATTCATGGACACTTTGGTCCGGAACTAGTTTGTCGGCTCCGAACGCTGCTGGTATAGCCGCTTTAGTCTATCAAGCATATACGGAAGCTCAAGAGGAAACTCCGGATTCAGAGACGGTCAAGAACATAGTGATGCAGGGCGCGAACGATATGAACAACAGTCCAAACAAACAAGGTCCTGGTGATGCGAACGCATTAGCATCGGTCAAGATCGCTCAAGGTGAAGGTCTTTATTCTGAAGAATTCCAGTGGAGACCCGGAACGAATCCTGATATCGGCGAGCATGTAGAACATCATGTCAATATTATGGAGCCGGGTGAGACTGTAACGGACCAACGGACATTGCACAACTGGAACGAAGCGGATGCAGTAGAGTACAACATGGGAGCTTACCGACAAGAAAAAGTGGGTAATACCTCGATAGAGATTGGCAGTGGAATGGGCGGCCCTCATGGAGATGGAAGAGTTCCACTTCTAATGATCGATGAAACAGGAGTTTACGAATTGGTTTATAACGAAACCAACGACAATTGGGATCTCAGTGAGGAGCCAATAGCTAGCTTGGATGATCCTGACGCCGATCTTTTCAGATTTGGTACTCACACTCCATATGACAATCATGATTGGTGGGATTACAGCCTAGCCGAATTTTATAACTGGGAAGACGTTAATGAGAACGGATCTTTCGATGGATGGGAAGAAAGAAACAGGATCGGTTACACTTTCGCTAGTCTCCGGGCAGTAGGATTGGACCTAACAAGTGATTACTTTACCATCCACGATGCAATGGATAGAGCTGAAGACGGTATCGTAGTACAGATGAACAATATTTTCCATGACTTCATGGAAGAGGAGTTAGAATTCACATTGAACATAGAGCAGTACAACCAGGTAGAATGGGATTGGATATCTATAGATCAACCAGAAGGAAGCATCGGTGCTGAGGATACGTTAGAATATGAACTAACAGCCGAGGTGCCTGAAAACGCTCCTAAGGGAATCTACAGCGGAAAATTGATGATCGAAGACGAAACTAACGATAGAACGCTACCGGTCCCGATCACGATAACGGTAGGAGAGTATACCAACCTTGATGAGCCTTTCTACTTCGGAGCAGGCGACGGAGACGCAGAGGAAGACTTCGGAATTTACAGGAACGACAGGTTGTACGGAAGCTGGGAAGGTGGTTTGACCGGCGATTGGAGATACTATACATTCCATCTTGAAGAGGATATCATCGATAGAGACATTCGGTTAGAGATCGAATTCGATGATGAGTTGAGTGATATGTCCGCATTTTTGTTGGGCGGGGCAGAGCACGACGAACTAGATATAGGGCTACCGGAGGACCCATTCAGCATTGAAGATCCAGAACTTGACTGGGAGATGCAGGATAGGTACGGCGTCAATACTCTAGAGACTCTCTATCAAACAGATATCGACCGTGGCGATTACTTATCATTCTACAGAGAAGAACCACTAGAAGCCGGAACATACATGATAGTGGTCCAAGGTCACCAGATATCTGGTTACGATCCGTATCAAAAATTCTCTGGAGAGCTACGAGCAGAAGATATGAGAGCCAGCGATCCAGAACCTGAAGACGGGGCATTAGGTGTACCATATGAACAGCCTGAGCTCAGTGTATACGTTGAACATCTCGTTGATGAAACACAAGAAATGAATGTGACCTTCTACGGTAATAAGACCGGTGAAGAGCACGAAGAAATAGGCACAGATATAAATGTTGAGCACGGAACGAGAGCTAGTGTTACATGGGACGAGATACTCGAGGAGCAAACGGATTACGAATGGTACGTAGAGATAGAAGATGAAGAAGGAGAAATCTATCAGTCTGAGTTCTGGAAGTTCGAGTCTGTAGTGTACTGGAATCTGACGGTCGGTGTAGAAGGCGAAGGCAATGTAACTGCTGAGTGGAATGAAGAAGTTGTTGAAATTGACGAGGAATGGACAGAGGAAATTGAAGGCTATACAGGAGT
>PWHX01000109.1 GCA_003555415.1 Syntrophomonadaceae bacterium | reverse complement strand
AGTCAGAATCTGATTATATAATGTTAGAGCAGCGGGTAGAAGTTGAAGTTACTTCAGGAGAATACCAGGGAGAAGTTTTTACTGTTAAAAATACTTTAATGGATCATTATTATGATTTTTATCTGGAGGAAGGGCAAGAAATACTTCTTTTAGCAGAGCTGGAAGACGGATTAATCGGTAACGTGTACTTTAAGGAAGTGGTGCGGGATAAGTACTTATATTATTTCATAGGGATTTTTATTTTTTTATTGCTTTTAGTAGGCGGAAAAAAAGGCTTTAAAACTATAATAGCTCTTGGTTTCACCGGCTTTGTTATTATAAAAATGTTACTGCCCTTGATATTACAGGGCTATAATCCAATTTTAACCTCTGTTGTTCTTGCCAGTGCTACTGCTATATTTACCCTTTTAATTATTGGAGGCCTGGAGAAGAAAACTATTGCTGCTATAGTCGGAACTATTTTTGGGGTTTTGACTGCCGGTTTTTTAGCCCTTTGGATTGGGAATTTAGCTCATCTTACCGGTTTTAGCAGTGAAGAAGCTCAAATGCTTATGTACATGGATAATGTAGAAATAGATGTGAGGGGAATTCTTTTTGCCGGTATTATAATCGGCTCACTGGGAGCGGTTACAGATGTGGGTATCTCCATAGCATCGGCTGTTTCCGAAGTTGTAAAGGTTAATCCTAGAATAGATTCTTATTCACTACTGGTTTCCGGCATAAATGTAGGCAGGGATATTATGGGCACCATGGCCAATACCTTAATTTTAGCTTATGTGGGCAGTGCCACTCCATTATTACTGCTTATCACAGGATATGAAATGCCGTGGATTAAGGTATCTAATTTAGATCTCATAGCAACAGAAATAGTAAGAAGTGTTGCGGGAAGTATTGGTCTGGTAATAACTATTCCTGTTACTGCCATTGTGGCTGCCTGGCTTTTCAAAACTGGATCTTCCCGCTAAGGGATAATCTTTTAAAATAACTATTGACAAAGTTTACTCTTTTAGTATGTAATAAAAGAGTAAAGGCGGTTAAATAGCAATAATATTTAAGGTAGGAGTTACAATATATGAATGTTCTAAGAGAGATCACATCAGAAGTATTACAAGCTGTTATTCCTCTAGCTGTAGTAGTCTTTGTATTGCAGCTAATTGTATTATCTTCACCAATAGAGGAAGTTTTGCAGTTTTTAGTTGGCCTTGTATTCGTAACTTTAGGTCTTATTTTTTTCCTCGTTGGCATAAGAATAGGATTACTTCCCATTGGTGAATCCATTGGAAATACAATTCCCCAGACGAGAAATATAAATTTGATTGTTTTTTATGGTTTTTTACTGGGATTTTTAGTGACCTCAGCTGAGCCCGATGTGAGAGTGCTTGCTTCACAAATTGATATAGTATCAGGTGGAGCTATCCCTCACCATATCCTGATTTATAGCGTGGCTTTAGGGGTGGGTATATTTGTAGCTCTATCCTTGATAAAAATTGTATTTGGGGTTCCCTTAAAATACTTTTTAATAATCGGTTACATAGCTATTTTTGTTATTTCTACATTTACACCAGAATATTTTGTCCCCATATCTTTTGATGCAGGAGGGGTTACTACGGGCCCATTAACGGCCCCCTTTATTTTAGCCATGGGGGTTGGGGTTGCCTCTGTATTAAGCGGAAAAAGTGCTTCTCAAGACAGTTTTGGTTTTGTAGCTTTGGCTTCAATCGGGCCGGTTATTAGTGTGATGATTTTAGGGGTGATTTACGGATGAACGGGGTTACTATATTTAAAGGATTTACGGGTGTTTTGGGGGAAGTAACTATAGCTCTTTTACCTTTGGCTTTATTTTTTTTATTTTTCCAGTTAGTATATCTTAAACTGCCCCGCATAGAAGTAATTAATATGGTAAAAGGTGTGATATTGGCCTTTATAGGAATTGCACTATTTTTACAGGGTGTGCATGTAGGCTTTTTACCTGTAGGAGAATTATTAGGGCAGGGCTTAATTGAAAACGCAGGTAAATGGGTAGTAATACCCGTAGGATTCATCCTGGGAGCTACTGCTACTTTTGCAGAACCGGCTGTAAAGGTTTTAAATCAAGAAGTAGAAAAAGTATCAGCCGGGTATATTCCTCAAATTATTTTGCTTATAACTTTATCTCTAGGTGTTGGCTTTTCCATTTCTCTTGCCATGACAAGAATTATATATGGTATACCTTTAATGTATATTTTGCTGCCGGGCTATGGGTTAGCGCTATTATTAATATTTTTCTCAAAAGATAATTTTATTTCCATAGCTTTTGATGCTGGTGGAGTGGCTACAGGCCCCATGACAGTAACATTTATCATGGCATTTTCAGTTGGTGTGGCTTCTAAGATAGAAGGGAGCGACCCTTTAATAGAGGGGTTTGGCATGATTGCCCTGGTGGCCTTAGCGCCGATTTTATCAGTATTGTTATTGGGTTTAGTTTATACTAGAAAGGAGAAGCAAGATGAACGAGAGATTGAAGGGGGATCATAAACTTATAGTAAGCATAGTAAAAAAGGGCAGGGCAAAAAAAATCTGTGAAGCTGCTAAAAAGGCTGGCACCAAAGGTGGCACCACATTAATGGGTAAAGGCACCAGTGCTAAGGAGTTTAAAAAGATGTTTGGAATTACTCTAAATGAAGAAAGAGAAGTGATTTTAACAGTAACAAAGAATGAGTTGGAGGAGGAAGTTTTTAACGAGATAGTTGAAAAAGGAGAAATAAATAAACCCGGTAAGGGAATAGTTTTTGTAATGGATTTAAAAAGAATCGACGGCATTGTACACTTGTTAAAGGAGGCTCAGGAATAAAGTGACTAAAAGTCGCAAAGCAAGAGAATGTAAGATAAAGTTTGACTTGATAGTTTCTATTGTTAATAGAGGTCATTCACAACTGGTGGTAGAAGCTTCTAAAAAAGCTGGCGCTGAAGGTGGTACAATTTTAGGGGGAAGGGGCTCTGGTGTTCATGAAAAATCCAGGCTGTTTGGCGTTACTATTGAGCCAGGAAAAGATATAATCTTGACTTTGGTTCCCAGAGACGATGCAGATGCTGTTCTTGATGCTATTCTAGATGAAGCAGAACTTAATAAGCCAGGTAAAGGGATATCCTTTATTTTAGAAGTTAAAAAGGTAGCCGGTATTACTCACTTGCTGGATGAAGATACCAGGGAGAAGATAGATAACGGTTTATAAATAAATAATCTATTATCTGATAAAAAGCATAAAGTTATTTGTATATTAAAAAAGAACCCTGGAGGTTCTTTTTAATGTACATTTAAAAATTGTGAAGATCTTATCTTTCTTTTTAAATTAACCTGCTAGCTTATCATTAAGCATCCGGCTAAGCTGTGACTTTTT
>PWHX01000110.1 GCA_003555415.1 Syntrophomonadaceae bacterium | reverse complement strand
CCAGTTCTCCAAAAAATATCATAATATAATAAATCTCCTTCTTTTTATATTACTAGTTATTATGGAACAACTTTTACTTTTTCATGTTGTTCTGTAATAATAAAAGTCTCTTTGAAAAAAAATTATAGAAGGGCATTTCTGGAAATACCGGAAATGCCCTTAATTTCCTTCTATTTAGTTTGTTTTTACTTAGATATGAACCACAATTGCAACCTGTAGACCACAATTGCCTTCCTTTACCATTTATAACTGTATCATAAAACAAAAGTAATTGCAAATAAATTTGCTACTTCGTTTAGCTTAAAATTTTCCAGCTGCAAGGATACCTGTGGTTGGAAATATAATTTTTTAATTAAGTGGTTTTATAAAGAAAGGAAATCAGGTAAATAGTGTAGAAATTTTACTATAGGAATAAAATATTTTTTGTAGGTGATAATTTGAAAATGAACAAAGAAGAGTGCAAAGAGGTAGAAGTAAAAGTACATGGAAGAAATATTACCAGGTACGGTATCAACCTAAATCCGGTAGTTTCTTTTACCAGTGCAGCCTTAATAATCTTATTTTCTGTATACGCTCTTATAAATTTAGACCATGCCAATCAGCTATTTCAACAGATTTATGATTTCATCGTAATTAATTTTGACTGGGTTTTTATAATAACCAGCAACTTTTTTATACTGGTGTGTCTCTACCTGGCTTTAAGCAGTCTGGGGACCGTCAAGATTGGTGGTGTTGACTGCAAGCCGGAGTTTTCTAACTTTGCCTGGTACTCCATGTTGATTTCGGCAGGGATGGGTATAGGCCTGATGTTTTGGGCTGTAGGCGAGCCATTACACCATTTTATAGAAGCACCCCCTATCTTTGCAGGTGCAGACCCTGCCTATAGTGCCATGGCCACTACCTTTTATCACTGGGGGCTGCATCCCTGGGGGATATATGCCCTTATGGCCTTAGGGTTGTCCTTTTTCGCTTTCAACCGGCAGATGCCCCTTTCTTTGAGGTCTATATTTTATCCCCTCCTTAAGGAAAAAGTATATGGAATAACGGGGGATCTTATAGATATTATGGCCGTGCTATCTGTTATGTTTGGTCTGGCTACCTCCCTGGGGCTGGGTATTCAGCAGATCAACAGTGGGCTGGACTATTTGTTAGGGATAGGTTTTAATGTTTATATCCAGGTAGTTTTGATAATATTAATAACAGCCATTGCCATAATTTCTGTTATTTCAGGTATACACAAGGGAGTCAGGTTTTTATCTTCCCTGAATATGATCCTTGCAGCTGGGTTTATGTTGGCCATATTTTTTTTAGGGCCTACAGCCTACATAATCCGGCTGTTCTCTAATTCCCTGGGCTTGTATTTTGGTAACATAGTTCAATACTCTTCTTATGTAGCCGTGCAGGACCAGTCTTGGCAGAGTGCCTGGACAGTTTTCTATCTGGCCTGGTGGATATCCTGGTCCCCCTTTGTAGGGATGTTTATCGCCAGGATCTCCAAGGGCAGGACGGTAAGGGAACTGGTGCTGGGTGTCCTTATTGTCCCCTCCCTGCTGTCGTTTTTTTGGCTTTCAGTCTTTGGAGGGACGGCAATTTCAGTTAATGCAAATCTGGAGGGTTCATTATTTGCCGTAGTTCAGGATAATCTTCCAGTGGCCCTCTTTGAGATGATCAACTCCCTGCATATGCCCATTATCGCCGATTTGGCGAGGATATTTTTGTTTATTCTGGCCACGGTGCTGGTAATAAATTACTTCATAACATCTTCGGACTCGGGATCGCTGGTTGTTGACAAAATCACTTCCGGTGGGTTAATTGAGACATCTAAAATACAGCGGGTGTTTTGGGCTTGCATGGAGGGGTTGGTTGCTGCTACTCTCCTTTTGATTGGAGGGGAACAGGCTTTGATGGCTTTACAGACTGCAGTAATCAGTGTGGGTCTGCCCTTTGCATTAATTCTAACGGTAATGACTATTTCCCTAGTCAAGGGAATACAGATGGCCTATGACAAGCAGATGAAAGTTAAATATAGTCGCAAGTTTGAAAAGCTTATGAAAAGCCGTGAACTATAGGTGTTTATGGAAATGTTGCCGGTTTGTCAAAGAAAAATAAAAATAGTAGTTTTAAAAACAAATAAAATATGTTATAATATATCTCGCTTAAGTAAATAATAATAAAACTGATTTTTGGGGTGTGGCCAAGCGGTAAGGCACGGGGTTTTGGATCCCGCACGCGGAGGTTCGAATCCTCCCGCCCCAGCCATTAGTGGGCCATTAGCTCAGTTGGCAGAGCACCTGACTTTTAATCAGGGTGTCCCAGGTTCGAGCCCTGGATGGCTCACCATTATTATGCGAGGATGGCGGAACTGGCAGACGCGCTAGACTTAGGATCTAGTGCCCTTACGGTGTGCGGGTTCGACTCCCGCTCCTCGCACCATCTATACACCTAAGATTTAAGGTAGGTTATAAATCCTATCTTTTTTATTTTTATTTATGCTTAAATAATGATTTTATACTTTATTTATGACAGTACTTACTGGTCTAGAAATTTATTTTTATTGGCTAAGAAATATTTATCTCCTAATAAAGCTATAAGTGAAAGAATTAAACCAAAAACCAAAATACCTATATTAGCATGTAAAAACCGGTCCAAAACATTTAAGATATAAGGTGTAGATGGCATTAAATCGGTATCACTGGGCATTAAATGATAGAACTGACTTCTTAGTCCTAGCATTACTAAAAATAGCATTATAGTGATTGAAGCTGGTCCCCATAGAGTGCTGAAATTTTGATGTAGTAAGTATAAAAATATGATACAGAACAATACTCCGGCAATTGATAACCAGAACAGGTTTTGTATAATTGTTGGCGAAAGAATAGCTGAAATCATTTTTTCTTGTCGCTCAAAGCCTGTAGCCTCTGTAATAATGATACATAACCTGTCCATGGCAACAGTTCCCATCAGGGAGTAAAAAAAGACAAGACATATAGTACAGAGTGAATAAATAAAATTCAAGAACATGGAAAGTATCAATTTGACATCTCTGTGCATCTTTAGATCCTCCTTTATTTTGGCTTTATTGTTCTAGTTTAAATATTATTATTAATTATATTTATTATTCACTAGTAATTTTTGAAATCCTTTTTCTTTTTAATTAATTGTATATTATCAATTTTAATCTTTTAATGAAGTTAATTCAACAGCAGTTAAGAAAATGTAATAAAATGTTTTATTTTTTTATTTACTATTTGGTAAATCAGAAATCTTGTGTTATCATATGGGTATACTCAAGAAACCTAAACGTTTATGTTTAAACAAGTTGTGTACATAGGAGGAGGCATATTTGATGGCAAAGTGGGAAAAGATAGACAAAAATAAAGTATCCTTGGAAGTTTCAGTAGAACAAGATAAGGTAGAAGAAGCGCTAAATGAAGCTTACCGTAAGGTAGTAGGTAAGGTCCACGTACCCGGTTTTCGAAAAGGAAAAGTTCCGCGGCGTATACTGGAAGCCAGGTTTGGTCAAGAAGTGCTTTATGAAGATGCGCTGGAGATTCTGGTTCCCGATGCTTATGAAAAAGCAGTTGAAGAAACTGAACTAGAGCCTATAGATAAACCAGATGTAAGCATTAAACAGATGGAACCGGGTAAGCCATTGATATTTGAAGCTAAAGTCGAAGTTAAGCCTGAAGTTGAATTAGGTCAATATAAAGGGATAGAAGTTGAGCAGGCTGACCCCGAAGTTACGGAAGAAGATGTTGATAATTACTTGAAGGAAATGCAGGAAAAACATGGAAAACTAGTGGTATCAGAAGAAGGCGAGATTACAGAAGGCGATATTGCGGTAATAGACTTTATTGGTTATTTAGACGGGGAACCTTTTGAAGGAGGAAAGGGTGATAATTATTCATTAGAAGTCGGTTCAGAGACTTTTATTCCTGGGTTTGAAGAACAATTGGTAGGATGTAAGCTAGGGGAAGAGAAAGAAATAAAAGTTAATTTTCCTGAAAATTACCAAAGTGAAGAACTTTCTGGGAAGGAAGTTGTTTTCAACGTAAAAATTAATGAAATTAAACGCAAAGAAATACCGGCGCTGGATGATGATTTTGCAAAAGAAGTTAGTGATTTTGATACTATTGAAGAATTGAGACAAGATGCCCTGAATAAACTTAAAGAAAATGCAGAAAAAGAGGCTCGCGTTGAACTTGAAAATAGAATAGTTGAAAAAGTAGCGGAAAATGCCAATGTAGAGATTCCTAAGGCTTTGGTGGACCAAGAAATTGATAGGGTGATGAACGAGTTCTTACAACAACTTAGGATGCAGGGCATGACTTTTGAACAGTACTGTCAGCTTACAAACAAAACCCAGGAAGATATCGAGAATGATAACCGTCCTGAGGCGGAAAAAAGAGTTAAAGCTAACTTGACTATTGATGCTATAATAAGAGAAGAAGGTATTATAGCTCAGGAAGAGGACGTGGAAGAAAAAATAGAAAAGCTGGCTAAACAGTATCAGCAGGAACCTGAAGACATAAAAAGTTATTTTGAAGCACAGGGGCAGTTAAATATGATTACTAGAGAAATTACTTTCAGAAAAGCTATTGACTTTTTAGTTAATGAAGCTAAAATAAATAAAGTGCAGGAATCAAAAGAAGAACAACAAGAAGTATAAACATAAGAGAATATAAATTTTTCGGGGGTGTTATAATGAACCTTGTACCTATGGTAGTTGAACAAACTAATAGGGGAGAACGAGCATACGATATTTATTCCCGTTTATTAAAAGACAGGATAGTTTTTATAGGAAGTCCAATTGATGATATGGTCGCAAATCTGGTTATTGCTCAACTTTTATTTCTAGAATCTGAAGATCCGGATAAAGATATTAACTTGTATATAAATACACCAGGGGGAAGTGTTTATTCTGGTCTAGCTATTTATGATACTATGAAGTATATCAAACCCGATATTTCGACCATTTGTGTTGGCATGGCTGCCAGTATGGGAGCAGTTCTTTTGGCTGCAGGAACAAAAGGAAAAAGGTTCGCTTTACCTCATTCCAGAGTTATGGTGCACCAGCCCTTAGGAGGAGCTAAAGGTCAGGCTGTAGATATTGAAATACATGCAAAAGAGATTATTAAACTAAGGGAATCTCTGAATGATATTCTTTCTCATCATACAGGGCAGTCGGTAGAAAAAATTTCCACAGATACAGATAGAGACTTTTTTATGTCAGTTGACCAGGCTACAGAATATGGTATTGTAGATAGTATTCTTGAGAAGAAAGAAGATTAGTCTATTTAAAGAGGTGATAAGATGTTTAAATTTAATGACGAAAAAGGGCAGTTGAAGTGCTCTTTTTGTGGTAAAACTCAGGAGCAAGTGAGAAAATTAGTTGCTGGTCCCGGAGTTTATATATGTGATGAATGTATAGAACTGTGTAATGAGATTATTGAAGAAGAACTTAATGAAGACCTGGATTTAGACCTGGTTTCATTACCAAAACCTGTGGAGATCAAAGATATCCTGAATGAGTATGTAATAGGTCAGGATGGTGCCAAAAAATCTCTCGCGGTTGCTGTTTACAATCATTACAAGAGGGTAAACGCAGATCAAAAAGTAGAAGATATAGAAATTCAAAAAAGCAATATTGTTCTGATTGGGCCAACAGGAGTAGGAAAAACATTACTGGCTCAAACATTAGCCCGTCTTCTTAATGTTCCTTTCGCTATTGCTGATGCTACTTCCCTCACTGAAGCGGGATATGTTGGGGAAGACGTAGAAAATATTTTGCTAAAATTAATTCAGGCAGCTGATTATGATCTGGAGAAGGCAGAAAAAGGAATAGTATATATAGATGAAATTGATAAAATAGCCAGAAAGACCGATAATCCTTCCATTACCCGGGACGTATCTGGTGAAGGAGTGCAGCAGGCTCTCTTAAAGATACTGGAGGGTACTGTGGCCAGTGTTCCTCCCCAGGGAGGACGGAAGCATCCTCACCAGGAATTTATGCAGATAGACACTACAAATATACTTTTTATTTGTGGGGGAGCTTTTGATGGGTTGGAAAAAATCATCGAAAATCGCATTGGTAACAAAGGGATAGGTTTTGGGGCCTCCATTATAAGTAAAACAGATGCCAATGTAGATGAGATATTAAAACATGTTCTACCCCAGGACCTTCTCAAATATGGTTTGATTCCTGAGTTTGTGGGAAGGATTCCAGTTATAGCATCTTTAGAATCCCTTGATCAGGAAGCTCTGGTTAGGATTTTAACAGAACCTAAAAATGCTTTAGTAAAACAATATAAAAAGCTTTTTGAAATGGACGGTATATCTTTGGAATTCAAAGAAGGCACTCTAGAAGCGATTGCCCAGGAGGCTATAAAGCGAAATACCGGGGCTCGGGGACTAAGGGCTATCCTGGAAAAAGCTTTAGTTGATATCATGTATGACCTTCCCACCAGGGGAGATACCAGTAAGTGTATCATTACTAAAGAGGTTGTCCTTAATAATGAAGAACCTATTCTGGTTACTGTAGACCAGAGAAAGAAAAAAGAAGAGTCGGCATAAAAAGAAATCCTTTTTATATAACGTAAAAGCATATGTTGTTTTAGCTTTTATAGAACATCGTTCCATATCAGGAACGGTGTTCTTTTTTGGATATTATAATCATGTCAGGGGAATAATAAAGGTTGTTCAAATATTCTCGTAATAACGGGAAGGAGGATAACCGTGTTCAACAACACAGCCGGAATCACTGGGATTATAGGTATGATTCAAGTATTCTTTGCTATAGTTATTGGTTTATATTTTTGGAACTTGCTGCGGTCTCAACAGAATAACAAAGGTGCTGTAGTTAGAGAGTCCAAAAAGGAAATGGATAAGTTAAATTACATGAAAGAAATTTCACTAAGTGAACCTTTGTCGGAAAAAACAAGACCGGCAAACTTTATAGAAATCATTGGACAGGAAGACGGCTTAAAGGCTTTAAAGGCAGCCCTCTGTGGTCCTAACCCACAGCACATAATAATATATGGGCCTCCGGGAGTGGGAAAAACTGCTGCTGCCCGGGTTGTACTGGAAGAAGCCAAGGCCAATAATAGCTCTCCTTTTAACAGTTTTTCAAAGTTTATTGAACTGGATGCTACCATAGCTCGTTTTGACGAAAGAGGTATTGCTGACCCCCTTATTGGCTCTGTGCACGACCCTATCTACCAGGGAGCTGGTCCTATGGGAGCAGCAGGGATACCCCAGCCCAAACCGGGTGCTGTAACCAAGGCACACGGTGGCATTTTGTTTATAGATGAAATTGCTGAGCTACATTCCATGCAGATGAATAAGCTTCTAAAGGTATTGGAAGATAGAAAGGTATACCTGGAAAGCGCTTATTATAGTTCTGAAGATCCCAATGTTCCCAGTCATATTCATGAAATATTCCAAAATGGGCTGCCGGCAGATTTTCGTTTGGTAGGGGCTACTACCAGGACTCCGGAGCATATTCCTCCTGCCCTTCGCTCCAGGTGTATAGAAATTTTCTTTCGGGGTTTGCTTCCAGATGAAATAAAAATAATTGCCAATAACGCAGCAGAAAAGATGGAGTTTGACCTAAAAGATGGCGCAGTAGATATTATAAGCCATTATGCCCAAAACGGAAGAGAGGCTGTAAATATTGTCCAGATTGCTGCAGGCATTGCTCTGGGGGAGGAACTCAATTTTATAACCCCGGAACATATTGAATGGGTGTTAAACAGCAGTCATATTTCTCCCCGTCCGGAGAAAAAAATATCTTCTGAATCACAGATAGGTTTTGTTAACGGACTGGCAGTATACGGGCCCAGTATGGGTACTATAATTGAAATTGAAGTGGCTACCATACCTTCCTTGACAGGTCAAGGTAAAATAAACATAACGGGAGTTGTGGAGGAAGAAGAGATGGGCAATTCCCAAAGAGTTATTCGCCGTAAGGGCATGGTAAAAGGATCTGTCGAAAACGTACTAACCATACTACGGAAATATCTTGAGGTTGACCCCAGGGATTATGATATCCATATTAATTTTCCTGGAGGCGTTCCTATAGATGGTCCTTCAGCAGGAGTTGCCATTGCTACAGCCATTTACTCTTGTATAAAGGGGATTCCTGTAAAAAATACGGTGGCTATGACCGGGGAGGTTTCCATCCGGGGTTTGGTAAAACCTGTAGGAGGAGTTTCAACTAAAATTCAGGCAGCTAAGCAGGCTGGAGTGACTAAAATAATAATACCTGAAGAAAATTGGCAGAATTTATTTACCGGCTACGAAGGGATAGAAATTGTAGCTGTAAAAGAATTAGAAGAGGTTTTAGATCAGGCTTTAGAAAAAAGTAATGAAAAGAAACTACAGTTTCAAACGGCCGGCTAAATTTAATCTGATCAGTTATTTTTAAGGCAGCCCCTAAGTGTCAAAATTGCACTTAGGGGCTGTTTTTTTAATTCGATTCTATAAAAAGGAAAGTTCAAAAAAAAAGGAAAAAACAAAGATTAAGAGAATATAATTTTAATAAAGACGTATAAGTTTTTAAGTAGAGTATTCAAGGAAAGTATTTAAATAAATATATATTATATGATATACTAAAACAAACTACAGGGGGTGAAGGAGAAATGGATGAAGAAAAACAAATACTACCATTGCTGCCGTTGAGGGGCATCCTGGTGTTTCCCAACATGGTGCTACACCTGGATGTAGGTCGAGAACGTTCAATAAGTGCCTTGGAGCAGGCAATGGTGGAAGACAACAAGATTCTACTGGTGGCCCAAAAGGATGCAAATGTGGAAGAGCCAACTCCCGATGATATATACACCTTGGGGACTATTGCACACGTTAAGCAGCTCCTTAAGCTTCCCGGGGGCACTATCAGAGTTTTGGTTGAAGGTATGACCCGGGCCAGCATAAAGGATTTTGATTCGTTAGAACCTTATTTTAAGGTTGAAGTAGATGAAATAGAGGAAGATGAAAGCAAAAATTCAGAGGTAGAAGCTTTAATGCGCAGTGTGCTATACCAGTTTGAGCAGTATATTAAATTGGGGAAAAAAGTTCCTTCTGAAACACTGGTTAACGTTTCTTCCATTGAAGAGCCTGGAAGGTTATCTGATGTGGTTTCCTCCCATTTGACTCTCAAGATGCCGCAAAAGCAGGAAATTCTTGAAGCCACTAAACCTAAGGAACGGCTGGAGAAGTTAAGTGAAATTTTAAACAATGAAATGGAAATATTAGAACTGGAGAAAAAAATTAATGCCAGGGTTCGCAAGCAAATGGAAAAGACTCAAAAAGAGTATTATTTAAGGGAGCAGATGAAAGCCATCCAACAAGAACTTGGGGAAAAAGATGAACGGACGGCTGAGGCAGACGAATATAGAGAAAAAATTGATTCTATAGAGCTTCCTGAAGAAGTGGAAGAAAAAGCTCTTAAAGAAGTTGACAGGATGGAGAAAATGCCTCCGGCAGCAGCTGAAGGTGTGGTTATAAGAAACTACCTTGATTGGATTTTGTCCCTGCCCTGGGATAAAGAAACCGATGATAGGTTAGACATTAAAAAAGCTGAAGTAATTCTTGATGAGGACCACTACGGGCTTAAAAAGGTTAAAGAAAGAATTATTGAGTTTTTAGCAGTGAGGCAGCTGGCTGAAAAGCTCAAAGGACCCATTCTTTGCCTGGTTGGACCGCCTGGAGTGGGTAAGACCTCTCTGGCTAAATCAGTTGCCAGGGCACTGGAAAGGGAATTTGTCAGGATATCCTTGGGCGGAGTTCGGGACGAAGCCGAAATTAGGGGACACCGCAGGACTTATGTGGGTGCTATGCCGGGCAGGATAATACAGGCTATGAAGGAGGCAGGGTCAAAAAACCCGGTTTTCCTCATGGATGAAATAGATAAAATGGCTACCGACTTTAGGGGGGATCCGTCGGCAGCTCTGCTGGAAGTTTTAGACCCGGAACAGAATAATAAATTCAGCGATCACTATATTGAAGTTCCCTTTGATTTGTCCAATGTTCTTTTTATTACCACGGCTAATGCATACCATACTATTCCCAAGCCGCTTCTGGATAGAATGGAGACTATTTATATATCCGGATATACTGAAGAAGAAAAGGTAAAAATAGCAGAGAGGCACTTGGCTCCCAAGCAGCTTTTGGAAAACGGTGTAACCGAAGAAAACTTGATTATTTCAGAAAACACTTTAAGAAAAATTATCAGGGAATACACCAGGGAAGCAGGAGTAAGAAACCTGGAAAGAAGTATAGGCAGTATTTGTCGTAAGACAGCCAAGGAAATAGTGCAGGATTCCGGTAAGAAAGTTGGGGTAAATGTTCAGAATCTGCATAAGTTCTTGGGTGTTCCCCGTTACAGGTATGGTGCTGCGGAAAAACAGGATGAAGTAGGAGTTGCTACAGGAGTGGCCTGGACTGAAACCGGCGGTGACATACTAAGCATTGAAGTAACATTAATGAAGGGCAAGGGCAAATTAATCCTTACGGGTAAGCTGGGGGATGTAATGCAGGAGTCTGCCCAGGCGGGTCTTAGCTATATTCGTTCCCGGGCCAGAGCGTTGAACATTCCTGAAGATTTTAATGAAAACACGGATATTCATGTTCACATCCCAGAGGGCGCTATTCCTAAAGATGGACCTTCTGCCGGGATAACCATGGCTGTATCTTTAATTTCAGCATTAAGCAATCGGCTGGTTAGAAAGGATGTAGCCATGACCGGGGAGATAACTCTACGGGGCAGGGTTTTGCCTGTAGGAGGAGTTAAAGAAAAGGTCCTGGCGGCTCACCGGGCAGGCATCAAGAATATTATTATCCCCGCAGATAATAATAAGGATATTTCAGAGATTCCCGGGAATGTACGGCGTAGGATAAACTTTATCATGGTAGAACACATGGATGAAGTGTTAAATAATGTTTTTGTTGAAAAAGAAGGAGAAAATTCCAGACATGCAGGTAAAATCAGTAGAGTTCGTTAAGAAAGCATTTGACCAGGGGCAGTTCCCTTCCAGAGAACTGCCTGAGGTTGCCTTTGCCGGCCGTTCAAATGTTGGAAAGTCTTCATTGATTAATGCTCTCATTGGCAGGAAAAAACTTGCGCCCATTAGCGGTCAACCTGGCAAAACTAAAACTATAGATTTTTATATTATAAACGAGGGATTTCATCTGGTAGACTTGCCCGGATATGGTTTTGCCAAGGTTTCAAAGGACCTTAAAAAAAAGTGGGGGCAGCTTATTGAAAGTTACCTTATGGATCGTTCCCAGCTTAAGTTAGTAGTTTTACTTTTAGATATCCGGCACGAACCTACTGAAGATGATTTACTCATGTATGACTGGCTTAAATTTCACCAGATTCATACTGTGATTGCAGTTACAAAAAAAGATAAACTATCCCGGGGCAAAGCTATACAGAGCATAAAAAAGATAGAAGAAATAATGGAAATAGAACCCGGAGATATGGTTGTCCCTTTCTCAGCAAAAACCAAAGAGGGGAAAAAAGAAATCTGGAAGCAATTAAATGAATCCTTAAAATAACCTATTAAAAGATTGGCAAGGAAACCCTTGCTAATCTTTTTTGATAAAAGGTAATAAAAGGGACATAATAAGGGAATAAGATGTTGCTGAACAGGCAGTACACATCTGGATTTTAACTTGACAGCGACTGTTTTGAGAGTATAATATTAAGTGTAAAATTATAGCTATAAATGCCATAATAGGTAGAGTAGAGGAGATAAAATGGATACCAATATACCTAAAGTTTATGAACCGCAAAAAGTAGAAAATAGATGTTATGATTTCTGGCTAAAGGGGGGTTATTTTGGTGCCAAAGGTGACCCTAAAAAGGAGACCTTTACCATAGTCATACCCCCTCCTAATGTTACAGGTACTCTTCATATGGGACATGCACTGGATAATACCCTACAGGATATTTTAATACGTTGGAAGCGCATGCAGGGCTATGATACCCTCTGGCTTCCGGGAACTGACCATGCGGGTATAGCTACCCAGATAAAAGTGGAGGAGCACCTGGCAGAAGAAGGAGTTAACCGTTATGAATTAGGCAGAGAAAAGTTCCTGGAAAAGGTCTGGGACTGGAAGGAAGAATATCACCAGAGAATAGTAAACCAGCTGCAAAAACTAGGAGTGTCCTGCGACTGGTCCAGAGAGAGATTCACCATGGACGAGGGTTGCTCCAGGGCCGTAAAGGAAGTTTTCGTAAGCCTCTACGAGAAAGGATTTATTTATCGGGGGAACTATATTATAAACTGGTGCACCCGTTGCCATACAGCCCTTTCTGATATTGAGGTGGAACATGAAGATGAAGAAGGGACCCTTACTCATATGAAGTACCCCTTTGCAGAGGGGGAAGGTTATATTGTAGTAGCTACCACCAGGCCCGAAACCATGCTGGGGGATACGGCGGTAGCCGTTCACCCCGAAGATGAAAGATATAAAGACCTGGTAGGAAGGACAGTAATTTTGCCCTTGATAAACCGGGAGATACCTGTTATTGCTGATAGCTTTGTTGACCCGGAGTTTGGAAGCGGGGCAGTTAAAGTTACCCCTGCTCATGATCCCAATGATTTTGAAATCGGCCGCAGACATAATTTAGAACAGGTTGTGATAATTGGTAATAAGGGAGATATGACGGTTGAAGCAGGGAAGTACGCAGGCATGGACAGGTTTAATTGCCGGGAAAAGGTGCTTCAGGACTTGCAAGAACAGGGTCTAATAGTTGAAGTTGAAGGGCACGATCATGCCATAGGTCACTGCCAGCGCTGTAGTTCTATTATCGAACCTCTGCTTTCCAAGCAGTGGTTCGTAAAGATGAAGCCCCTGGCCGGGCCTGCTATTAAAGAAGTTAAAGATGAAAGGACCAGGTTTGTTCCATCACGATTTACCAAAATATACTTAAACTGGGTGGAGAATATCAGGGACTGGTGCATATCCAGGCAAATCTGGTGGGGGCACCGGATACCCGCCTGGGATTGTTCCTGCGGGGAGGTAATAGTTTCCCGGACCGATCCAAAAGAATGCCCCGGTTGTGGGTCCAAGGGCCTGCAGCAGGATCCGGATGTGCTGGATACATGGTTTAGTTCGGCTTTGTGGCCTTTTTCAACTCTGGGCTGGCCGGAAGAAACCTTTGACCTGAAACACTTCTTCCCTACGGATGTGCTGGTGACGGGTTACGATATTATTTATTTCTGGGTTGCCCGCATGATATTTATGTCCTTAGAATTTATGCAGGAAGTTCCTTTCAAAGATGTTTATATCCACGGGCTGGTAAGGGATGCCCAGGGCAGAAAGATGAGCAAGTCTTTAGGTAACGGGGTAGACCCCCTGGAGGTTATAGATCATTACGGTGCCGATACACTTCGGTTTACTTTAATTACCGGCCAGGCACCGGGTAATGATCAGAGGTGGCGTCAGGAAAACGTGGAGGCCAGCCGTAACTTTGCCAATAAGATATGGAACGCTTCCCGCTTTGTTTTGATGAATCTGGGTGATTTTAAAGCGGATGATATTGACCTTAGTGGCCAGTTGAACCTGGCCGACCGATGGATACTATATCGTTACAACCAAACGGTTAAAGAAACCACCAGGCTTATGGACCAATATGCTTTAGGGGATGCGGCCAGGGTTTTATATGATTTTATTTGGGGAGATTTCTGTGATTGGTATATAGAACTGAGCAAGCTGGACCTTTACCAGGAAGATGAACAAAATGTTAAGAGGGCTAAGTCCGTTCTCTGCCATGTTTTAGATGGAGTAATGCGGCTTTTACATCCCTTTATGCCCTTTTTGACCGAAGAAATATGGCAGCACCTGCCCCATGAAGGGGAAGCTTTAATTACATCATCCTGGCCTGAAGAGAGCAAAGAATTTGACTTCCTGGAGGAAGAAAAGGAAATGTCCCTGTTAATGGAGATTATTAAAGCAATTCGAAACCTGAGAAGTGAAATAAACCTTCATCCCGGACAGTACTGCAGGATAGTATTAAAGCCTACGGAAGCAGCAGCAACCCGAATATTATTACAGGGGAAAAACTATATAAATAACCTGGCCTCCGTAGAAGAACTGATAATTGATTCCGAACTAAGGGAAAAGCCGGAGCAGGCCTTAACCTCTATAGCCCGGGGAGTTGAAATATACTTACCCCTCTTTGGTCTGGTAGATTTCCAAAAAGAAATTGTTCGCCTGGAGAAAGAATGCAAAAACCTGGAAAAAGAAGTGGCCCGCTCCTCCGGCAAGCTCTCTAATCAGGGCTTTATTGATAAAGCGCCTTTGGAAGTGGTGGAGCAGGAAAAGGTTAAACTGGAAGAATATGAAGAAAAATTGGAAGTAGTTAAATCCCGGTTAGAAGAGTTAAAAAAGGCGAGTATGGGTTAACTATCCTGGATAAATAGGCAGTATCTGTTTTCCCAGGCGTTGTCTTGTTCTTGACCAATCTATATTATTTATGGTAAAATTATTAATAGATAAAGAAGCACCAAATTTAAAAGGGGGATATTATGGATGCAAGTTTTGGTTTTGGTTTTATTTGCAGCATTAATATTAGTTGCAAGAGTGTATATTTATAAAGGACATAAATCTTCTGTGAGTAAAGAAAAGACATATAAAGAAAAAGAAAGATGTAATCAATCTTAAAAGAATATTTATTATTACTTGCATTTTTGTCACCTGTAAAAAGTGCCCGAAAAGGGCGCTTTTTACATCTATAAATAAATATAACTATACATATAATCATAAAAGCTGGTTTAGGATCATTAAAATTACTTTGTATTTACTTTCTTGACAGTTAAAAT
>PWHX01000032.1 GCA_003555415.1 Syntrophomonadaceae bacterium | reverse complement strand
CCTTGGGCATAAACTTACTTATGGTTTCTTTAGTATTAATTTCATTGTTAAATGTTATTAAACTAAAAATACAAATTATAAAGGCCAATAAGGGACTGGTTAAGAAAATAAAAAAAGCCAGTACAAAAGATAAATAAACAAAACCATAAGTCCAGGAAAAAGACTTTACTGAAGAAAAATTCTGCATTTCTACATCTAGACCGGCTTTTTCCATTTCGTCTATTATATACTGGGCTGCCAGTTCTTCATTTGATTTTGTAGAACCTCTGGAACCTATCTCATTGGATAACATATATATATGTTTTAATTCATTCAATTTTATTACCCCTTGCTATTTCTATAAAACTTAACCATTATTATAACATATTAATAACTACTAAATTATAATAGCTTAGTATATAATTAACAATAATATACCCTTAAGTTCATATAGAAGAACTTAAGGGTATCATTAAGCAATGTTTTACTTAATTATCATAACAGGTTTTGGTGAATGTTGAAGAACTTTATTGGAAACGCTTCCGATTAAAAATCTTCTTATTCCGGATAAACCGTGACTACCCATGACTACCATATCTGCACCTTCTTTGTCTATTAAATATAATATTTGTTCAGCAGGGTCACCTATTACAGTTTCCGTTTTAACGTTTACTGAAGAGCCTTTTATAACCTCCATAGCTTTATTAATAATTTTCTTTGCATTTTCCTTAAGAACTTCCTGGTCAACATCTAAAGATTCTGATGTAGCTATTGCTTCATTTGAAACTTTTTGAGCATTTACTATTATAATTTTAGAACCAAATTTTTCAGCCATATCCTTGGCACACTTAAGAGCTTCAAGAGAGTTATAGGAACCATCAATAGGAACTAAAATTTTTTTCATTTGCATTCTCCCTTTTCTTTAATAATTATACAGCTTTTTAAGAACTAAACCTTACCCGTTTTTACCCTCCCTTCTTTAAAGGGTTTAAACCTACAATTAACAACTTTTTATAATTATATAACCTAGCGTGCCTATAGTTATAAGTAGTATGAGAAACCAGATGATAACAATAAAGACTTTTTTATCAATCAAATTAAACTCCTAACAATAATTAGTCTAACAAATATTATATACCTTTATGGCAGGAAAATAAATGGTACTGTTAAAATTCTGTAATAATTAAAACTTGTTAGGAGTAAAATAAATATTAACATTTGAAATTAAGGGTAAAATTTGGTATTATTGAATAAGAAGAACTAAAATAATATTTAGGAGGTGTAAATAATGACAGAGTATAAAACTAACGAAATAAGCGAATATGGCTCTGTTCGCATAGCAGATGAGGTTGTAGCAATTATTGCCGGCCTTGCTGCTACAGAAGTAGAAGGTGTAGCTGGAATGAGTGGTGGAATAGCCGGGGGCATAACAGAATTGCTTGGCAAAAAAAACCTTTCTAAGGGTGTAAAAGTTAAAATTGAAGAGAATGAGACTTTCATTGATTTATACATGGTAATGGATTACGGTGTTAGAATACATGAAGTTTCTAAAGAAGTGCAGAATAAAGTAAAGGATTCAGTTGAAACTATGACTGGCTTAAATGTTAAATATGTAAATATTCATATTCAGGGTGTTATCTTTGGAGAAGAACAGGTAGAAGAAGAACAGGTGGAAGAAGGAGAAAATGTTAGCTCTTGATAGCTAGCTGATATTTTATCAAGTTTTAAAAGCCCCCTGAAATAAAATCAGGGGGCTGGTTTTAAACACAGGAGGTTTTACTATGCAACTTAGACAAAGAGCTGTCTATGTATTTGCAGCTTTAATATTGTTGTTAATAGCAGCTTTATTTATTATTTTTTCTTTTTCCCTTCTTCCCTTTGAAGAAGTTGAACATTTTCTGTCCGTTATATACGGCAGCTGGCAGGTAGCCGCCGCAGCTCTGGTTATTGCTATCTTTAGCTTGTGGTTATTATCAGTAAGTATTAAAAAAAAGGAACCTTTAAAAATAATTACTCAACATACAGCCCACGGACAGTTTATGATATCCTTCATGGCTTTAGAAAGCATGATTTTAAAATCGGTTAAAAAGATTGAAGGGTTAAGGGAAGTACATCCTAAAATAAAAACTAAAGATGATCAGGTTGATATTTTATTAAAGATAATCATAGCTTCTGATTACCAGATTCCTGCAATTAGTAACAAGATACAAGAAACTGTTAATAATTATGTAGAAGAAATGGGAGGAATAACGGTAAACGAAATTAAAGTCTATATAGAAAATGTGGTTTCTGAGGGTTCTCCCCCCACATCTAAGGAAAGAGCATCTAAAGAAAAGGGGCGTGAGCCTGATGGACAGTAGTATGTTGAAAAAATTAATACTGGATAACTGGGGCAAAATACTGGGAGCTTTGATTGGTTTATTAATAGGTCTTTTATTTATCTGGTACGGATTCTGGAAAACTCTTTTTATTATTTTTTCTCTGGTTGTGGGCGTTATTTTAGGAATGAAATTGGAAAAGAGCAGTGGATTCAAAAAATTTTTAGAAAAAATCTGGCATAATTAAATATTTTTATAGATTGCCATTATCAAGATAAGATTGTAACTCCCATGTTAAACAATGTATTTTCTCCGTCAGTTCTTTGGAAAGTGTGCCTGACCCGCAGCTTGGTGTTATCATAAGCTGCTTTTTAATTAGATCTTCTGAAAATCCCTTTTTAATCAGGTTGTTAAAATATTTATCAAGGCGCTTGATTATATTATCTCTGCTTTCTTCCAGGCTCTGATCATCAGTAGGAACAATACCCCAGGCTATGATACCCCCCTTTTTGTAAAATTCAATTAAAGAGTCATTATATACAAGAAGAGACTCAAAATAATTAAAAGCATCAAAATTTATAATATCTACTTCCAGTTCTGTTAAAATAGCCCAGTCAATGCCGGAGCAGGCGTGAACACCTGCCATGGCTCCTTGAAGATGAATTGTTTCTATCAGCATTGCCAGGCTTTCCTTAATTTCATCCCGGGAAAGACCTACATACGGGGCCTGACCAAACAGGCACAGGCTGGGTTCGTCAATAAATATAATGGTAGGCAGGCCAAACTGCTTAAGCTCTTTTATCTGCCATTCCAGCTGTAGCTGTAATGTTTTTACCAAGATATCCCTGAACTGTTCCTGATAGAATGCTGGCTGACGTTTACCATCAGTGAGCCATAAACCTAAAGTAACAGGTCCACTGATTTGTCCCTTTAGGAACACTGCCCTACCTGTACCTTTATTTTTTAGTCTATTAATAAAAGCGTAAAAACCTGAAGCAGAATGATGGGGCATGGTAAAGTTGCTTAGAGCTTCCTCTTCTTTATCCTTAGCCCTTAAGTAAAGATTATAAAAATCAGTTAACTTGTTTAAAAATTCAGGATCTTCACTGTCAAAAAAGGGGCTTCCCTTTTTTCTCATTTTAATAGCTTCAACTTTTATCAGGGGATAAAGATATTGTTCAACAAAGCTTTCTGAAGTACTTACGGCAGGAAGCTGGGGCCAGTGTGGAATCAGCGGAAGATACTTAAATATTAATTCTAAAGCATCATCTTCTTTTTTAAAGGGAAAACTTCCTATCCCTGTTACCATACGATAAGGTTTCTTAGACATAAATAATTTTACACCTCTTTATAGTTATTTTTTGAATTAATAATCATTAATCAATTATTATATATTATTTTTATTATTTTCTAAAACTTCCTTCCTTGTAATTATTCATTAAGATTATAATAGATATAATATAAATATCGTTAGGAGTGAGATGAATATGCATATTTTAGGTCTGGTTATAACAGTTATATTTTTTATAGTAGGGTTGTTGGGAACTTTCCTTCCTGCTCTACCGGGACCTCTAATAATATGGGCAGGAATGTTTATATACGGTCTTTTTGTCGGATTTGAAAATTTAACATTAGGGTTTTACCTGGCCCAGGCTTTAGCTGTTGGGGTATTATTTTTAATTGACTATATATCCGTAGCTATAGGTACAAAAAGATATGGAGGCTCAAAATATTCAATTTTCGGAGCTGTGGTGGGCCTTGTAGTAGGCTTAATAATACTTGGACCCCTGGGAATAATTATTGGTCCCTTTTTGGGGGCAGTTTTAGTTGAACTTATTTCCGGTCGCCCCCTGGAAAATGCTTTTATTACAGGATTCGGTACCCTTTTAGGTTTTTTTGGAGGAACCGTTATAAAGATAATTATGGAAATTGCAATGATAGCCTGGTTCTTTTTTATTATATTTAATTAATGACAATACTAAATTAGCGTTTTTATTTCTTTCTTATTTCTCCGGTTTTTTTATAGTCTACTTTTAGGGTAGACGGATCAATAGCAACTCCGTATTCTCTCTCAGCCCTTTCTAGAGATATTAATTCCCCCTTGACATCTCTCACTACTAAGGCAGGGTCTCTTTCAAAGGGAGAACCGTAACCTCCTCCTCCAGGAGTATTGTATATTATGGTGGTTCCCCAAGCCACCTCCGTTGTTATTTTTGAAGGTTGTACCTCTTGGCTGCCATCACTGTATTTAAAAATGTTTAGAGAATTGGCCCCCGGTTTACCACCTTTTAGTCCCCAGGGCTTGATTTTTGCTCTTTCTGAACTAAGGGTAACTTCAGCACTGTGGCTCAAAATTGTAATTTCCCTGCATAAGCCCATTCCACCTCTAAATTTCCCTGGGCCTTCTGTATCAGGCCTCAGGCAGTACCTGTTTACCAGCAGTGGGTAGGAAATTTCTATAACTTCCGTTGGTGTGTTACGGGTATTGGTCATGTTTGTGTGAACACCGTCCAACCCATCTGATAAGGGGTTTGCTCCCTGACCACCTCCATAGGTTTCTACATAAGAATAGAATTCTCTAGATCTATCATCCAGGCCTCCTATAGTAAAAAGGCCCATAGTACCAGCACTGGCAGCTGTTACTTTCTCCGGTAGAATATTTGAGAAAGCTCCTAGTATAACATCTGCGATTCTCTGTGCCGTATTAAGATTGGCATTAGAAACAGGTGCCGGAAAATCCGGGTTAACAATAGTTCCTTCAGGAGTTATTATCTTTAATGATTTGGAGATTCCTTCATTAGATGGAATCTCTGGATTCAAAACAGACTTTACAACATAGTAAACGCAGGCCAGGGTAACAGCCCGAGTTGAGTTAAAGGGCCCCCTGGTCTGTTTATCTGTGCCGGTAAAATCTACAGTTATGGTATCTTCATTTACGGTAACCCTTGCTTTTATGGCATAAGGCTTTTCAATGATCCCGTCACCCTCCAGGTAATCCGTATATTGCCAGCTACCCTGGGGTATCTTTTTTATTTCACTACTTAAAGATCTTTCAGAATAAGAGATCAGCTCTTCAAGATATACTAAAACCTTTTCTTTGCCGTGTTTGTCTATTAATTCATTAAACCGCTTCATACCTACTGCATTGGAGGCAATTTGGGCCCTGATATCTCCGTTGAACTCAAAGGAAGTTCTCACATTGCGGGATAAAAGTGCCATTATTTCCTCGTCCAACTGTCCTTTTTTCATTATTTTAACCGGGGGTATTCTTATCCCTTCCTGAAAGATAGAAGTTGAATTAGCGGGAGTACTTCCCGGGGTCATTCCTCCTACATCCACATGGTGGGCCAGGTTAGCCATTATGGCTACTATTTCCCTCTGGTAAAAAACAGGTAAGAATATACAAATATCCGGCAGGTGTGATCCGCTTATATAAGGGTCATTTATAATCAAAGCATCACCCGGTAACAAGTTTTCCCTGGGGTAAGCTTTTAGAACTTCTTTAACTACTGACTGCATAAGTCCCAGGTGAAGAGGTATATGTTCGGCCTGGGCCACCAGCTGGCCATCCCTGGTATATATTGCTGTAGAACAGTCTTTCCTGTCTTTAATATTTGGAGAAAGAGCAGTACGAATAAGGGTTGCACCCATTTCTTCAGCTATGGATTGCAAAGCATTGCGCATTACTTCAAGAGTCACAGCATCAATCACAAGCTTTTTCCTCCTTTTCTCTAATTATCAGGTTGTTGTAAGAATCAACAGAGGCTATTTGTCCAGGAAAAAGGACGGTAGTTGAATCCAGTTGTTGGATAACAGCAGGTCCATCAATTTTATTGCCTGCTTCCAGCTTATGGCGTTTATAGACAGGAGTTTTAATGTGTTTACCTGAAAAATAAATATTACGGTAAGATAAAAGAGCTCTGGAAGGGTCAGCTTCTTTAGTTCTTTCTTCTTCTCTTATCATAAGGGGCTGCATTTCACCAATTGCTGCCAATCTCAAATTGACCATTTGGGTTTTTTCGCCATCTCTACTGTAACCATATGTTTGCTGGTGAAGGTAATGAAATTTATTTACCATTTCCTTTAAATCTTTTTTCTGGAGTTTACCATCAGCCAAAGTAACATTTATTTCATAAGCCTGCCGGGGGTACCGTATATCTACACTGCGGATAAAGGATATTGTATCTTGTTTAAAGCCTTCTTTTTTCAATTCATCCAATGCTTCTATTTTCATACTTTCAAATAACTCTTCTAGCTTAGATTCATCAAGCCTTTCCTCTTTCATAATTCGAGTCAGGACATAGTCCCGACGCACATCTGCAGCTAACATACCCAGTGCCGAATTTATTCCCGGGTTTGGCGGTACAATTATTTCCACTATTCCCAGTTCCCGGGCTAACTCCGCAGCATGCAGAGGACCTGCACCTCCAAAAGCTACCAGGGAAAATTCCCTGGGGTCATAACCTTTTTCTACGGAAACAACCCTTATACCCCTGACCATGTTAGCATTAACCACTTTAACAATACCTTCCGCGGCCTGTTCCAATGTAGTATTCAGGGGCACGGCTAATTTTTCGTTAATGGAATTTTGTGCCTTATTCAGGCATCCCTCCATTTCTCCCTCCAACAAATATTCAGGATTGATTCTTCCCAGAACCAGGTTAGCATCCGTCACAGTTGGCTCCAACCCACCTTTACCATAACAAACCGGTCCCGGGCTGGCCCCTGCACTTTCCGGACCTACTTTAAGGGCTCCCCCTTGATCCAACCGGGAAATACTTCCTCCCCCGGCTCCTATGGTATGTATTTCAATTACGGGGAGTTTTAGAGGATAACCTCCTATGTTGCTTTCCGTAGTATAGCGGGGAGTCCCCTGATAAATAAGGGAAATATCAAGGCTGGTCCCCCCCATATCCATAGTTATTAAATTTCTTTTCCCCAGGTTCTTAGCCAAAAATAGCCCTGCAATTACGCCTCCTGCTGGACCGGATAAAACAGTCCTGGCACTTTGTTCCCGGGCTACTCCGGAGGTTATAATGCCGCCATTAGATTGCATTATGTACAGGGGTGACTTTATCTTTTTGCACTTAAGGGATCTTTCCAAATCTTCAAGATATCTTTTAATCGCCGGCATTACGTAGGCATTAATACATACAGTACTCATTCTTTCGTACTCTCTAAACTCAGGGAGAACATCGGAGGAACAGCTGATGAAAAGCTGAGGCATTTCTTTTTTTAGCAAATCTTTCACTGTTTGTTCGTGATGGGGGTTACGATAGGAATGAATAAAACAGATAGCTACAGATTCCACCTGTTTTTCTTTTAGCTCCTGTATTATATATTTTAAATGACTTACTTGGAGGCTTTCTTTTACTTTGCCATTATATAATATTCTTTCCGGTATTTCAAAACGATTCTCCCTGGGCACAACAGGAGTTGGTTTTCTCTGGAAAAAATCATAAAGAGCAGGCCTGGTCTGCCTTCCTATTTCTAAAACGTCCCTGAATCCCTTGGTGGTAATAAGGGCAGTTTTTGCTCCTTTAAGCTCTAGCAGTGCATTTGTTGCTACTGTTGTTCCATGAAGAAGATAAGAAACAGAATCTGGAGATATATCTTTTTGGTTAATAATTTTCATTATTCCCGCCATTACAGCAAGGGAAGGATTATCGGGACGAGAAGAAACTTTTGCTACTTCTATACTTCCTCTTTCCTCTTCTATAAGAGCAATATCTGTAAATGTACCCCCTGTGTCTACGGCAATACGGTATGACATTTATGTAACCTCCGATTTTAGTTTTGATTTTACTTAGAGATATCCCAGGATTTTATGCACCTGCGGTATAACTCGCACTTCAGGTAAAATTCCTAATGCCTTCATTTGAAGGTCAATAATCCTTTTAGGTGAAACTGCTGTATTTTTATCCTTTACAGGAGTAACAGGTTGAAATACAACCGGAATTAAGGGAGACACATCTTTAATAATCAGCAGGCAATCTTTTAATTCTTCTTCCTGAGTCAGATGAGTGATGATTATTTTAATAAAAGCTTTTTTCCCCAGGGATTTTTGTAAAAATGAACGGTGTGTCTCCAGGTAGCTTTTACCCCCCAGAGAACTGGGAAGCTTAAAGTCCACCGCTAAAATATCCAGGAAAGGCAAAATCTCGCCCAGTTCCTCAACCAGTGTACCGTTTGTTTCCAGAAATATTTTAATTTCCGTATTTTTTTTTAATTCAGGTAGAAATTCTTTTAAAAAATTTACCTGAAGAAGGGGCTCCCCTCCTGTTAAGCTTAGAGAATGATGAGTTTTCAATGAAAAATTTTTCAGGATATTTATTAATTCCCTTATTTCCAAAGGGTTTTGCTGATAGTCAAATTCACCTGTCCCGGGTTCTTTTTCTATACAGCAGGAGGATGGAGGCTCCTCTATTCTGGTATCACAATAAAAACAATTTAAATTACAATTAAAAAAACGCAGGAAGACCTGGCGGCATCCTACAAACAATCCTTCTCCCTGAATTGAAGAAAAAATTTCTGTTACATTTACACCCATTTACAATACACCCCTTACCTTGGCCCGGGATTTCTTTATATCCTCCAGCTCCTGGATATAGGCTTTCATAACAGCGTGACCCAGAGAACATGGGTCAATCCCTAAATCCTCAAGGCCTACTGCAGGCACAGGAATATTTCGACTGCTTATATTAATACCAATATGAATTAAACTTGAAACGGGGGAAAGGGTAGCGATAGAGACTGTAAGCTTATTTTCTGCCAGATAAAGGTCATCACCTCGCCTAATTAATTGACTACCCCTTTCTTCTTCAACCCGTTCCTTTATAATGCAAATTAGCATTCTCTGTTTTAGTATGGTTTTTTCCAGCTGAAGGTTAAAGTGCTCAACAATAAAATGGAGCATGTTCTCGCTAAAGATATTTGCTTTATCCATAACGTCTTCCAGGTCAACCATTTCAGAGATAGGAACATTGCAGGGACCCTGAAAGGCTACAATACTATCTCCTACCAGGCCATAGTTCTTGTACGCCCAGTGGGAATGAAGCTGAGATCCAACATATTTTAAGGATTCTTTTACATAATAATAATTCAAATTTTAACCTCCATAGATATTTCTTTAATTATTTTTAAGAGCTCTTAAAAGACGCTGACAGCTTTCACATTCTCCGCACATCTTTTCTTCACCTAAATAGCAGGACCATATATAATCAAAGGGTAAATCCAGCTTATGACCCAGGGTTACTATTTCTTCCTTGTTTAAATTTTGGGTAGGAGAAAGAATTTTTACCTTGTTTAGCGTTGAAAACTCCAGGGAACCATTAACAGCCTGGATAAATTCCGGACTGTTATCAGGAAAAGTTAATGCTTCCTCCTTATTAAAACCAGCGATAACATTGTATGCTTCTAAACTTTCTGCATATGCAGCAGCAATATTTAGAAATATTCCGTTTCTGTTAGGAACCCAGACTTTTTTGGCTCTTTCTCTTCCTTCTTTTTCATCCTCTAGCTCTGAAGCATTAGGTACTTCCAGGTTATCATTAACCAGGGCAGTTTTTGTTATTTCTTTCAAAAACGTTATTTCCACTACGGATATATCTATCTGAAAATGGTCTGCCAGCATGGTAGCTGCTTCCTTTTCTTTGTGGGCAGCTTTTTGACCGTAAAGAAAGGTCAAACAAAGTATTGGATACCGGTTTCTTTTAGCCCAGGCTAAAGAAACCGCTGAATCAAGGCCTCCTGATAGAAGTACTATACATTTCATAATTTTACCCCCTATAAGTTGCGCATGCCTCATCTGACTCCCAAACAGTAACTTTACAGACTTTAATTTCTTCCGTTAATTTATTAACCGCCTTTTCAAGTTCTATATAAATATAAAAAGCCAGATTTTCCGCAGTAGGATTCAAACCATCTTCCGTAAAGGATGGGTGATCATTAATTAGACGATGATCAAATTCATCAGTGACTTTAGCAACTATATCTTCTAAATAGTGAAAATCCATAAGCATTCCCAGAGGGTTTAGTTCTTCTCCCATAACCGTGCATTCTGTTATCCAGGAATGCCCATGAAGGTTTGAACATTTTCCCTGGTAACCTCTAAGGAAATGTGCAGCAGAGAATTTAATCTTAACAGTCAGGTAGTATATGCCATTATTCAAAGTAAACATCCTTTCATTATTTCCTATCTTATATCCTGTATCAATGTATAATATTATTCTAACTACTATTTATATATTTTTTAATGTAAAAATGCAAGGCCAATTATAAATTTATTTATTTTATTCAAATTTCCTAGCATTAATTAAATCCGTAGGGCTGACACCCTGCGCACTCTTCTGCTTGTATAAGGGTGCCGGTGTTTAATACCTGGTCAGATTTAGAACCATTCCTGTAAACAGTAATTCCCTTACATCCCGCTTTCCAAGCAAGAATAAAAGCACTTTTCATATCATCAATGGAAACATTATTTTTCATGTTAATAGTTTTGCTGACTGCATTATCAGTATGTTTCTGGAAGGCTGCCTGGTGCTTGACATGCCAGGTAAAATCAATTTCCAATGCTGTTTTAAACAACCGCTGTAAATGGGGAGGCACCTCCGGATCCTTTTGCACAGTGCCAGTTTTAGAAATCCGTTCAATTAATTCCTGGCTGTAAAAACCTTTTTCTTTAGCTATCTGCCAAAAAAGCGGATTTACTTCAGTTAGAATTTCTCCATCCAGTACGTTTTTGCGCATAAAAGCTATGCTGAAATAAGGTTCAATGCTGCTGCTGGCCCCCGCAATTATAGAAATAGTTCCTGTAGGAGCAATAGTAGTCAGGGTAGCATTGCGAATTTTATCCTCATTTTTCCCGGTATCATATATGCTCCCCTGAAAATTTGGGAATGCCCCCCGTTCCTGGGCAAGCTCAGCGGATTTTATCCTGGCTTCACCATTAATAAACTTCATTATTTGTTCTGCTATAACCAGGGCTTCTTCTGAATCATAAGGAATTCTTAGCTTAACCAGCATGTCGTGCCAACCCATTACCCCAATGCCTATTTTTCTATTTCCATGTTTATGCATCTTTTCTATTTGGGGAATAACGTAATTGGTGGCATCGATAACGTTATCTTCAAAATGGACGGCTGTATGAACCACTTCCCGTAATCTATTCCAGTTAATACCACCATTATCATCTACAAAAAGCCCTAAATTAATGGAACCCAGGCAGCAGGCTTCATAGGGAAGTAGAGGTTGTTCCGCGCAGGGGTTAGTAGTTTCATATTTCCCCATATGAGGAGTAGGATTGTATTTATTCATTTGATCTATGAAGATAAGACCGGGATCTCCATTTTTCCAGGCCCTTATTACAATAATATTAAGCATTTCCCGGGCATCCAATTGTTTTAGCCCACCGGTTTCAGCATCCAGGTGGGGCTCATTAGTTCTGGGATTAATCAAGTAAAAGCTGGACTCAGGATTTTTTTCCACTGCCTTCTCCATGAATTCATCCGATACAGTAACTGATATATTAAAGTTAGTTATATCCTGGTTACTTTCCTTACAAGCTATAAATTCAAGAATATCAGGATGGTCATAGCGGAGAGTTCCCATATTGGCGCCCTGTCTGACGCCTCCTTGTTTTATTGCTTCTGTCCCGGAATCATATACTTTTAGGAAGGAAATCGGACCGCTAGATATTCTGTTGGTGGAGCGGACAAAATCCCCGGCAGGTCTTAGCCGGTCAAAGGCAAAACCGGTGCCCCCTCCAGTTTTTTGGATTAAAGCCATGTGCTTCAGTGTTTCAAATATAGACTCAATGCTGTCATCAATAGGAAGTACAAAACAGGCGGATAACTGCTGGAGATCTCTTCCCGCGTTCATCAAGGTGGGTGAATTAGGGATAAACTCCAGTTTTTCAATAGTTTCAAAAAACCTTTTTTCTATCTCTTGGGTATCCTTTTCTGATTTGCCGTAAACCTTCTTATCTACCAGGGCTATGTTACTGGCTACCCGGCTTAGCATGCTTTCAGGGGTTTCTATAGACCCATCAGAACATTTTTTTAAATAACGCTTTTCCAGGATGATTCGGGCGTTTTCACTCAGTTTCACAGCAGTTTCCTCCTCCAATAGCTTTAGTTAAAAACTAAACATAACTTGCAAAACAAATGTTTGCATTATTTATACTATTGTATCAAATATTATTATTAAAGGCAAGAAACAAGATTGGAAATATTATTAAAATCACCCTTCCTAATACTCCCCAGGAAGGGTGATTTGTTAAAGATTTTGTAATCTTTTAGGCATAGTTTTAGCATGTAGTTTAAAACCAATAAATAAAAATATGGCCGTAAATATTAAAAGCATTAAAAAGTTAAACAGAGGTTATAAGTGATTTCTCCTAAAGCATACTTGGTAAGGTCTGTTGTATAAGTTAAAGGGGAAATGGGTACAATTATTTGCCCCCAGGCTGGCATTTCATTTACCGGAACAAAAATACCGCTAAATAAGAGTCTATATTCATATTATAACCAGATATTAATACTTTCCCATCAGTAGGTTTAAGTATGCCCGTTAAAATTTTTTGATCAATAATTTAATCAAATAATTAATCAAAAATAAAAGCGGTCTCTGATAAAGTGTCCGCTTTTAACGAAATTAAAAATTGTTTTTACTTTTCAATTCATGATAACTATAGCTAATATCAGCTGCCAGAACAGCATTATTTTTCAGAAGTGACAAATTGGCTTTAAGGCATTTACCCTCAGAAATATTTACAATATAATTTAAAAGAAATGGAGTGAGAGATTTACCTGAAATATTTAATTCTTTAGCCTTATCAAGAGCTTTGTTAATTACATTATTCAGATATTCTGCCGAAAGAGAATCGTGATCAGGCAGGGGATTGGCTATTAATAAACCCCGCTTCCATTTTAAACGATAGTAGCATTGTATTATTTCAGCTATTTCAACTGCACTTTCAGCCCTGTGGTTTAACAGGTAAGGGCTGGTGCAGGAATAAAAAGAGGGAAAATAATTTGTTTTATATCCTATTACAGCAACTCCTGCAGTTTCTATGTATTCCAAGGTTAATTTTATATCGAGAATGGCTTTCGCTCCTGCGCTGACAACCGTTACCGGTAAGCTGCTTAAAACGTTGAGGTCTTGTGATATGTCCAATGTACGGTATCCTTCTCTGTGAACCCCACCAATTCCACCAGTAACGATTATTTTTATTCCTGCCATGTGGGCTGCATAAATAGTTCCAGCCACCGTAGTTGCTCCTTTTGCCCCTTTAGCTAAAAGAACTCCAAAATCACTGGCACTTGCCTTAAAAATTTTCTCCCCTGAGCTAGCTAATTCTTCAATCTCTGAATCATCCAACCCTATTTTTATCTTTCCATTAATAATAGCAGTAACAGCAGGATGTACTCCACGTTTTTTAATTATGCTTACCATATCAGAACATAGTTCTAAATTTGTAGGATAAGGGAGTCCATGGGCTATGAAGGAAGATTCTAAAGCAACAACAGGTTTATTATTTAAAAGTGCTTCTTTAATTTTAGGATGTATACTTAAAAGATTATTAATCATATGGACTCTACTCCTACAATTAGGTAATATCTACTTTTCCTGCTCCACCGGCACCAGGCTTCCATTCTATCTCAACTTCAAATTCGTGCTTCGTGCCGCCTTCGATTTCATATTTTAACTCCAGTTTTGTAGCTCCTACAGGGCGAACTTCAATTTGCCTGTCCCCCTGGGTAAGGTTAAAGAAACCTTGCTCTTTTAACTTATTTCCAATTTGTATGAGAAAATCACCAATTTCTTCAACGCTGCGAGGTTCTTCGCTGGAAAAAATAACTTCTTCTCTACCAGACATTTATTCACCTCCTTTTTAATTTATATTTTTTAATGCCTGAAATAGGTAAATATATTTTATCCCTATAAATAAATATATTATTCATGAATAACTATTTTATATACATAAGGAGTAAAGGAATATCTACGATTATCTTAACATTTAAGCTGTTTTAAGCTTAATGTATTATTTCTACTAAAATATAAGAAATCCTTGTGAATATATTATCATATTTGTTTATTTTTCTTAAAATTTAATAATTCCTCAACAATAAAGAAGTCTTTGAACCTTACCATTATTTAGATACCTTCCAAAGACTTCTAAATAGTTTAAAAGGATAAATCAGTAAACTGCTCTCCCTTATCCAGGGTTATTATCTCTATCTTTTTATTATCGGTATCTAAAAAACCTATAGTTGGTTCGGTGTTAAAGGAGAGGGAAGGGGATCCGGGATTAAAAAGAACGGTATTATCAACTATTTTTGCAACGGGAGTATGAATATGACCGAAAATAACTACATCTGCCTGGTATCTGCTCCCTATTTCTGCTAGTTTTTCTTCAGTATAATTTGTCCCGTGAAGGAGTAATATTTTGACATTATCTATATAGCAGTAGAAATATGGAGAAAGAATAGGAACTTTCAGTATAACTTCTTCAACTTCCGCATCACAGTTTCCCCTTACAATAAAAACAGGTTTATTAGAGCTATTTATAGAAGAAGCCAGTTCTTTAGGGTCATAACCCGGAGGCAAGGGGTTTCTAGGTCCATGGTATAAAACATCCCCTGCATGTAAAATCATTTCACATTCTTTAAAGT
>PWHX01000113.1 GCA_003555415.1 Syntrophomonadaceae bacterium | reverse complement strand
CTTCAACATCATCAAGGGACTCTACAGGACTTGTGGTCATTACATCGCCAGGACCGGTAGCCCAGAACATTAACACCTTAACATCATCATATTCTTCCATAAGCCCCTCTTCTTTCAACACCTTGTAGCCCTCATTGACCGTCATAGAAGCAGCCAGGGCATTAGGGTTTTGCATTCCCGTTAACTCAAAAGCCTCTGTCACCGGGAACATACCCGGGGTATAAGAGGGACAGGTCGTTCCCAGGTCAGCACTACCTGCAACCACACCTTCATATATTTCCCTGCCACCCAGCAAGGCCTCTCCTGCATGCATTACAAATCTAACTTGACCATCGGTACGCTCCTCTATATCATTCATCCAAGCCTCATGTCCTTCTGTAACCTGAAAATCCGTTCCTGGCCAAAAAGTTGCAAAATGTAACTCTATAACATCATCCTGCTCGCCGCACCCGGCAAATAGCAGAAACACCGCTAACGACGCTATCAGTAAAAATAAAATAACTTTTTTATTCACTTAATGAACTCCTCCTTATAATTTTTTTAATAACCCCTCTTGAAATTTCTTAAAAAATTAACCCTGTAAAACAAAAAATACCTCCAATTTACAATAACGGAGGTGCTAATTATGGCCTAAAATATAACCATCTACTTCCGGGATTAACCATCTCTTGGACAACTGCTAATTTAAAAACCATCATTAGTTTTAGCAGCTTCAGCAGTTTCAGCAGGGAGCAAGCTAATGTCAAATCATCCATTAAAGATGTCCTTGCATATCCTCCGCTGGCAAAATCGCTTCTATTACCTTACTTAAAGCAAGCTTATCCCTATTCCCTCTCGCCTTCTACTTCTGGTAATAAAAACGGGTGCTGCTCAAGTTCCACGGTAATGAATAACTCTTACAGCTTTACCCGAGTGCTACATAGAATTCTTTTGATTGTTGCAATCATAATTCTACTGTACAACCCAGGCTTACCCTTTTAGGGTTTAATCCCGAAAAAGCGCTTCCCGTTCTGAACCTTTATTTAATACGGGAATTGCCAGAATATTTAGTTGGAAACAAGATTTTTGCAGACCCCCTAAAATTCCCTTAAAATAAAACAAAAGGTTTTCTTTAATTATTACTACTGATTAGGCTAAAGTATTCTACAACAATTTACATATTCCTCTTTAGTATAAAGATTTCCTTCAAAAAATTTATTTCTTAAAACTTTGTTTAACGAAAGCATAGCCCTTCCAGGACGGGCAATTTATTGACTAAAAAACCTATAAATGTTATTATAAATGCAGTCACGGGGCCCGTAGTGAAGTGGATATCACGCAGGCCTCTGGAGCCTGAAGTCGGGGTTCGAATCCCTGCGGGCGCACCATTTTTTAGGATATTTTTTAAGAAAAACAGCTTTCACTTTAAATAACTCTTATAAAGGAGCGTTTTAAAATGTCAAATGAAAATCTGTTGGAAAAGTTAAAAGAAAATGTGCTGCAGGGTAGAATGGAAAAAGAAGATGAAGGAATTGAAGAAGGTTACCTGGGACAACCAGGTGTACAGGAACTAACTGAGGAAACCCTGGAACAAGGAGTGTCCGTAAAAGAAATTCTACAAACCATAAACGATGGCATGGTTCTAGTGGGAAAAATGTTTGAAAAAGGTGAGTATTTCATACCAGACATGCTTGCTGCTTCTGAAGCAGTGGGTGCGGCCATGGAAGTTTTGGAACCTCATATGATTAAGGATAAAGAAGATTGGAAAGGGAAAATATTAATGGCCACTGTAGAGGGTGACATACATGACATTGGTAAAAACCTGGTCATAATTATGCTGAAAGGCTCTGCTTTCCAGGTAGTAGATTTAGGAACTAACGTAAGTTCAAATAAAATCATTGAAGAAATTGAAAAACAAAAACCGGATATAGTTGGTTTTTCAGCTTTACTGGATACAACCATGGTAGAAATGGGTAAGAATATTGAAACAATGAAAGAAAAAGGAATACGAGACGGAGTAAAAGTAATGATAGGTGGAGCGCCTACTTCAGAATCCTTCGCTCAAAAAATAGGTGCAGATGCTCATGGAAAAGATGCTTTTGCTGCTGTAGAAGTAGCTAATAAACTTATTTCCAAAAATTAACCCTCTCCCGTTAATATGCACTTTTAGCGAGATGACGATTTTTAAGGAGGTTTTTGTAAATTGGGAGACTACAGGGTTGTTTTTTTACCCGATAACAAAGAAATAAAAGTCCCTGAAGGAACTACTCTATTAAAATCTGCTCAGTCCCTTCATATAGAGATTCATTCCATATGTGGCGGCAAAGGAACTTGTAGAAAGTGCCATGTTCAGGTTGCATCAGAGGGTTTCTTAAAAAAAGGGGTTAGATCTTCTAGCGATAACTTATCTCCTTTAACCAGCATTGAAAAAGAGCATTTTTCTGAGGAGGAAATAAAGGAGAGCTACAGGTTAGCCTGTCAGGTAAAGGTACATGGAGATGTAGTTATACATATACCGGAATCAAGCCGCTTGCATCAACATATCATACTGGAATCGGGCAGAAAGCGGGATATTAAAATAAACCCATCCATTAATAATTACTATATTGAGTTAACCGCTCCTTCACTCCAGGATCAAAGGGATGATCTGAGGCGACTAACCGATAAACTGCAAGAAACTTACCAGCTAGGCAGACTGACAGCAGATTACCAGCTTTTAAAGGATTTACCCGTATTGTCTAGGAATGCTGACTGGAAAATGACGGCTGTAGTATGTGCGGATAAACAAATAAGAGGAATACACCCTGGAGAAAAGCGGCACAGCTATGGTGTGGCAGTGGACCTGGGAACTACTACTATAGTTGCTTATCTATGTGAACTGGACAGCGGAGACATCTTGTCTGTAAAATCATCCCTAAACCCTCAGATTAAATATGGCGAAGACGTTATTTCCAGAATAAATTATTGTTCACAAAATAATGAGGGAACTTTACATCTGCACGAAAGTGTTATTAAAGTGTTAAATGAATTATTAGAAGAACTATGTACAGAAGCCGGTATAAAGTTAAAAGAAATATATGAAATGGTATTGGCAGGAAACACAGTTATGCACCATTTATTTTTAAACATAAATCCCAACTATATAGGCAGATCTCCTTTCGTTCCCACCGTTAAAAAATCTTTAAATATAAGAGCTTTGGACCTGGGCCTCCAAATAAACCCTGGTGCTAACATTTATTTGCCGCCAGTTTTATCTGGTTACATCGGAGCAGATGTTATTGCGGTTCTTCTAGCTGAAGAGCCCTATTTGAAAGAAGAAATGCACCTTATTATTGATATGGGAACCAACGCAGAAGTAGTTTTAGGAAATAAAGACCAACTTCTAACTACCTCCTCCCCTACCGGACCCGCTTTTGAAGGAGCCAATATTAAATACGGTATGCGGGCTGCAAAGGGAG
>PWHX01000090.1 GCA_003555415.1 Syntrophomonadaceae bacterium | reverse complement strand
TATTGTGAGTCCTGTTTAGTTTTCAAAGAACAGTGCCCCGATCTCGAAGGCTTGTTGCTGACCTCCTTGCGAGGCACGAACATAATCATAACAGATTTACTTTAACGTGTCAAGCTTTGAAAATTAATTTCAAAATTACTTTATTACTAAGCTACCTTATATATAATATCTTTAAATTATATTATTTCTATTTATCTTTCTCTTTTTTTTCTTTCTTTTTTCTTTCTATCTTTATTGCACAATCAGGACATGAGTTCTCACACATCTTGCAGGCTGTACATTCCTCAGAATAAATCGGCTCTACAGTAGGAGTTCCATATAGCCCTAATTCGTCAGACCAATCCAGCACGCCATGAGGGCACTTTTCTTTACATAAACCGCAACCCTTGCATAGCTGAGGAAATATATTAAAGATACCTTTTTTCACTTTAAAAGTTATTTTATCTATGGTTAGGGACATGAATTTCAGCTCCTTACAAGTGCTTCTTTAATTTTTTGTATGCCTTTTTGTAAAGCATCTATATTTAACTGCCGTAATTGTGGATTCTTTTCGAACTTACTCCCCAAATTATTTTCCATAGCATTTTTTACGCTTTCTTGACTAAGTATACCGGCTGCCTCTATCACTGCGCCCAATATTACTATATTAAAAACCCTGGGATGTAGCTCTTTTTTTGCAATATCCGTAGCTGGAACACCAATAACCTTGTCTGCATAGTGAGGAATTAAGTAATGATTATGTTCCCCTTCCTTAAGACTGAATCCATTTGTTTGGGCTTCTGGAGCTACAGTTTCATATGATTGTAATCCTACGACCTCATCAGATACTTCCGGAATATATATTAAAGAATTATCGTATACAAATATAGTATTACTACCAACATAAGGTATAATCCTGTCTACTGCTCTTTTACTTAAAGCTACCACAACATCGCCTTTTTCAAACTTGGGAGAGCCTATTAGCTTTTCAGCAATTTGAACATAAGCTACAGAAACCCCTCCCCTTTGCTCAATGCCAAAGTTAGGGATATATAAAGCTTCCAAACCTTCCTCATTACCTGCTTCAGCAATAATATCGGCAATTGATTGAACGCCCTGTCCGCCTTCACCGGCGATAGCAATTTTGACAGATTTATTCACGAAAATTTATCCCTCCCTCTTAGTGGGGGGCACTTTATACTCACCCACCTTAAAATAGCTAGCCATATTTTCTTCAAGGAATTTCCAGGTATCTTTGGCGTTAGTCCTCCAATTAGTTGGACAAGTAGCTAAAACTTCCACAAAGGAAAAACCATTTCCTTCTTGTACATTTTCTAAAGCTTTTTTAAAATATTTTTTAAGCTGTCGCAGGTTAGACACAGTCCCCCTGGCAACATAGGCATTCTCGCCAGTAATAGCTGCTACCAATTCAGGCCCCTGAGTGGGCGCTCCTGTTTCTAAAGCATCCCTTCCGTAGGGAGTCGTTTCCGTTACCTGGCCGGGCAACGTAGTAGGAGCCATCTGGCCTCCAGTCATGCCGTAATTGGTATTGTTGACTAAAACAACTAATATTTTGTCGTTTCTGTTGGCAGAGTTAACAAGGTGCTGAGCACCAATAGCATAGCCTCCCCCATCCCCCATATATGCTATTCCAATTAAAGACGGATTAGCCCTTACTATTCCCACCATCACCGGCGTGGTTCTGCCATGATGTGTTTGAATCGAATCTATATTAAAAAAGTCCCATGCCAGGAGGGAACATCCAATATCACAGCCAAAAACTGTTCTATCCTGGATATCTATATCATCTATTGCTTCACCTAGAGCTCTTAAGACATGCCCATGTCCACAACCCGGACAGAATTTATGTGGTTTGGTATTTATATTCCAGGAGTTAGGCATAACCGTTGTTGACATTTAATTACCCCCTATCTATATAAATATGAAAAGATTAAATGAATTTTATTTTGCTATTATCTCTTCTGTCTTTTTACTTTTTATAAATTTTATAATTTCTTCACTGGTTATCCCTACTCCAGGCTTAAAAATGGCCTGCATGTTTATAGGCAGCCCAAAGAGGGCTTCCTTAACCAGCCTGGCTAACTGCCCGTTGGCTGATTCCACTATGAGAATATTAGGAGTAGATTTGCAGATTTCTCTTATGGCACCTTCCGGAAAGGGTCTCAAAGTAATAGGGCGGAATAATCCAACCTTAATTCCTTCTTTTCTTAATTCTTCTTCAGCAGCCATGGCAGCCCTGCTAACAATTCCGTGGGAGACAATTATCAAGTCTGCATCTTCACAGCCTAAAGAGAAGTGTTCCTCTATCTCTGGAGAAACTTTATTATATTCTTCAATCATGGGCATTAAAACTTCAAACAATTCTTCCTCCATACTATAGGCATTCCTTAAGTATACTGGATCCCTATCTTTTCCCGGAACACCTTCCTTCCCAAGGGAAACATCAGGCTTAACCATTTCAATCCCCTTTTCCTCAGGGTTATACATGATAAGAGGTTCTCTCATCTTAGCCTGGTAACCGTCTCCCAGGATAAAAGCTGGAAACCTGTATTTCCAGGCATTATTAAAAGCCTTTATCGTATAGTCAAAAAGTTCCTGATGAGTCGCTGTAGAATAAACTATCCGCAATCCTTCACCATTACCCCCATATGTAGTCATATTCACTTCCTGCTGTGAATATATTACTGTTGCCGTTGAAGGACCTCCCCTCTGCTGAATGGCTACTACCATGGGAATGCGCATCATTTCTGCCATAGATATTGGCTCTTGAAACAAAGTATTACCGGGTCCTGCCGTAGCTGAAAAAGACCTTTTGCCAGCCAGCACACCGCCAATAGTTGCAAAACCAGCCGAAAGCTCATCTTCAGTCTGTAAAAAGCTTTTGCCGTATTTAGGAGCCAGACGGGTCCAATAATGCATAATTTCATTCTGAGGAGTAATAGGGTAACCGTACATTATGTCAGCTTGAGCTGCCAAAGCCCCCCAGGCTACAACTTCATTCCCGGTCATAAATACCCTTTTTTCCTCTTGGATGGGTTTTTCCATATATACACCTCCTGAAGTAAAATTACAACCCAACCCTTACTTAACATAATCTTTAAAGTTGTCAACAACAAATTTAAACAGCATAAAATGCTGTTTAATATAACTAATTACCACAGAGATTGAGGCATATAGCGTTCAATATAGCGCACAGGAATTCCCATGAAAAAATCATTCCCTACCATAGAAACGATGTTAGAGGCAAAACCTTTTTCTATGCTTGAAGCAATCACGGGAATTTTAGTTAACCTGCTAACCTCCCTCATTACCCTTACCCCTTTTTCAAGCAATTCTATATCTGTTTCCTCTCCCAGGTGGCTGTTATTTATTAAGCCATCAACTCTGCCAAAATTGCTAAGATAAGTAATTATGTCATCCACAGATGAAGTAAGTGGTCGGCTTATATTTA
>PWHX01000142.1 GCA_003555415.1 Syntrophomonadaceae bacterium | reverse complement strand
TTCTATCATCTCATGAATCCAAATCTCACCATGTCCATCTTTCTGCCATTGAGAATTAACTGATATAATACCTTCAACATCAAATTCATTGGTATAGGATAAAAAGCGAATCATTGAACACTTATCATCAATTTCACTATCAGTGGTAATTATAATGCGAGGTTTGTCTGTTTTTAACATTTTACTCCACCTTTCAATTTAATTTAGATATTCATGTGCAAGAATTAGAAATACACTGGAAGTCCAGGTGTATCCTGGATCACATAAGGCCTCCCCTGTTAAAGCATCAAAATTTTCTGCAAACCCATTTTCAGCAGCCATCTTAACAAATTTAACTGCAATTTCTTTTGCCAACTTTTCTTTTCCTGATTTAGCCAAACCATCAATTAGTAACATAGGTAAATGGTATTTCTCTTATATCAAACAGATTATCTTCTATTTTAACTTTATTCACATGTACCACCTCTAAAATTAATATTATGATTGTACTTGTCAGTCTCCAAAGAACGAACTCCCTGGCATTTACAGAAGATGCCTCAACTGATCTCAAATAAGCCAAATCACCGGAAACAGGAGTTCATCAAATATTTTTATTAATTTCTTTGTAAAAAACAAAAGTGTCTTTGACTAGCTCAGATATCTTCATTTTTGTATATCCCTGAATTCCAGTGTGTAACTCATCATTTAAAGGTCCAATCCATTTTTCGGGAAGATTTTCTGCTCCCAGCATCATTCCTACGATCGAACCAACCGTAGCCCCATTGCAATCTGTATCAAAACAGGCCTCAACACTGCGGCAGATTGATTTTTCAAAGTCTTTTTCTCCCCACAGTAAAGCAAAGGCCACAATTTGGGCATTACTGATCGTATGACACCAGTGATGACCATTATACTCATCCCATTTATCATGTATTCGGGAAATAGCCTCCCTGTAACCAATTCCTTCCCGGTACCAGTCCAGAATCTCCTGGATGGCTTCAGTTAACCGCGATTTTTCCGGTATTTGGGCCAGACCAAGCCTGATAACTTCTTCCATCTCACTCACTAAAGGGGCAACAGCCAGCATGGCAGCAACCCACATTTCTCCGTATATACCATTTTTCACATGGCTAATGGAAGCATCTCTCCAGGCAAATTCAGCTGCCCGCTCCGGATTACCCAGATTAACATAACCGAATACATCTCCTCTAATCTGAGCTCCAATCCATTCACGATAAGGATTCTGATATCTGGCTGAGCGAGGAGGTTCTACTAGATTACTAAAATTTTTGTAAGCCACTCTTTCGGCCGTACAGGTATGTAACAGCGGTATATTCCCCAGCCAGAAATTGGCCACATCCCGAGGAGTAAAATCTTTTTTATGCTTTTTTAAAATAGCCAGAGAAGTTACTGTATAATTAGTATCATCATCTTCGGGCATGTAATCTATATTTTTAAAGTACTTATAGGTATCGGGATCTATATCATACTTATCCAGTATTTCCTCTGGAATATCAGAGGTGTAAAAATAATTTTGCAGGGGAACATTATTCGTCTCTTTAAGAAATGGCCACATTTTATCCGATTTCCAGCCTTCTACCGGTTTACCCAGAAGACAACCACTACACCTGCCCAGCCAGGCACCAAGCAATTTATCCCGTAAAGAGGCTTCCGGTAAATCATTTTTTATATGCCCGTCTTTGGCAGGTCTTGCTTTTTTTATTTCTGCCAGCAAAGAAGGTTCTTCGTAAGAATAATCATCTCTGACAGGTAATTCCTCCAACCGGTCATATAATTCCTTGACTTCTTTTTGTAAACTTAAATCCTCAGCCAGATCTTTTTGACCAAGCCTCTGAAAATCATCTTTCACCGAAGAAATATCCTTTCCTTCTTCTACCAGTTGTGTCTTTTCGATTTCCAGGTCTTCATTACTAATATAAAGCCAGACATGTTTAAACATTTGTATTATCCTCCTTTTTAGATTTTAAGTTTCTAATTAAATTTCAAACTTTGATTTTTATAGCTCTATAACTTTTAAAGTTTCCAATTCCATTTAGTAAAAACAGATTTATTAAATCTTTAGATGTTTAACAAGTACAAAAACATTTCTGCAGCATGCCAGGTATGAGGAGCTGCGAATCGATTGTCAGCATATGATTTTGCTACTATCTCTATGCCTGGATAGTATGCTTCACTAGCCTTCCATTCCCAGGTTAAAGGATAAGTGGAGCTAAAAAATTCTTGGGACATAGTCCAATTATGAAAATGAGACTCTGCCCAAGCAAGATAAGGATAAAGCTGTCTAGTTTGTTGGTCAAATCCTGGACCAATTACATGCTGGTCACAGTAATCCATCCAAAAAATTGATGAATAACTATCATAGATCTGCGGAATTTCAAAAGTATCTGGCAGATTTAAGTGTTTAAGACCAAATTTTAACCACTTTGTCTGATAAACTGGATGCTCAGCAAAATCAGATTGGCCAAGAATATAATGTTTCTTTCTGCACTTCTCTGCTTCAGAAAGCAGAACATCAACTAAAGGATGATTCTGATCAGATACCAAAGAAATTAGATAAAGCGCTTGGCCTAGATTGTCTGGTTCAGATACTCCTGAATTATTCCTATCGTAAGGTTGGTTTAAAGCTAGGATCCAGTCTTTAATTAAATGTAAATTATTAGTGGTTTTAAAACACATAGCCATCATTGCCGCATCCCGATACCACGGTTTGTTATATACAAATAAATTAGGGACAGGTTCCCCTTCAACTACATTCACTAACAACTCATGATGAAGAATACGTAAGAGCGCTGAACGAGAATATTCTTTAAAATCTGGCAAACGAATGGTGCTGGCAGCTAAGCATTCCTTGTTAGCGCCACCATCTAACCATAAACCTTGCTCATCCTCAAATATCGTTACCACTTGATTTTCCCGACAATACAAGGTTACCTGATAATCCTCAGCAGCGATTCGTTCTTCAATTACATCCCATTTATATTGGATCTCTTTAGTGAGAAGGTCTATTAATTTCCCTTGTTTATAAATAAACTTCCTTCGATTTCCCATACCAAACAAATAAAATGAATCATCAGGTTTTATCAAAGCTAATACCTCCACTTACTCTTATCTCAAGGGGGTTAGTGAAAAATTATATTTCCAATGCAAAATAAAAAACTTAATCAGTATAAACCTGTAACTGTGAAATAGCGAAGCCATCACCGCTACCACTTTCAATCATATTAAGTTTCAAAAATTTACCTGTTACATCATCCAAATGTATAGTTTTAAAACCTTTAGAACCATTGTCTTCCCGGTAAACTTTCTGCCAACTATCACCATCATAAGAAACCTGAATTTCAAAACTTTTTGCATAGTCATCTTTCCAGATAAGACTAATCCTCTCAATCTGCTTTTTTTCTTCCAGATCTACATAAATCCATTCTTCCTGTTTACCCTCACTTACCCAGTAACTATCA
>PWHX01000028.1 GCA_003555415.1 Syntrophomonadaceae bacterium | reverse complement strand
TGTTAATAAACTAATAGATTTTTGTTTTGCCATAGTAATCATCCTCCAAACTATTGTTTGCATTAAGTTTATCAAACAATAGTTTGGATTGGAAGAGTTCTGAGCTAAATTGATAATCAGTATATAAAATATAGTAAAGCGTTTATGATGCACGTTAAAGGTAAATACTGACAAAGTAGCAATAAAAAGAGGCCTCTTTAGCTAAACATAAAACCCGGGGTCTCTTTTTATTATGTGAATCATGGATAAATTATGTATGAAAAATAATAATTGTATTTATTGTGAGGTATTAGAGGATTTTGGTGTAAAGTGTAGAAAATAAAGTTAGAAAATATTAAAAATTTAATAATTAATTCAAATAAATCTGTCTGGAATGTTAAATTTATACTAAAAAAATTTAAAAGAAGGAGAAGGTTATAATAATGCAACCCAAGAGATATTTACTACTGCTGATAAGTTTACTTCTATTATTGTCTCTAGCTCAACCTGCAACAGCATCAGTTTTACCTGATGTAATTGACCACTGGGCAGAGAATAAGGTGAGGCATCTGGTTGAATTGGGGGCAATTGAAGGCTACCCGGACGGAACTTTTCAGCCGGAGAATACCATAACACGAGCAGAGTTTTCTGCAGTAATATGTAGAGCCTTAGGATTAGATGGGTTAGATGAGGTGGAATGGGGCACTTTCCAGGATGTTGAAGGTCACTGGGGGGAAGAATGGATAGAATCATTAGTCTCTGAAGGAATCATTGATTCTAATATTTATGGTACAAGTTATAAACCAGATGAACCAATTACCAGGCAGGAAATTTCCATGATGACAGTAAGAATCTTTGAACCGGATAGCAATGGCAGTGGCGAAGAAGATATACCCTTTAAAGATGTCGATAAAGTAGGGACAGAGTTTTATGAGTATGTTGCCCAGGCTTATCACAGGGAAATTATTACGGGGTATCCCGACAACACATTTAAGCCCGAAGGTTCGGCTACCAGGGCAGAAGCAGCTGTAATGGCGGTAAGGTCTTTAGAAATATTTGAATTGAAAGAAAAAGAAGAAGAAAAAGAGCCGGAACCGGAGCCGGAAGACGAAGAGGAATCGGAAGAACAAGAGGATGTTTCTGATCTTGCCCCCCTTTTACCTGATGATTCCCAGGACTTGCTGCTTTCCTCTGCCTCCAGGTCAGCCCTGGTAATGAAAAACAGCGTCAATATTCGTTCTGCTCCCGGTGTAGACTCTAGTATAATAGGAAGGGTTACCTACGGAAGCTGGTTAGAGATAACTGATGATAGAGACGGCTGGTATCAGGTGCGCTTGGATGACGGCCAGATAGGTTGGATTGCCGGGTGGCTGGTGGTCACTCGCTATGAATCTTCTGAATCAGAAGGTAACCCTGCCACAAATAATAATTCCCTTTCTTTAATCGCCAGCTGGCAAGGGGAAAAAGACTCTCCAAACCCTGATGAAGAAAAGGGTTCTGACGAAGAAAAGGGTCCTGTAATAACAGACATGCAGGTTATGGAGATGGAAAAGGGAGTTAAACTTAAAATTACTGCAGATTCTCCCTTGGAACTACCGCAAGTCTTGAGATTAAACAGCCCTTCCCGACTGGTATTTGATTTCCCCGGGCTGTTGGCGGATAGCGACAATTTTTCACCTGTTGAAGTTGGACACAATCCTGTTAATAAACTCAGGGCTTCACAGTTTGAAGAAGAAATGGTTAGGGTTGTGGCCGATCTCCAGGAAGATATGGTTCGTTCAGTAGTCCAAAGGAAGGACGACAAAACCATAAAAATTGTTTTCCTGCCTGTTCTCCCCCTGGATAAAACAGTGGTTATTGACCCGGGACACGGCACCCTTAGAAGTTGGGGCGGCTCAGATCCGGGTGCAATCGGACCAACAGGTTTAACTGAGCGGGAAGTGGTTATAAATGTTTCCCGTAAGCTGGGGGAGATTCTTATAAATGAAGGGTATTCAGTTGTTTTTATTCGGGAAAAACTCACCGGGCTGGATAACCTTGAAAGAGCCGATGTCGCCAATATGTGTGGAGGCATATTTGTAAGCATTCATGCCAATGGACATCCTAACAACGATATTATGGGGACGGAAACCTTTTACCTGGACACTCGGGGTGGCCCTTCCCAAGAGTATTTAAACACATCAAAGGATCTGGCCACGGCGATACAAGAGGAGCTGGTGCCTTCCTTGCAGCGTCCAGACAGAGGAGTAAAGCAAGCCAACTTTGCTGTGTTAAGGGATAACCAGGTCCCGGCAGCTTTGACGGAGGTAGCCTTTATTACCAATTCCGAGGAGGAAAAACTCCTGGCAACAATAGACTTCCAAATGAAGGCTGCCCAGGCCATTGCCAAAGGGATAGATTATTATTTCGGCAGAGTGGGTAAATGATTGAATACATCTGACATGCTGCAATTATCATCATTTGTATTAACAAAAACAAAAGAGTTTGGAGCAGATTTGTGGGAGTTGCCAGTGTGGATAAGCTAAAAGAATCTCCATTCCATACCATAGCTCCCCGTATACCCCAGGTAGAAGTAGGCAAAGGGAAGGGAGCCAGGAACCAGGAGTAGTTGCGTGGCCTGGGAAAGGAAAGAGTGTTATTGTGGTTGGGGTTTCACATTCTGAGGATAAACCGGAATTGGAGTGGTGGTATGGTAAGCATTCTCCACCGGGAAACCAAAAACTTATTGAGATTATCAAAAAATCTATTATAAATAAAGTATATAGCGATACATAAGCCAAAAATGAGAAAAGCTGCCTAGCATAACAAATATGTGAAATATTTCGTGAAAGCCTAATCCAGGAAAGAGATTGGGCTTTTTTATGGCGTAGATAATACCTCCCATACTGTAAAGAATGCCTCCTGTTACTAGCCACGCTATTCCCGGCAGAGGAACGCTGTTCATGAGAGGGATAAAAGCTATAACTACCAGCCAACCCATAACTATGTAAAATGTAGTGGACAGCCAACGGGGAGCTCCCCTCCATACCCCCTTCAGGATTATTCCCAGTATAGCTATGCCCCAGATGCTTCCGAACAAACTCCAGCCCCAAATTCCCCTTAAAGGAATCAGGCAGATTGGCGTGTAGGTTCCTGCAATCAATACATAAATCATCATGTGGTCAATGTTTCTTAAAATATCAGTAACTTTTGGGGGAACAAGTAAAAGATGGTAGAGCGTGCTTGCTGTATATAAAAGTATAAGGCTTGCGCCAAATATAGAAAAGGAAACTACGTGCCACACAGAGCCGTGAACAGAAGCATAATAGACTAAAAGGACCAATCCTGTTATGGATAGCAGAATACCAACCAGATGAGAATACCCGCTTAAGGGGTCTTTTACTTTCATGTAAATCATCCTTTTTTTGTACTTAACCTGATTATAACATTAATATTAAGTATAACCAAAAACTATCAAAAATCATATAGATTATTAATATATTTTAAACCATGCCCTAAATATGTTATAATA
>PWHX01000129.1 GCA_003555415.1 Syntrophomonadaceae bacterium | reverse complement strand
GTTATTATAGAACTGGATGAGGAGCAACCTGAGGTAATACTTCCAGAAGAGATATCTATAAATGGAAAAATGGATGAAATTCTTAGCTATCTTATTAATAGCAGGAAAATTGAACTAGAGTCATTCTTAAAAAAGCAAAAGAGCAAAGCAGCAATAATAATTACTTTTTTGGCCCTTTTAACGTTGATTAAAATAAGAAAAGTTACTATATATCAAAAATATACATTTGGGCCTGTTATAGTTTATTACCTGGAAGAAGATACTGAGGAATGTAGGGAGAGGTGGAAGGTAAGTGGTTAAAGAAAAAGCTCTTATAGAAGCCATTCTTTTTGCAGCAGGGGATCCGGTAAGCCTAAATAAATTAAAATCCATAACAGGTATAAAAGAAAATAATATTAAGGATAATATTAAAGAATTACAGGAGGATTATATAAAAAGAGATGCAGGGATAGAATTAAGAGAAGTTGCCGGTGGTTATTTAATGGCTACCTGTTCTATATATGCTCCTTATATAAACAAATTATTTGCCGATAGAACTCGCCAAGGTCTTTCCCAGGCTGCCCTGGAGACCCTGGCGATTATTGCTTATAAGCAGCCTATAACCAGGTTAGAAATAGAAGCTATCCGGGGGGTTAAAATTGATAGAATTTTGGACAAGCTAAAAGAAAATAAACTAATTATAGAAGTAGGAAGAAAAGATGCTATAGGAAGACCAATACTATATGGAACATCCCGGGAATTTTTAAAGCGTTTCGGATTAAAAAGCCTTTCGGAACTACCTCCTTTGGAAGAATATTTAAAAAACGAAGAATAGATATAAAGATATGTAAGAAAATAAAAACAAAATAATTTTTGGAGGCTACTCCAAGTGAATTTTTGGTATTTGCCCCTTGTAACTATAATCATTATTATAATCAATCTATCTCCTGTATGTATAAAGATAAAATATCTGCGGGAAAATAAAGATGACCTGTTGACTCTACAATTAAGAAGTGTATGGGGTTTAATCAATTTAAAATATGAAGTTCCGGTGTTAGAAAAGAAAAAAGGTGGATACAGAGTTCACAGCAAAATAAAGTTTAAAAAATCTCTTTTAAGGGAAAAGAACACAGAAAAAAATACAGATTTTAGTATTGCTTATTTTTTGGAGCAAATTTCTCAAACTTTAAACAAAATAAAAACCATAAGAAAAAATTCTAAAACAATATCTTTTATTATAGGGTTTTTAAGGAAACGCATTAGATGTAAAAACTTTTACTGTTCCACTAGTTTTGGTTTAAAGGATGCAGCAGAAACAGGAGTCATGTCAGGTATTATATGGAGCGTAAAAGGAACTATAACCGGCCTGGTACAAAGATTTTTTATTTTTAAAAAAGGCTATCAGCCGGAAATTAGCGTATCAACTGATTTTAATAAGCCACACTTTAGAATAGATTTCAAAGGAGATTTTTGTCTGCGGGTATATCAGCTGTATCTGACATTGATTATAGCTTTATATATAAAATTACAAAGGGGTGTAGCAAAAAGATGGAAGATCATCCAATCCAGGGTTTAATGAAAACAGCAATGGAAAGCATAAAAGAAATGGTTGATGTTAATACCATTGTAGGAGATGCTGTAGAAACTTCCGATGGAAGTGTTATAATACCCATTTCCAGAGTTTCTTTTGGGTTTGCTGCTGGAGGAAGTGAATTTGATGGCAGTGAAGAAAATCAGCAGTCAGGAGGAAATGAGAATCTACCCTTTGGTGGTGGAAGTGGTGGTGGAGTCTCGGTTCAACCGGTAGCTTTTTTAGTTGTAGGTCAGGGACAGGTGCGACTTCTTCCAGTAGACAACAATGTGCTTTTCGATAGATTATTAGATATGGCTCCCCAACTGGCAAACCAGTTTCAGGGAATGCTTAACAAAAAACAGCAGACTAATAATCCGACTCCAAATTATAATATATAAATTAAAATATAAAATGCCTTTCTTATAAAACAAGTGGGGTAAAAACACCTTCAGAAATGAGGAAGGTGTTTTTTTATTTTTATTACTTACTGCTCATAAATACAACTTTACATGAATAGATATTAAGAAAATGGTAAGGAGGAAACAGTTGATTAAAAAACTTCTAATAAATTGTTTAATAATATTATTAATTTTAAATTTAACAGTTACTCCTGTTTCGGCTCTTACAGAAAATGATATATCAGCTCAGGCTGCAGTACTTATGGACCAGTCTTCTGGAAGGGTTTTTTTTGCTAAAGATGAGCACAAAAGACTTCCTATGGCCAGTACAACAAAAATAATGACAGCTTTATTAGCGCTAGAATCAGGGAATTTAAACAGCCGGGTAGTTGTAAGTGAGAGAGCCTCCCTGGTGGAAGGTTCATCCATCTGGCTGGAAAAAGGCGAGGCAAAAACCCTTGAGGAGTTGTTGTACGGGCTAATGCTGAGATCCGGCAATGATGCTGCTACAGCTATAGCCGAACATATAGGAGGCTCTTTAGAAGACTTTTCCGTGATGATGACAGAAAGAGCCAGGGAAATAGGGGCCTATAATACTCATTTTAAGAATCCTCACGGTCTCCCTGATGAAAACCATTTTACCACTGCCTATGATTTTGGATTGATAGCTTGTCAGGCTTTAAATATACCCAAGTTTAGAGAAATAATTACAACCAGAGAAAAAAGGATTACCTGGCCTGAGCATCAGTGGGATCGTTTTTTAAGGAATCAAAACAGGCTACTGGAATTATACCCTGGAGGTGATGGAGTTAAAACAGGCTGGACTTCTGCCGCTGGGCGCTGTTTTGTGGGTTCGGCTACCAGGGATTCCTGGCAACTTGTAGCTGTTGTTCTTAACGCTCCCGACATGTGGGAGGATTCTAAAGTTCTTTTAGACTATGGTTTCACTAACTGGACGCCTAGACAGTTAATCTCAAAAGGGCAGTTTATAAAAACTGAACTGGTAAAAGGCGGGTTAAAAGACAAAGTCACGCTGGTTACAGCTGCAGAATTTATATTTCCTTTAAAAAAGGGTGAGGAAGAGCTGATTGACTATGATATAAAAGTTGAAAATAAAGCTGCCCTGGAGGCTCCTATCAGCAAAAATGAAAAAATTGGTGAACTGGTGATAAATTTTACTGGAGAAGAAATGAAAAGTATTGACTTATTGGCCGGGGAATCAATTGGGAAAAAGAGCATATTTATCACTTTTAAAAACTGGTTTAAAAAATGGTTGCAATATATTGTTTGAAACGGGGAGTGTCTTTTTTGATTAACCGTTTATGGTTTGCTTTAATGATATTGGGAATATGTGTAGCCGGCATTAACGGTAAAATAGACCTTGTCCCGGAAATAATATTTTCTGCTGCTGAACAGGCAGTAAGTATTGCTATCGGCCTGGTAAGCATAATGACATTTTGGCTAGGAATAATGAAAATCATAGAAGAATCAGGGCTAATAAATATTTTGATTTCTATTCTAAGACCTGTTGCCAGTTTCTTGTTTCCGGGAATACCTGGGAACCATCCGGCCATGAGCGCTATTTTAATGAATATGAGTGCTAACATATTGGGCATGGGGAACGCAGCAACTCCTTTTGGTTTAAAGGCCATGGAAAAAATGCAGGAATTAAACAATAAGAAAGATACAGCATCATATGATATGTGCACTTTTCTGGCTTTGAATACCTCAAGTATTACATTGGTTCCGGCTACTGTTATTGCTCTTCGCTCAGCGACAGGTTCATCTAACCCTACGGAAATAATAGGTCCTACTATCGTTGCTACGTTTGTTTCTACTGTGGTAGCTATATCCTTTGATAGGTTTTTTCGCCTTTATAAAAGCTGGAAAGGTGGAGCATCCCAATGATGAGTCATTTAATAAATATTGTATCTGTTTGGACAATTCCGGCCATTATTTTTATCACCTTATTTTATGCTAATATAAAGGGTGTAAAAGTATTTGATGTTTTTGTAGATGGAGCTAAAGAGGGTTTTGATACGGCGATTAAACTGATACCCTTTTTAGTAGCCATGCTGGTAGGCATAAGCTTATTTAGAAGATCAGGAGCTATGGACATATTTATCAATATGCTTGCCCCCGTTTTTGATTATTTTGGCGTTCCTACAGACATTCTGCCCATAGCAATTATGAGACCTATTTCCGGGAGTAGTGTGCTGGCTATAACTGCAGAAATATTAAACAATAATGGTCCAGACTCTTTAATGGGTAGAATTGCTTCTACTATGATCGGGAGCACAGAAACTACTTTTTATGTCTTAACTCTTTATTTCGGAAGTGTGGGAATAAATAAAATAAGGCACGCCCTGACTGTAGGTTTGCTGGCAGACCTGGCAGGCATTATAACAGCAATTTATGTATGTATGAAAATATTTGGCTGATGTTAATCTTTAAGAACTATGGCTATAGCACAAGGTTTTTATGAGGAGGTAGTCCGCTTGGTATATATAATTGTTGTAGGAGCCGGATGGGCTGGCTGTGCTTCTGCCATTGCTGGGATTAAAGCCGGAGCTAAAGTTACCTTGATAGAAAAAGCGGATATGGTTTTGGGAACAGGTCTGGTGGGAGGCATTATGCGCAATAATGGGCGTTTTACCGCTGCAGAAGAGTTAATCTGTGCCGGGGCTGGTGAGCTTATTAATCTTACAGATAAACTTTCCCTGCATCAAAATGTTGACTTTCCCAATCATAAACATGCTTCTTTATATGATGTTACTAGAATTGAACCTGCCGTCAGGTCCTTTTTAAAAAATATGGGAGTAAAGTTATTATTAAAAAAAAGGGTTGTAGATTCCGTTGTTGTAAATAATAGAATAATAAAGGTTATCTTGGAAGAGGAAGAAGAGATTGCAGGGGATGTTTTCATAGATACTACAGGAAGTGCCGGGCCTATGGCCAAATGTAGAAAATTCGGCCGGGGATGTTCCATGTGTATACTAAGGTGCCCCTCCTTTGGTTCCAGGGTAAGCCTGGCGGAATTAGCCGGTGTTAAAGAGGAAGAAGGTCAAAATGTTGGGGAAACGGCAGGTTCTATAAGCGGCTCCTGTAAAATGCTAAAAAACTCTATAGACGAAGACATTATTTTGGAACTGGAGAATAAAGGAATATATACTATCCCCATACATGAAAAGGCTTTTGCTCAGGACATTATGAAAATTAAAGCCTGTCAGCAATACGTTGGCAATTACTTTAAAAATAACCTGGTTTTGCTGGATACCGGGCTTGTAAAGTTAATGGTTCCTTACTTTCCAGTGGAAATTTTAAGAAAAATACCGGGTTTTGAGAACGCCATTTTTATTGATCCTTATGCCGGAGGAATAGGAAACTCTGTTCGCTTGCTAAGTATAGTTCCCCGGGATAATACCATGAAAGTAAAGGGTGTTGATAACCTGTTTTGTGCCGGCGAAAAGTCCGGGTTAATGGTTGGGCATACAGAAGCTATGGTTACAGGAACCCTTGCAGGAAACAATGCAGTGCGCAGCGCGAAGGGGAGGGCATTACTGGAACTTCCTTCTTCTACAGCAGGTGGCATGTTAATATCTTATGCCCGGGAAAAAATAAAGACACCGGGAGGTAAAAAGCTCAGGTTTACTTTTTCGGGTTCAGTTTTTTTCAAAGAGATGAAAGAAAAAAAGTTGTATCTGATAGATAAAGAAGAAATAGCTAAAAAGATTCAGACTACAGGGTTTACAGGAATATTTAATAGTAGAGTAACATAAAAAATCTTTGTCTAAATTTAAAGGGGAAATAAAATTAATGAGATTACAAAAATTCTTAGCAATGGCCGGAGTAGCCTCTAGAAGAGCAAGCGAAAGATTAATTCAAGGGGGACGGGTAACAGTAAACGGGAAAAAGGCTACTGTTTTGGGTACCAAAATTAATCCCTATACAGACAGGGTATGTGTTGACCAGGAACAAGTTTACTTTGCGGATAAAAAAATATATATATTGTTGTACAAGCCAGCCGGATATATTACCTCCTTAAGTGACCCTCAAAACCGTTCTACCGTAATGAAATTGTTACCGGACCTGGAAGAAAGAGTATATCCCGTAGGAAGGCTAGATAAGGATACAGAAGGACTGCTTCTTTTAACAAACGATGGTAAATTGGCTTATCGCCTTACCCACCCTAAATATGAAGTTAAAAAAAAGTATCTGGTGGAAACCCTGGGTGTTCCTTCTTTAGAGGGTCTGAAGGAATTGCAAAGGGGCATACACCTTGAAGAAGGAAAAACATCATCGGCAAGGATAAAGCTTATAAAAACTAATCCCGGCAAAAACTGGGCCAGGCTGGAGGCGGAAATTCACGAAGGTCGAAAAAGACAGATTAGAAGGATGTTTGATTACATAGGCTACCCTGTAAATAGACTAAAAAGATCTCAGTTTTCCTCATTAACCTTAAAAGGTTTAAAAAGAGGAGAATATCGTTTTTTAACAGATCAAGAAATAAAAAAACTAAATAGTGGAGTAGGATTAAATTAGGTTGTCAAAAGGATGGTTCTTCTGACAACTTTTCTTTTCCTTTGAAGAACTGAAGGGTATTTAGTAGAATGGTTGTCTAGAACGGTATTAACTGTTATAATAACAATTAAATAATAGTAAGCTAGGTGCCTAAATATAGGTTAAAAGGGAATCGGGTGTAAGGCCCGAGGTTTTATTTTGGACAGCTTTATAAGGGGGTAATGACATAAATGAAAAAAACTTTGAAAGGGAACTTAATCCTGTTGTTGTTTGTATTGCTTATTCTGAGCACTTTAAACGGTTGTTTAGCTTCTAATGGTGAAACATTGGTGGAAAGTGAAGGTGATAAGTCTAGTCTGAATTATCCCATGAGTCTTAAAGATGATGCGGGGAGGACAGTAGTAATTGAAGAAGAGCCTGAAACAATTGTCTCTATTATGCCCAGTAACACCGAAACTTTATTTGCTTTAGGTTTAGGTGAAAAAGTGATAGGTGTGACTGAACATTGTTACTATCCAGAAGAGGCTATAGAAAAGGAGAAAATAGGCGACTTCACTATAAATATTGAAAAGGTAATAACTTTAGATCCCGATCTTGTTTTTGCTTCCCGTAGGCAGGATGAATATGTAGATAACCTTACAGAGTTCGGTTATACTTGCCTACTTTTGGCCCCAAAAAGTTTAGAAGAAACCATGGATTCTATTAGAATGGTGGGGAAAGCCACCAATACTTATGAAAAGTCCCTGGAAATAACCGAAGAAATGTCCCGGGAACTTAATGAGATTCAAGATTATACCCAGGGACTTAAAGAGGAAGAAAAGCCTACGGTATTTATTCTTATAGATACAGAGCAGCTTTATAGTACAGGCAAGAATACTTTTTTAAACCATATGATTCAAGCGGCCGGAGGCATTAACATTGCAGGAGACATAGAAAATGATTGGCCTGTTTTAAGCGAAGAGATGATTTTTGAAGAAGACCCCGATTATATTTTCTGTACTTTTCCAGTAAAGGATGAAGTGATAGCCAGGGAAAACTGGCAGGAGTTAACGGCTGTAAAGAATAACCAGGTTTATAATGTAGATAACGACATGGTCTCTCGACCTGGTCCCAGGGTTATCAGGGGGCTCAGGCAGTTATTTGATATTTTACATCCTCAATAATTGAAAGGATGCGTAGAATTGAGTCGAAGACCCTTCATAATATTATTTTTAATAGGTTTTGCCTTGTTCTCTATGGTTGTAACCACAACTATTGGAGTTGCTGATATTTCTTCTATTGATGTGTTTAAAATTATTATAAGTAAAATCCCCGGTTTGACTTTTTTGATTGAGCAGGATTGGCCTTCCACTTGGGACACCATTATACTTCAGATGCGAATGCCCAGGGTAGCACTGGGTTTTATAGTAGGAGCCTCTCTATCTATTGCAGGGGCTGCTTTTCAGGGATTGCTCCGTAACCCCCTGGCTGACCCCTATACCATCGGCGTATCCAGCGGGGCCGCCTTGGGAGCTACTATAGCCATGTTTTTACAGACAAGTTTAAACATGACTTTCCAGATTGGCATACCTTTTTTTGCTTTTCTGGGAGCCATAATAGCCCTGGCTTTTGTTTACAACCTGGCCCGGGTTGGAAATACCGTTCCTGTTGTTACGCTTCTGCTGGCAGGGGTTGTAATTAGCTCTTTTCTTTCAGCAGTTATTTCCCTGTTGATGCTTTTAGCCGGGGAACATATCAGGGGTATTTACTTTTGGTTGGTGGGTGGCTTGAGCCTCAGGAACTGGAGCCATGTTTTGATGATATTACCTTATATTATTGCCGGGTCTGTTGCTATTATGTTCTGGTCTCGGGATCTCAATGTTATTCTTTTGGGAGAAGAGGAAGCAGCAAATTTAGGCATAGAGGTAGAAAAGGTTAAAAAAATCATGCTGGTAGCAGCATCTCTCATAACTGGAGCCGTGGTCTCTGTCAGCGGGATGATTGGCTTTGTAGGGTTAATAATCCCCCACACGGTGAGAATGATTGTAGGTCCGGACCATCGCATTTTAATTCCTACTTCTGCCTTATTCGGGGGAATATATTTGATCTGGATTGATTCCCTGGCCAGAACAGTGATGGCTCCGGTAGAAGTTCCCGTGGGGATTATCACAGCTTTTTTGGGGGCACCATTTTTTATTTACCTGCTTAGAAGCAAACGGAAAGATTTTCGTTTTTAGCGGTGTAATGAAATATCTTTCGCTATAGTGTTAATTTTTCTTTTTTAATATGGAGGAATTATGATGTACGTTAATTTAAAAGTTCACGATTTATCCTTCACATATCAGTCCCTTCCTGTATTGTCGGGGGTTAATTTTGAAGTAAAAAAAGGTGATGTGTTAGGTATTATTGGACCTAATGGGTCAGGGAAATCTACCCTGCTGAAAAACATAAACGCTTTATTAAAGCCTTTAAAGGGGTCTGTAATGTTGGAGGGAGATAATATATTTAAAATGTCCCGGCAGAAGATAGCCCAATCTATGGCTGTTGTCCCCCAGGATACTTCTATAGGGTTTAATTTCTCTGTGTACGAGGCTGTAATGATGGGGCGGGTTCCCCATTTAGGCAGGTTCCAAAAAGAGGGAGAAGATGACCGGACCGTAGTTAAAGAATCCATGGAGGTAACTAACTGCTGGTCTTTTAAAGACAGGTCTGTTATGGAATTAAGCGGGGGAGAACGGCAGAGGGTTATCCTGGCCAGGGCCCTGGCCCAGGAGCCGGAAATAATTCTTTTAGATGAACCTACAGCATTTCTAGATATTTCTTACCAGACAGAAATATTTGACCTGATTAAAGAGCTTAACATTGGAAAAAACTTGACGGTAATAGCCGTACTTCATGATCTGAATTTAGCGGCTCAATATTGTGATCATCTTATTCTCTTAAATAAAGGCGAAATTTATAAAATAGGAACACCTGATGAAGTAATAACCGTTGACAATATACAGGAGGTATACGGTACAAAGGTTATTATAAGTAAACATCCTGTGTCCAAAACCCCTTACGTTTCCCTCCTGCCCAGGATACAGGATAAATTTGTTAAAGCTATATCCAGAAAAATTCATATCATCGGTGGGGGAGGCAGCGCCAGCTCATTAATGGAAGAGCTCTTTTTCCAGGGGATGCAGCTGACAGCGGGAGTTTTAAACGTGGGTGATAAAGACTGGGAAACTGCTAAAAATTTGGGAATAGGTTGTACTGAAGAGCTGCCTTTTTCTTTTTTAAGTGGAGAGAAACACGGGGAAAACTTAGAAATGATAAAAAATTCAGACTCGGTCATACTTACCAATACACCTTTTGGTAGAGGAAACTTGAAAAATTTAGAAGCTGCTTTGTTTGCCGTAGAAAAAAACTTTCCCGTTTATATATACGAAGGCTTTGACGTCAGACTGAGGGATTATACTGGGGGAGAGGCTGCTGATATATTTCAAAAGTTAAAGGATAAAGGAGCCAGGGAGATTGCTAACAAAAGCGAGTTGTTGGCAATAATAAAAGATAAAAATGATTAAAAAAAAGAAGCCAGAGGCTTCTTTTTTTTGCTGTTACGGGCGTGAGTGCGGGTGGCTTGTTTCCTTTTTAGAATAGTATAGTTTTCTATGGGAAATAACAATAGAAGTAGGAGAATGTAAGGGGGGCAAAGTTTGTTTACAAGAAGACAATTTATACAACTATGTTTAAAAGGAGTTGCTGCTTATTCTCTAAGCCCCTTGATAATTCCCAGGCTTGCAGAAGCCCTGGAAAACCTTAATAAAAAACCTGTGGTGTTGTGGTATGAAGCAAATACCTGTGCCGGAAATGTGTTTTCTTTTTTGAACACTCTAAATCCTTCCCTTCTAGAAATACTTGAGAAATCCATTGACTTAAGATTTAATAATACTTTAATGACTGCTGAAGGGGAACAGGCGTTAAATATTCTTGATAAAACGGTGGAGGAAGGCGAATACATACTGATGGTTGAAGGAACAATACCCACAAGAGCAGGTGGACATTATGGGATTGCCGGCTTAAGGGGAGACAAACCGGTAACCCATGTAGAAATGATAGAATATTTGGGCAGTAAAGCAAAGACCATAATGGCCATAGGAAGTTGTGCTGCTTTTGGAGGACCTTTTGCCGCTTACCCCAACCCCAGCCATTCAGTTTCAGTAAGCAAAGCCTTGGGCAGGGAAACAATAAACGTTTCCGGCTGCCCGGCTCACCCTGATTGGATAGTGGGAACCTTAAGTCACGTAATTTTGTTTGGAAAGCCAGAATTAGGGGTTCATAACCGTCCGGTTTTGTTTTACGGAGAAAATATTCACCATCGATGTCCCCGACGCCAGATGTTTGAAGACAATGTTTTTGCAAAACATCCAGGGGATGAAGGCTGCCTTTATCTTATAGGTTGTAAAGGGCCTGTCACCTCATCAGACTGCCCTACCCGTCAGTGGATTGGGCTACATAACAGCTGGCCCATAGGGGCCAATACCCCCTGTATCGGTTGTGTGAACGCAGATTTTCCGGAAAAATCAATGCCTTTTTTCAAGCATCTTCCTGATATTAATGTAACAGGAGCTAATATCAAGGCCAGAACAATAAGTAAAGTTGTAGCCGGTGGAACTGCTCTGGGGATAGGAATACATTTTTTAGCTAACCTGGCCCGGGGTCGGCTAAAACTAAGGTTAAAAGCTGTAGAAGATATTACAAAAAAAACTCAGGAAAGCGGTGATTTAGAAGATCACCAGCAGGAAGATGATCTGGTAGAAATATTCGAAGAGCTGGATGTGCTAACCAAAAAAGAAGAAGATCTAAAAAAGAAACTCAAACAGCTGTTGAGAAAAAGAAAAAGCAGGTTAAAAAAAGCCAAAAAATTAAAGAGCAAAAGCAAAAGTAAAAATAAAAGTAAAAAGGAGAAAGAAATAACTGAAGATGAGTAAAAAAATTAGTATCGGACCATTTACAAGAATTAACGGGCTATGGCACTTAAAGGTAGAAATAAATGATAATGTAATAACAGATGCCTGGAGTATGGGAACAAACTTCAGAGGTTTAGAATTAATTTTGAAGGGGAGGGACCCCAGGGATGCTCCCTATTTAACCCAGAGAATCTGCGGCATCTGTTCCAGTGCCCATGCCCTGGTTTCCAGCAGAGCGCTGGAGAATGCCTTTAACCTTGAAGTGCCCCGGAATGGTGCCCTGATAAAAAATTTAATATTCGCCTCAGACCTTGTACAGGGTCATATTCGGCATTTTTACTTTTTTGTAATACCAGATTACATACATCTTCCAGAAAATGAACCCTTTAAACCGTCTTACGTTTTTAATGAACGATTATCGGCTAAAGGAAAAGAGAGAATATTAAATAATTACCGAAAGGCTGCAGAAATTAGCCAGAGTTTGCACGAAATGCTGGTAATATTTGGGGGAAAAACTCCCCACAATCACGGTATCCTGGCAGGCGGGGCCACTGTTCCCCCCGACGCAGATAAAATAAGGCTTTTTGGTTCAATGTTATCAAAGGCGATATCATTTATTGAAGAAGCTCTAATGCCTGATACAGAGGCGCTGGGGGAGGCTTACACTGAGTATTTTCAGCTGGGAGAAGCCCACAAAAACCTTATAACTTTTGGAATGTTTTTTGACCCGGATATTCCTCAAGAGAATTTATACCCATCAGGTATTATCAGAAATGGTGGGAGAGAAGATATGGACAAAGACTTAATTAACGAACAGGCCCGATACTCTTTTTATGAAAATGATGAACCATTGAGGCCCCTGGAAGGAAAAACCATACCAGAGTTTCAAGAAGGAAAGCCTTATTCCTGGATAAAAGCTCCCCGCTACGGTAAAGATGTGTACGAAATGGGGCCTTTAGCCAGGCAAATCGTGAGAAAGAAGTATAATAAAAGCTTCTCTGCTATGGACCGAATTACTGCCCGGAGTTTAGAAACCTTAGAGGTAGCCAGGGAAATGGAAGGGTGGTTAAAGGAACTGGAACCGGGGGCACCTGTTTATACAGATTTTGAAATACCTTCTTCAGCAGAGGGGGAAGGTTATCTGGATGTCATGAGGGGTGCTTTACAGCATTCTGTTAGGGTGAGTAATAAAAAAATAAGCCATTATCAGATTGTAACTCCTACAACCTGGAACTGTTCTCCCCGGGATAACGAAGGTCAAAGGGGAGCTCTGGAAGAAGCCCTTGTAGGCACACCTGTTGAAGACCCGGAAAATCCTGTAGAAATTGGTAGGGTTTCTCGTTCTTTGGATGTTTGTGGTTCTTGTGCAGTTCATATTGCAGGGGTCAAGGGTTTGTCTTTTTCTCAGAAAATCATCTAACTTGAAACATAACCCTTGCTTCATCTGGATTTATGTCGGTCCTGCTTAGCTGAGGGAGCTAAAGCTCCCTTGCGTGACATCATGGTTGAACAGTTTAGGAGGTCTTTCCTTTGAAAAATGGCTCAGAAAATTTTACAGAAAATTTTAAAATAATCAGTATCTTTCACTGGGTTTTTGCCCTTTCTGTGCTGCTGTTACTTGCTAGCGGGTTTCATATATCATTTCCCCGGGTAGAAGCAGACTGGCCCATGAGCAGAACCAGGCTGATTCATCTGGTTATGTCTTCGGTCCTGGTTTTTTCCTTAATATTTAGAATATATTATTCGTTAGTAAAACGGACTTACTCAAATTTTATAATAAGAAAAAAAGATTTTAAAACCATTATTCCACTATTTAAAAATTTTTTTTTATTAAGGGTGAGCCCCGGTCCCTTTTACCTAAGTATGATATCGGACAAAAGTTTTTCTTCCTCAGCTGGGCACTTGGGGTATTTCTGCAGACCATTACAGGACTGGTGATGTTAACCCCCGGGAGGTTTACCTTTCTGGTTAACCTTTTGAGAGATCTGCAAACTATCCGCTATTTTCATTTTTTAATAGCCCTCTGGTTTTTATTATCAGTTTCTATTCACATATACTTGACTTTAACTGAAGACCCCTTAAGGGTTTTAGCTCTCCTTACAGGAAAAGATTTGCCTGCTGAAAAAATTAGAAATAGTAAGCCATGTCTATTAATAGTCTTTAATAAATTTAAAAAAATTTTTAAATTTAATATTCGCTAGTAAAAACAAACGCCAATAAAACAAAAACTTTAAACTTTACTTAAAATAGAGTTTTTTTCTATATTTAAAGGGTTTATTAAGTTTTTGTTGAACATAAAACTAGTAAATTATAGGGGAAGCTAATATAATTGAAATTGTATTAATTTTTGGCATAAATATTGGATTGGAGGGATTCTGTTGCAGGTAATTATTATTGGTGGGGGAGAGGTAGGGACTGAGCTGGCCAGCCGAATTTCCAAAGAGCATGACGTAGTAGTTATTGAAAAAAATAACCAGCTGGCTCAAAAAATTAATGCCTCTATGGATGTGATGGTTATAACCGGCAATGGAGCCAGTGTTCGTATTCTTGAAAAGGCCGGTATTAATGAGGCAAAACTTTTAATTGCTGTTACGGAAATAGATGAAGTTAACATAATTGCCTGCATGTTGGCTAAAAATTATGGCGTTCTTACTACTGTAGCCAGGATACGCAATACAGAATATGCAGACGGATCACAGGTTTTAACCAATGAGCAGCTGGGCATAGATTTTATAATTAATCCGGAGAGAGTAGCGGCTCAGGAAATTGCTAAAATGATAAAAACCCCTAATGTAAGTGAGATTGAATATTACGCTGATGGTAAGGTTCAGGTTCTAGGATATTATATGGATGAGGATTCTCCTTACGTTAACAAAAGAATACAGAATATGGGCTTACCTGATGACTGTATTGTATGTGCCATTGTTCGTCAATCTGGAAAAGTAATCATCCCTAGTGGAAACGATAAAGTAAAACCAGATGATGAAATCTATTTCCTGGGGAAAAAAGATGTTTTTGATACCCCTTTTTTAAATTCAAAGAAAAATCATTACCCGCAAACTGTTGTTATTGCCGGCGGGGGAAGAGTAGGCCTTCAGCTGGCGGAGTTTTTGGAAAATGAAGGTAAAAAGTATATTGTAAAACTTGTAGATGTAGATAAAGACAGATGTGAAGAAATTTCCACCTATTTAAGCAGGACTCTTGTTTTACAGGGAGATGTTACAGACATAGCGTTTTTAAAAGATGAAGAAATTGCCAGGGCGAATGTTTTTGTAGCTGTAACCGGGGATGACGAAGTAAATTTACTTTCTACCCTTTTAGCTGATCACCTGGGAGTTAAAGTAACCATTTCTGAAGTGATTCGCCCAGATTATAATATTATTCTAAACAGTATAGGTATCGATCGGGTGGTTAGCCCGCGTCTCCTGACGGCAGCTCAGATTATGAAAATGATTCGTAAGGGAGATGTAATTTCCTTAACTATTCTTAAAGAGGATAGGGTTGAAGTTGTAGAGCTGATTGTTTCTGAAAAAGCTTCTATCTGTAACAAAAAGCTGGAAGATGTTAACCTGCCCCGGGGGATCCTGGTAGCAGCTATAGTTCGGGGAGACCAGATAATTATTCCCAGTGGTTACCATAAGATTCATGCAGGAGACCGGATAATCCTTTTTTATGTTACAGAGCTAAGTGGCGAGGTAGATAAGTATTTTTCTATAGAAGATAGTATGGTTAGAAGTATGGGAAAGGCGCTAAAGAAATTTATCCGGAGGAAATAATACATGCGCTTAAATGTTGTTTCTCACATGTTAGGTATACTGCTTATATTTGTAGGGGTTTTTAAAATATTTCCTTTAGTATGGTCAGTTTATTATAAGGAACAGGAGGTCCTGGTTTTTTTAGTATGCATTATTATCACTGTATTGGCAGGCTATCTTCTAAGGGGATTGGGTAGTTATAAAGAAGATATTAATCTTAAAGAGAGTTTTGCCTTTGTAACTTTCGGGTGGATACTGGCTGCTGTTTTTGGCTCTTTACCTTATTATTTTTCTGGAGTTTTTATCAG
>PWHX01000136.1 GCA_003555415.1 Syntrophomonadaceae bacterium | reverse complement strand
GAATAAGTAATATCTATCACTAACAGGAAGGGGGTGCCCGGCTTAATAAAAAATTTGTTTATGTTAAAGCCGGTTACAAATTGACAAATTTTCATAATTACTCATTACCCAACGGCGTAAATCTTTATGTTTACCCGACGGATAAATTCAAAACAATTGTCTTTTCCGTTTATTTACAACAGAACTTACGCAGGGACCTTGCAACCAGGACGGCCTTAGTACCTTTTATTCTAGAGAGGGGAACCGGCAGCTGGCCTACTTCCAGGGAATTAGTTAAGGTTCTGGAAAATTTGTACGGGGCTGATATTATTACGGAAGTTTTTAAAAGGGGAGAAAGGCATGTGTTGCAGTTTCTGCTGGAGATTGTTAATCCACTTTTTGTTCCCGGGGAAAAGGACCTGGAAAGAAGCGGGGTTGAAGTATTAAAAGAGGTTTTAACTAATCCGGTAGTAGAAGGAAACGGTTTTAAAGAATCATATGTCAAAAGAGAAAAAGAGCTGTTAAAAAACAACATTGAAGGGCTTATAAACGACAAGGTTAGTTATGCTGTGGAACGCTGTGTTCAGGAAATGTGTAAAGAAGAAGATTACGGTGTATATCGACTGGGCAGGGTTGAAGATTTAGAAGGTATAACCCCGGATAACCTTTATAAATACTACCGGGAATTGTTGGATGCAGGCCCTATGGATATTTTTGTTCTGGGCAAAGTTGATCCTGAAAAGATGGCTATCTTAATGGAGGAAACTTTTAACTTTCCCCGGCAGGACTCCGGGGAGATTGAGCCTACCCTTGTACATAAGGAGATTAAAGAGCCCCGTTATGTAGAGGAACAAATGGATGTAAACCAGGGCAAGCTTACCCTGGGGTATCGTACTAATACAACGGTTAAAGATGAAGATTATTATGCGCTTCTTTTTTACCACGGAATTCTGGGAGCTTTTCCCCATTCGAAGTTATTCCATAATGTTCGGGAAAAGGCCAGTCTTGCTTACTATGCCAGTTCCCGCCTGGAAAAAAATAAAGGGATACTGTTAATTGCATCGGGTATTGAGATAAAAAACTATAACCTGGCCCTGGATATTATCCAAAAGCAGGTGGAATCTATAAAGGAAGGGAACATAACGGACTACGAGTTTGAAAATACCAGGGTTGGCCTGATAAACCAGTTAAAAGTCTCAGAAGACAGTCCCTACTATATCATTAGCCGTCACCTGGATGGTATTATAAGTGGAAGGCTGCAAACCATCCCGGAAACTATTGAGAAGATTAACAAAGTCACAGTTGAAGATGTGGTCAGGGTTGCAGGAAAAATTCAGATGGACACTATCTATTTCTTGCGCAATAAAGGATAGGAGGAAAATTTTATGTCTATAATGTCCCAACGCCAGCTAGAAAGTGATATTCTTAAAGAAAAAGTATATACGGTCACCCTTTATCCGGGGCTGGAGGTCTTTGTATTGCCCAGAAAGGGCTACAATAAGAAGTATGCCAGCTTTGCCACTAAATTTGGTTCCATAGACTCTGATTTTTTAGTAGAAGGAGAAGAAAAAAGCATAGAGGTTCCCGACGGGGTAGCCCATTTCTTGGAGCACAAGTTATTTGAAGAAGAAAAAGGCAATGTGTTTGATGAATTTGCCCGATTGGGCGCTTCTGCTAATGCTTATACTAATTTTACCATGACTAATTACCTTTTTTCCGTTACAGATAACTTCGAAGAATGTTTTGATCTGCTTTTAAATTTTGTACAGTCCCCTTATTTTACCACGGATAGTGTGGAGAAGGAAAAGGGAATTATTGAACAGGAAATTCGCATGTATCAGGATAATCCCCATTGGAGAATTTTTTTCAACCTGCTAGGAGCTCTTTTTATAAACCACCCGGTGAAAAAAGATATTGCCGGTTCCATAGAAAGCATCCAGGGGATAGACCGGGCGGTTTTATATAAGTGCTACCGGGCTTTTTATCATCCCAGCAATATGGCTCTTTTTGTGGTAGGTGACCTGGACCCGGAAAAAATCATAAAGCAAATAGATGATAATCTGGAAAAGAGAGATTACAAAACTTTAGGAGAGATTAAAAGAATTTATCCCCAGGAGCCTGCAGAGATTCAAGAAAAATTTGTAAAAGAAGAGATGGAAGTTTCACAGCATCTTTTTAACATGGGCTTTAAGGATAGAGATGTGGGTTTTACAGGCCGGCGTCTTTTTAAAAAAGAGATTGCTACAGAACTGCTCTTGGAGATTCTTTTCGGCAGGTCCTCTGAGCTTTATAACGAGCTTTATGAGCAGGGGCTAATAAATGACCGCTTCAATGCTTCTTTCGTTGCGGAGAAGGATTATAGCTACGTTATTATGGAGGCGGAAACCCCTGATCCCGATAAGCTTTATCAGCTGCTTCTTTCTGGTATAAAAGAGTTCAAAGAAAAAGGCATCCAACAGGATGACTTTAAAAGACAGCAGCGAAGGGTGTTGGGAGAGTTTCTAAGGAACTTTAATCACCTGGAATTTATTGCTAACAACTTTTTGGCTTATCATTTTAGAGATATAAACTTTTTTGATTTTGCAGATATAATTCTGGAATTAACAAAAGAAGATTTGGAGTCCCGTTTAAATGGAATATTCGATGAAAAATACCATGCCTGCTCCGTTATATATTCAAGGTAAGTCATAAGTCCGGATTTCCTTATTCACAAGGCTTTCAGGTTCCAGGGAGTCCTTTAACTCTTCAGGAAAGGTTATGGTATCAGGGTCGCCATCACTTACATATCTGCGCTCCGGGTATTTATTAAAATAATTAAACCACCTGTCCAGTTCATCCTGGGAGCCCCTTATGCGGGGAAGTCTTTTAAGATTAAAGTTTTTGTGGTTAGGTGCTGGGGTGGGATTGCTTCCCACCAGGAGGACCGCCTCGTTTTTATATGTAACGTCTTCATATTGCCCTGAGTAAACGTAAGGCTCCTTATCTGCAGGGGGAATACCACCATAAGGGAGGGCCAGGCTTCTTATCTGATAACCGGGGATATATTCCCTGGTTTTCTGTGCGTGATGGCCCAGTTCTTTTTGCATGGTATCAATAGAGGCATTTCTTAAATTGATGTGGTTGTATGTATGGTTGCCTATTTCCATTCCCTTATCTACCAGAAACTCCAGCTTTTCTTTTACTAGTTCCGCCTGCCTGAAAGGCGGTGCCGAATAGTTTGTATAAAAAGTTCCCTTAAGTGCAAAATCAGGGTTTTCTTTGTTAAAATCCTTCATGATTCCTACGGCACACTGGGGGTCTATAACCAATTCTCCATTTTCTTCTATGTATCTGAACTGTCCCGGGGTGGAATCGTCAAAGGTAAGGATAAAGGGAGTATAGCCGGGCTCCAGGTCAATTTGATTATCTATTAAGTCCTGGAGGTTTATGGGCCGGTAACCTTTGCTGTATAGTCTTTCCAGGTCTTTTCTGAAATTATTGTAATGGCGTTCCCAGTCTAATTCCTGGGAACCGATTCTGTGGTACATGAGGATCATTATTTCTCCCAGTTCGTTAGGCTGAATTTCCTGGAGTTGCTGTTCAGTAAGTGCTGGAGAATTTTCTGCTTCTTTATCTTCTTCTATTTCCTTTTCATCTTCAGTGTTTTGG
>PWHX01000022.1 GCA_003555415.1 Syntrophomonadaceae bacterium | reverse complement strand
GGCTGCTTTGCCCATTACCGAAACCAGTTCCCGCAGGCCAGTTCCGTGACTGGGATCTACAAATACTGGAAGATGGCTTAACAGTTTTACCAGGGGAACAGCATTTAAATCAAGGGTGTTTCGGGTAACAGGTTCAAAGGTTCTTATGCCCCTCTCACAGAGTATCACCTGGTGATTACCTTCACCCATTATATATTCAGCAGCTAAAAGCCACTCCTCTATAGTTGAAGATATTCCCCTCTTCAGTAGTACAGGCTTGTTTAACCTCCCCAGCTCCATTAACAGCTGATAATTCTGCATGTTCCTTGAACCCAACTGTAAAATATCCGCATAATCACATACCAGCTCCACATCCCTTGTATCTATAACTTCAGTAACAGTGAGAAGGCCGGTTTCCTTTCCTACCCTTTGTAGTATTTTTAAACCTTCTTTACCCAGACCCTGGAAGCTGTACGGAGAAGAACGGGGTTTGAAAGCTCCTCCCCTTAGAATCCTGGATCCGGCTTTGCTAACTTCCCGGGCTGTCTTAAGCAGTTGTTCTTCCGACTCGATAGCACAGGGGCCGGCAATTATAGTTTTTTCTTTGCCTCCTATATGAACATCATTAATTTTAATCACTGTGCTTTGGGGATTAAAATTTCGTCCAACATACTTGAGTTTTTTTACAAATTCCAGTGAACCACTCAATAGACTGACCTCCTTTAAATCGGAAAGTCGGAGAACTGACCCGGTATGCCCTCTTTCAAGCTGCCTACATATTCTCCTACTTTTTTTATTAGTAAATCAGGATTATCCCCATGCTGTTCAACAATTTTTACCAGCGCACTGCCCACAATAACTCCATCAGCATAATATGCGGCCAGACCGGCTTGCTGGGGATTGGATATGCCAAAACCCAGAGCTAATGGTAAGGAAGTGTACTTTCTTATTCGTTTTATTAGATTCTCTATTGAACTTGAAAATTCCTCTCTTACTCCAGTAACTCCTGTTATAGAAACACAGTAAATAAATCCGCCGGCTTTTTTATCCGTCCTTTTTATCCTTTCATCGGTGCTGGTGGGAGCCAGTAAATATATTAAATCCACCCCTTGAGAAGAAGTGATTTTTTTCAATTCATCACTCTCCTCTAAGGGCAGGTCCGGTATAATAAGACCATCTACCCCTGCCGAAGCTGCCTCTTTAACAAATGCTTCCAACCCAAAGCTGAATACAGGATTATAGTAGGTAAGGATGACCAAAGGAATGTCCGTATTCTTCCGGAGGCGCCTTACCAATTGAAACATATCAGGAGTTCTTACTCCCCCTTCCAGAGCCCTCTGGGAGGACTTTTGAATAACAGGTCCATCCGCCAGGGGGTCGGAGAAGGGCAATCCCAGTTCTACAATATCTGCTCCTTTTCTCTCCATCTCCAGAACCAACCTTTCCGTAGTGTCCAAATCCGGGTCTCCTGCCGTAATAAAAGTTATCAGGGCCTTTTCGCCGTTTTCTTTTAACTGGGTAAATGTATTTTTTATTCTCATTACTCCACCTCCAGCAGCCGGGCCGCTAAATTTACATCTTTATCTCCCCGACCCGATAGGTTTAATACAATTAATGTAAGGTCTTTAAAGTGCTCCTTGTTATTTAAAAGATACGCTACAGCATGGGCGCTTTCCAGGGCCGGGATAATGCCTTCCGTTTCCGAGAGAATCTGAAAAGCTTCCAGGGCTTCTTGGTCAGTAATGGAACCGTAATTAACCCGCCCGGTTATATTTAAAAACGCGTGTTCAGGACCTACCCCCGGGTAATCCAGGCCTGCGGATATAGAGTGAACCGGGGAAACCTGACCGTATTCATCCTGCAGCAGGTAACTCATGGCTCCATGCAGTACCCCAGCCCTGCCCCTGGTCAGTGTAGCCGAGTGCTTATCTGTATCCAGCCCCATCCCGGCTGCCTCTACACCTATCATCTCTACTTCAGTATCATTAAGAAACGGGTAGAAGAGCCCCATGGCGTTACTTCCTCCACCTACACAGGCGATTAAAGAGTCAGGGAGACGACCCTCCAGACTCAACACTTGTTCCCGGGCTTCCCGTCCGATAATTGATTGAAAATCCCTGACCATTTCGGGGTAAGGGTGGGGTCCTACTACGGAACCTATAATATAATAAGTATTTTCAATGTTGGTCACCCAGTCCCGAATAGCTTCATTGGTAGCATCCTTTAAAGTTTTACTTCCTGAAGAAACCGGGATAACCCGGGCACCCAGAAGGCGCATGCGAAAAACATTCAAAGACTGTCTTTCCATATCCTCTTCTCCCATATATACATCACATTCCAGATCGAACATGGCAGCAGCAGTAGCCGTAGCTACCCCGTGCTGTCCTGCCCCTGTTTCTGCTATAACTTTCTTTTTCCCCATCTTACAAGCCAGCAAAGCCTGCCCCAGGGTATTATTTATTTTATGGGCCCCGGTATGAGTTAAATCCTCCCTTTTCAAATATACCTTTGGGCCTGCCATAAGTTCAGTCAACCCCCAGGCATAATAAAGAGGTGTCGGTCTGCCGACGTAACTATTGAAGTAAGAGGTCAGTTCCTGGTTAAATATTTTATCTTCTTTTAAACGGTAATATTCCCCGGTAAGTTCTTCTAAGGCAGGCATTAAAATTTCCGGAACAAATCTACCTCCAAACTCTTTAAAATGTCCGTTTTTATCAGGATACACTTTTCCAACTCCTCACTTTATTTATAAAATTTATAATCTTTCCACAATCCTTTTCACCTTCAGTTTCCACACCGCTGCTAACATCCACCGCAAAGGGTCTTACTTCTTTTAAAGCCTGCAATATATTTTCTTCCGTTAGGCCTCCCGCTAAAATTATGGGTTTTTTCCTTATAATCTTATTTACTAATGACCAGTTAAAAGTCCTGCCCGTTCCCCCGGGTTTTCCTGGCGCATAGGCATCCAGCAGCCAGGCATGAACTGTGGACTCATACCTGTATATATTGTCCAGGCTTTCTTCCCCTTTCAAAGCAAAAGCTTTTATTACTTTCTGTTTAAAACCTATCAGGGAAGAAGGAGGCTCCTGACCGTGAAACTGCAAAATATCCAACCTACATTCTTCGGCAATTTCTTTTACCAAACCGGGGTCTTCATCTACAAATACTCCAACCTTCGATACGAAGGGGGGAATTACCTTGCAAATATTACTGGCTTTTTCCGGTAAAATCCGGCGGTGGCTTTCAGTCAGAATAAATCCAACGGCTTCAGCCCCACCCTCTACGGCCATCAAAGCTTCTTTTTCATTTCTAACTCCGCAAATTTTAACTCTTACCATATAAAAGCTCCTTAATTTTCTGGCCCGGATTTTGATTATCCATTAAGGCTTCTCCGATTAAAAAAGTATAGACTCCCTTTTCTTTTAGCTTTTTAATATCTTCATTGCTTCCGATGCCGCTTTCGCTTATTAGCAAAACATCCGGCGGTACTTCAGAGCAAAGGTCTATAGTAACCTTTATATTAGTTTGAAATGTTTCTAAATTCCGGTTGTTTATACCTATAATTTCAGCTCCGCAAGCCAGTGCCCTTTGAAGCTCATCCCTGGTATGTACCTCAACCAGGGCCGCCATAGAAAGTTTTCGGCAAATTTCTATATATGAAGACAGTTCAATATCTGGCAGAATAGAAGTGATTAGAAGTACTGCATCGGCACCCTCTCCCCGGGACTCATATAACTGGTACTGGTCCACTATAAAATCCTTTCGCAACACCGGTATATCTACTGCACTTTTCACTTTGTTTAAATCTTTCAGACTGCCTAAAAAATATTTTTCCTCGGTTAAAACAGATATGGCAGCTGCTCCACTTTCCTGGTATACCAAAGCTCTGTTTTCTGGCTCTTCTTCTTTACAAATAAGACCTTTAGAAGGAGAAGCTCTTTTAATCTCGGCAATTATAACTTCTCTTCCGGTATTATTTTTAAGAGACTCTTTAAAATCTCTGACCGGGGGACAGTTCCTTGCAAGCTTTTTCACCTCTTCTAAGGGGAAAGTTTTTTTCTTTTCCTGAAGGGTTAATTTTTTGTGGTTAACAATTTTATCTAAGAACATAGACAGCTCCTGTTAAATTCCCGAAGTAACTCCAGTTTTCCCAGGGCTTCACCTTTGTCTATACTTTCTTCAGCCAGCTTTACCCCCTGAGAAAAATTTTCTGCTAACCTGCCTGCTACTAAAACTGCAGCAGCATTAATAACCACAATATTCCTTCCCGGTCCTTTTTTTCCCTCTAATATAGAAGATGTTATCCTGGCGTTCTGTTCTATCTCTCCCCCTTTAATCTCTGAAGATCTGGCCCTTTCAAAGCCCAGGTCCTCAGGCTTGAGATAGTATGTTTTTACCTGTCCATTTTTTAATTCGCTAATTTTGGTTTCTTCGCATATGGTTATTTCATCTATACCGTCCAGGCCATGAACTATTAAAGCATGTTCAGTGCCCAGGTTTAAAAGAACGTATGCCAGGACTTCCGTCAGCTCCGGCGCATAGACTCCTATAACTTGCCTCCGGGCTTTGGCAGGGTTGGTTAAGGGTCCCAAAATATTAAAAATGGTCCTTATCCCTATTTCTTTCCTGGGCTTAATGGCGTGTTTCATGGCCAGATGCAATTTAGGCGCAAAGAGGAATCCGATACCAATCTTTTCAATGCTGGCTGCTGCATCTAGAGGGGAAATATCTAAGTTAACTCCCAGAGCTTCCAGCACATCGGCACTACCGCAACGACTGGAAACAGAGCGATTCCCGTGCTTTGCCACCGGCAGACCAACCCCGGCTGCTACAAAAGCTGCTGTAGTAGAAATGTTAAAGGTGCTGGACTGATCTCCTCCCGTTCCACAAGTATCAACCAGCCTGGTATGATCTGTCTTAATGCTGGTAACCTTATCCCTCATAACCCGGGCACAGCCTGTTATTTCCTCTACCGTTTCTCCTTTCATACGTAAAGCCGTAAGAAAACTAGCAATCTGTGCTTCAGAAACCTTTCCCGACATGATTAAACCCATAGCATCTTCCGACTCCTGAAGAGATAAGCCTTGACCCCTGACAACCTTATCAATAGCTTGGTTAAAATCAACTACCTGACTAGACAATGCTTTCTGCCCCCTTTCAAAAAGTTAGATAATACTTTCTTTCCAGCCTCTGTCAGCACAGATTCAGGATGAAATTGAATGCCCTCTAAAGGATATTCTTTATGCCTGATACCCATAATGGTGCCATCCTTTGCTTTAGACGTTATCTTAAGACAAGACGGCAAACTTTTTTCCTCTATCAGCAGGGAATGGTATCTAGTAGCTTCAAAGGGATTGGAAACACCCCGGTAAATTGTTTCTTCCCCGTGATATATCATGGAAGTTTTCCCGTGCATCAAAACCTTCGCCCTTACTACTTTACCTCCAAAAACAGCCCCTATGGCCTGGTGCCCCAGGCAAACCCCCAGGATGGGAATATCCCTGGCAAAGGCCTTGATAATATCCATAGTTAGCCCTGCCTCCTGAGGCACCCCTGGTCCCGGAGAGATTACGATTTTTTCAGGGAACATTTCATTTATTTCTTCCAGAGATATTTTATCGTTTCTGGCCACCTTCAAATCAGCTCCCATCTCCCCCAGGTACTGAACCAGGTTATATGTAAAAGAATCATAATTATCAATAACTAAAATCAATTAAACTCCCTCCCTGGCTATATTTAAAGTTTTTAGCAGAGCTGCAGCTTTATGGTGGGTTTCCTGGTATTCTCTAGTTGGTTGAGAATCAGCTACCACACCGGCCCCTGCCTGAACGTATACTTTTTCCCCTTTTATTACCATGGTTCTTATGGTAATACAGGTATCCATATTTCCGGAAAATCCGAAATATCCAACTGCCCCCGCATAAGGGCCCCTTCTGTCAGGCTCCAGTTCACTAATAATTTCCATGGCCCTTATCTTGGGCGCTCCCGAAACCGTCCCGGCAGGAAAGCAGGCCATGAGAACATCAAATGCGTCTTTATCCTTATTTAAAAGGCCCTGGACTTCCGTTACCATATGCATAACGTGGGAATACTTCTCAACGGAAAAAAGGTTCTTTACCTCAACACTTCCGTAATCACAGACCTTGCCAACATCATTCCGGGCCAAATCGACCAGCATAATATGTTCAGCCCTCTCCTTTTCATCCTGCAGAAGGTCTTCTGCCAGAGCTAAATCCTCCTCTGCATTTTTTCCCCTGGGACGAGTCCCGGCAATAGGACGGGATTCCACCACTCCCTCCTCCAATCTTACCAGCGGCTCAGGGGAAGAACCTACTACTTTGAAATCGCCAAAATCCAGGTAATACATGTAAGGTGAAGGGTTAACCATCCTGAGCACCCGATAAAGTAGAAAAGGAGGAACCGTTAGGGGAGCTTCAAAGCGCTGAGATAAAACTACCTGAAATATCTCTCCCTGGGCAATATAATCCTTGGCTTTTTTGACCTGATTTTCAAAGTTTTCCTGCTGATAATTAGATTTGAACTTTATTTCCTCTGAAAATATCTCTTCCTCTTTTGTATCTGGAAGAGGTTTTTTCAGGTCATCAATAATTTTTTGAATTTGCTCACAGGCTCTTTCATATTCTTTTTTGGGGTTTTCCTTGACCCGCGTGTTCACAACTATCTTTAAACTGTGCCGCCAGTGGTCATATATTAAAACCAGGCCGGCAAAAATAAAACTCAAGTCAGGAAAGACCAGGTCCCCCTCCTCCTGGGGAAGATTAATATCTTCCAGGTATTTAACTATATCATAACCAATGAAACCAACTGCGCCACCATAAAACCTGGGCAAACTGGAATCTACTGCTGGTTTGAAAGATCCCATCACCTTTCTTAAGTCCTCCAACGGGTTTTCCGTGGTTTTTTTCTCAACATTGGAATCTTCTACTTTCACTAACCCTTTACTGCTTTCAAAGTTCATAAAGGGGCGGAGCCCGATGAAGGAATACCTTCCAAACTTTTCTCCTACTTCACCGCTTTCCAGCAGGTACGAAGACCCCTCCTTAGAAACTTTCTGAAATATGGAGATTGGAGTTTCCATATCAGCCATAACCTCCTTATAAACAGGTATAAGGTTAAACGTCCTGGCTTTACTTATAAAATCTTCTTTTTGCGGTAAAATCACTTTATTCCCTCCTCTACAATTAAAAAACCTTTCATCCAAAAGGACGAAAGGTTATATTCGCGGTGCCACCTTAGTTAACTTATGTAAATAAATACATGAGTTCACTCATATTCCAGGTACGGGACAACAATTATATTATCCGATACCCTGTTCCTTTTAACGGTAGAACTCTCCGTTAGAGCCTACTTGCTTAAAGCTTTCGGTCTACAGCTCCTGGACCCATTCAGTATGCAGAAGTAATGCCGGATTCTCACCTACGCCGGCTCTCTGGAAAAACCCGAACATACTTACTCTTCCCAGTCACAGCATTTAACGTATATATTTAAATACTAAAATATCATGACCTGGGATAACTGTCAAGTTTTATTTTTGTATTTTCAAAACATATTTTTAAAAATATAGAGAGTTAACTGTTACCCCTTTTTCCTCTAATAGCGTCTTTATACCTTCAACACAGATTTTTTCAGGATCATAAAAAATTACTAACTGCTTGTTGTCAGAAAAATATATAGCCCTTTCTACTCCCGATAGATCTAAAAGAATTTCCTGAAACACCTCTTCATCTTTAGGAATATCAGACTTTACAATCTCCAGGATAAGCTTACCCTGGGGATATTTATCCTCCATTGAAAGGGGAGATTGTTCCATCCCTTGATTACCAGACATATTATTATGAAAACTCCAGGCAAACAAATAGGTAAGCATACCTATAACCATAATGATGGTAAATCCTAGTAGGAAGACATTTTTTCTAAACATGCACTGCCACCTCATTTTATAATAAATATTTTAAAGATATTTTCCCCTTCCCGGTATTTTTTATGAATAGCCACCGGACGTAGAATCAGCCGGGCTACAAACTTATAGGTGTAGTTGTCCAGTGCCCCGTTTCCTATCGCCTTGAATAAAAAAGTAGAGTAGAACATATTATTTATGTAAGATTATGCTATAAAAAATTAATCCGGTGGAGGTGTAAATATGGAATGGAAAACAATGCTAACAACTTTCGGCCTGGTGTTTTTAGCAGAACTAGGAGATAAAACTCAGCTAGCTACCATGTTAATCGCAACTCAATCCAAAAGCCTGCTGAGCGTTTTCCTGGGCTCAGCTACAGCTCTTGTTTTTTCAGCCGCTGTAGGAGTACTCTTGGGTGCCGCTTTAACCAGGTACATACCCACCAACTACTTACAATCAGGAGCAGGGGTAGCCTTCGTGGCAATTGGGCTACTCCTGATTTTTGGAAAAATGTAGAAAAAATCCTCAGAAAGATCTGAGGATTTTTAACACTTAAATTAATGTTCTTCTGCTTCCTGTACAGGTTCCTGCAGCCATAGGGCTACTAAATACCCCAGAACTACACCAAAAATAAGCCTGGTTACCAGGGCACCTATGTTATTTGGGAAATCTACCTGCCATAGTGGAGGGAATAGGCCCAGCGCAGGACCCAGTAGTCCAGCATTAATAAAATATAAGGCTGTTCCATAAACCAGGCCCCAGTAAAGAGCATTTTCCCTGCTTTCTAATAAAAAAGTAAAAACTACTCCAAAAAGAGCAGTTACCACCAGGTGAGCTAATAAACCTACAAACAAGCCTGTGCCGGTAACAGCCATTTCTTCAGTTAAAAACAATCTGCTCATAACTGTGAAAGGATTTAAATCAAATATACCTGTCTGATAAAACAGAAATGAAACAATGCCCATAATTACACCAGCAGCCAAACCCGCTAAAATACCGGTTCTTAATCGATCCATCTTTATTACCTCCTTTAAGTCTTTTAACCGTATTTTTCCCACAACATAATAAAATATTAAAAAAAGAAATAAAAAAATTAAAGACCTTTCCAGGTCTTTAAGGTAAATAGTTCTGCGCTGACTATTTTTTTACATTCTTTTTACGGGGCACCTTCTTTAACTTTAAGCTACCCTTTTCTTTGCTTACATAATCCCCTTCTTTTACAGAATTATATAGCTTTTTGTTCACTGAAAAATTCCTTTTGCTACCGTCAGGCATACGTATTTCTAAACCATATTTTTCTTCTATTCTTTCTGTTCCATCATCCTCTTCAATTACCTTTGTTTTATAACTCCGACTAATAACTTCACCTTCAAAAGAAATAATAGGGTAAATTAACCCTCTAATAGTTTTTTTAACAATCTGGTATATAAAAATGATCAGTCCGGCACCAAAAAGTAATAGAAATACATGCTCCATTAACATCTCAGGCATCTTTTATGTAGGTTCTCCCTACTCAACACCCCCTAGTACAATATAGTTGTAATCAATTAGCAGTAAAAGAACTGCTTAATAAATCATTTTTAATAGTCAACATAATGTTTTTATTTACCCACTCTTATAATTTTGTTATACATAGTCAAATTTCTTAACAGAATAAAAATATAAGGCTATAACAAAAATTAACAGCGTAGTTAATTCTATAGCTATAGCTTCAAGATCTCCCCCGGAGATTAACAGCTTGCTAAAAGCTGAATTAGCCCAATAATGCGGCGTCAACCTTCCAAGTAAACTCATCCAGGGAGGCATCAGATACACAGGCCACCAACACCCGCCCAGGGGTGCCATAATTAGTGAAGAGATTACTCCCAAGGAAAAGGCAAAGGAGGAATTTGATGCTGTAGAAACTATATATAAAGAAAAGGCTGAAGCCACGGCCACAAATAATGCTGAAAGAAAAAACAGGGCAAACAGGGAAGACCCCGGGTAAAGGTTAAAAATAAAAATACCAGCACCCCATAAAAATATAATCTGAACCATTCCCTTTATAAAGCTGCTAAAAAATTTTGCCCCTAAAATAATCCCTTTAGTGGTACCCCTTACTGCTAATCTTTCCAGTATGCGGTGCTCTTTTTCCTTTACTAAGTCCACCGCTCCCAGGGAAGAGGCTAAAAAAACAAACATGGTAAAAAAAGCAGGAAGCGCCCAGTTTACCCGGTTAAGAGGAACTAAAGGGCCTATATTGTGAAAATTCATACTAACCGGCTCTACTAAACTGGGGATAACCTGAAAATCTTCCCCATGCCTTACTCTTTCTGCTAACTCCTCTATGCTTATTCCTTTTTGCCTTTTTACTAATTCAAAGCTGCTTTGGGCATATGATATTTGATTGGCCAGCCCCTGCCCCAGTCTCAGGGCAGCCAAACGTCCTTTAACATTTTCAGGATTTGTGTAAACTTCTATTACTGTATTTTCCCCACTGTATAACCTGGAAGTAAAATCTGAAGGGAAAAATAGAAAAGCCTCTATCTTTTCCTCCTGTAGTCTTTGGTAAGCCTCCTCAAAGTTAAAGCTTTGCAGGGGGATACTCTTTACTTTCTCTAAAAATGTTATCATTTCCCGACTAACGCCTTCTTCATCTTCTTGGGAAACCAGGCCAAAAGTAAACTTCCCCCTATCCTCTTCCCCTCCAGAGGGGTAAACATAAACTACCATAAAAACTAGTATTAAAGGAAACAAAAGAGCCAGGAACAAACTTCTGGCATCCGTTATGAAATTTTTCAGGTCTTTTCCTACTAAATATACTATTTCCTTCAATATTTATAACCCGGTTGCCGTTATAATAATCTAACCAAATAAGCAAACCAGGCCCTGCCCCCTTTATTAATAAATTTAACTATCTGCAGATGAAAAAATGTATAAGCATATTACCAAAAATATCAGGGCTATGAAAGCCAGCGCCAACATTTCCATAACTAAACCAGATAAGGACCCCCCTTGAATTATTAAGCTGCGCAAACCCCGGTTGGCGTAAAAGCTAACTGTAAAGAAGTTGATTATCTCTATTATTGTGCCTTCCTCCCGGGGAAAAGCAAAAGTATTCCCCATGGCTGAATTTACCAGGGATATAATGACTGAAGCCCAAAGGGCCTGTTCCGGCTTCCGGGAGATACAGCCTATAAAAACACTGATAAGGCTTATGGATGTTATTACCAACAAAGAAAATATGAATGTTTTAAAAAAAGTTAAGGGTGTAAAAGGGTTTAATAAAAGCCAAGTAATTACAAGTAATATCAAAAGCTGAAAAGTTCCTTTAAAAACGTTGCCCAGTACTTTACCTCCAAGTATTTCCCCCTTGGATAAACCTGAAGACGAAAGTCTCTCTAAGATTTTCTGATTTTTTTCTTCAACAAAAATTTGAGCGCTAAAAGTTATAGAGAAAATTAAAAATAGTGTAATAATCCCGGGAAGGAAAAAAACAGCCATTTCCTTTTGATCATCAATTACCCTTTCTGTTATTATTGTGCCGGGATTCCAAAGGGAGGCCCTGAAAAAACTATCCATAAAAGCTTCTAATTCTTTTTCTTCCTGAAAGTGAGGAGAGTCTTCCGCAAAATCCTTAACCAGAAAAGTCATCTGGACTTCTCCCATCATCTCTGCTATAACAGAACGGTTTAGGGAAAGTAACATCTGTCCTGTATCTCCCCCGGAACCCCTCTGCCATACGTTTAACTGGGGAGATTGTCCCTCAGTTATTTTTTCCGAAAAATCAGAAGGTATTTCTGTAACCATTAGTATGTCTGAGCGCTCTAGCTTTCTGGCGGCTTGTTCCTCATCTATAATAAAGACTTTTAAACCTCTTACTTCTTCGATTCTATTTATAAAATTCCTGGCCGGTAAACCGCCGTCCTGATCTATAAAAAAAGCTTCACCATAAAGAGCAGGTTTTCCCCCAAAAAGGGATATTACCAGCAACACAACGATTACCGGGAAAAAAATATGCAAAGATAATTCTCTTTTGTTGGAAAGTAAAATTTTCAGGTCTTTAAACGCCAAAAATATTATTTTCATCTGTAACTCTCCATTTACCGGGTTAATTCTAAGAAAATTTCTTCAAAAGATATCTGTCCTAAAGGGTTAAATTTTTTCTTTAGAGAATGGGGGGATTCCAGAGCTATTATATGACCGTTATTCATTATGGCTACCCTGTCACAGAGTCTTTCTGCTTCCTCCATGTAGTGGGTTGTATATACTATGGTTACCCCCTTTTTTTTAAACCTGTTTAAAATTTCAAATATGGCGGCTCTAGATTTAGGGTCTATGCCCACTGTTGGCTCGTCCATAAAAAGGGCAAGGGGTTCGTGTATGATAGATACAGCAAGGTTAAGGCGTCTTTTCATACCGCCAGATAAACTGATAACCTTTTCATCCCCCTTATTTTCCAGTCCTATTTCTGTTAATATTTCCTTTGATTTTTTTTTGGCTTCAGCTTTTTTATGTCCCCCCATAAGGGCAAAAAAGATAAGATTATCCCGAGCTGTAAGCTCGGGATATAAAGCTATTTCCTGGGGACATACTCCTATGATTTCCCTCACCTTTTGAGATTCATCTAAGACCGAATAACCTCCAATTCTAATCTGACCCCGGTCAGGCTTTAAAACAGTAGACAAAACTCTCAAGGTAGTAGTTTTACCGGCTCCATTAGGGCCCAGCAAACCAAATATTTCTCCTTTTCTTATGGAAAAGGTTATGTCATCTATTGCCGTAACCCCGCCATACCTTTTATATAAATTTTTTACCTGGATCATTGCTTTTCCCTCCGAAATTTTACGGAACTATTCTTAACTATCTATTATTTAATTCTGATTTATTTTTAAATTTCCTGTTTAACTTATTCCAATAAGGAAAAGTTTTTAATCGAAAAGATAAACTTATCTGCATAACGTCTCTGAATTCTACCGCAAACCTTCTTTAAATACTTTTACATTATGTTCCATCATCTCGATATAGGTATCAGCTCCACTTCCCGGACTTCCCAGGGCATCAGTGTAAACTTCCCCGGAAATAGGTGCTCCCGTCTCTGCAGAGATAGTGCCCATATACCTTCTATCTATAGTAGTTTCTACAAACACGGCGGGTAATTCTTTTTCCTTAACTAAATCAACTATACGGGAAATTTGTTTAGGCGTTCCCTCTTCATGGGAATTTAACTCCCAAATACCTTCCGTTTGAAATCCATAGGCTTCGCCGAAGTATTTGTAAGCATTTTCGCTGACTACAATAACCCGGTTTTTTTCCGGAATATCTTTTACCTGTTCTTTAATCCAACCATCTAATTCTTTTAACTCATCTTTATAATTTTCCGCATTTTCCCTGTATTCATTTTCTCCGTCGGGATCTAGCTGGATTAATTTATCCGCGATGTTATCAATATAAGAAAATATTAGCTTTACGTCAAGCCAGGCATGAGGATCTGGTGCGTCATCACCTTCCAGGGGAATCGGTTCAATCCCTTCTGTTACATGTACAACTGGAGTATCAGTAATATTGCCTAAAGCTTCTTCCATCATCATTTCTAAGCCCATACCGTTAATAAAAAAGACATCAGCATAGTTTACCATTTGAATTTCACCGGGTAAAAGCTCATAATCTTCGGGGTTATCACCGGTAGACACTATATAATCTACACTACCCCTCTGACCTATAATGTTTTCCGTGATGTCTGCCAGGATAGAAATACTGGTTACAACTTCTAAATCACTTAGTTTAGTTGCATCCTGAAATTCCTGGTCTCCGCATCCTGTTGAGAACAATCCGACTAAAAGGATGAGAATTGCTCCCATAAAAACAATTTTTTTTCTTAACATACTTCTTCCTCCATTCTAATTTATTAATTTAGCCTTCTCCTGGACTTTTCCAGTCCGGAAAAACCTTGTTAAAAAACTTTGTTTATGTGAATATATAAAACTTAGAGCGAATAAAATAGAAGCTACAACTACTATAGAGGCGCCTGTAGCAAAATCGTAAATATAAGAAAAATATACTCCTGTTATGGAAGAAAAAACACCAAATACTGCTGCCAAAAATAACATTACCGGCAAGCGGTTGGTCAGCAAATAAGCGGTAGAACCCGGCGTAACCAGCATAGCAACTACCAGTACAATACCTACTGTTTTTAATGAAGCAACGGTAACCAGGGATAGCAGGAGCATTAATGAGTAGTGAATTAACCTGGTAGGCAAACCAACAGCTACAGCCATAACAGGATCAAAGGTACTTAACAAGAGTTGTTTATAAAAAAGAAAAACAGATATCAAAACCAATATTCCTATCCAAAAAGTCATCCATAGATCTGCCTGGGATACGGCTAGAACATTACCGAATAAAATATGCCAGAGGTCTACTCCGGTACCCCTCCTCAAGGTTATTAATATTACACCTAAGGCAAAAGCTGCCGTAAACATAATGCCTATTGCAGAATCATCTTTAATCCTGCTGTTTTGGGATATATAACCTATCCCTAAAGCCGTTAGAACACCAGTAAAAACCGCACCTATAAAAAAACTAAAACCTAACATGTAAGCTACAGCTACACCAGGCAGCACAGCATGGGATATAGCATCACCCATTAAAGCCATTCCCCTTAAAATAATGAAGCAACCAATCACGCCGCAAACTATTCCCACCAGTACTGCCGCAATCATAGCGTTTTGTAAATACTGATAAGCATAAAGCGAATCAATAAAATAACCTATGCTTCCCATTATCCGTTCACCACCACGAAATTATTTTTCTCGGAGATATTTGTTACCTGCCCGTCATAAGCCTCTTTCAGGCAGTTGACTTGAAATACATCCTCTTTCTTTCCATAGGCAATAAGCTTATTATTCAAAAGTATTAAGCTGTCAAAATAGCTGCCAGCCTTACTTAAATCATGGTGAACCACAAACAATGTTTTCCCTTGGTCTCTCAGATTTCTTAAAATATCCATTATCATATTCTCAGAAGCAATATCTATCCCAGCAAAAGGCTCATCCAGGAAAAACAGCTCAGCTTCCTGGGCCAATGCCCGGGCAAGAAAAACTCTTTGCTGCTGACCACCGGAAAGCTGGCCTATCTGCCTCCTGCGATATTCATACATACCAACTTGCTTTAAACTTTTTTTCACTATTTGACGGTCTTTGGCTGTTAAAAGCCCCCACCATGATAAATGAGGGTAACGGCCCATACTAACAACATCCTCAACCAATACCGGAAAATCTAAGTCTATAGTATTTCTTTGAGGGACATAAGAAATATGCTTGCGAACTTTTTCAACAGGCTTTTTCATAACTTCAATTTGACCTTCATTAACGTAAGTTAAACCCATAATTGCTTTAATTAAAGTAGATTTTCCCGCACCATTAGGTCCAATAATACCTACCAGCTGACGGGGGTAAACAGAAAGAGAAATATCTTCAAAGACATTCTTTCCATTATAAGAAACAGATAAATCACTTACTTTAACAACCGGGTCCATTTTTATTCCTCCTAGAATAGTTTAATTATAAAGCACCATGCCATAGAGACGTTTTGAATGCCACCGTCCCCAGTGCTTAGCAATGCATAGAAATAATCAATCTTTTGCTGTAGTGTTAGAGTCGCGGTTAATAAAGTTAACTGCGACTAAATTCCAACTAATAATATTTATATTAATACAGGTCCATTTTGGTGTTTGTCTACTAAAATAAAAATAAATATGTCGAATTGTCATGATTAAAATCACTCCTGCATATTTTAATAAATAAGCGTGTTTAGGAGGT
>PWHX01000025.1 GCA_003555415.1 Syntrophomonadaceae bacterium | reverse complement strand
TGGAATGGCGCTACGGCATGGCCTCCCACAAAGTAATTGCCATAGATGCAGGCCATGTCTGCCAGAACCTCTACCTGGCCTGTGAAGCCATCGGAGCAGGAGCCTGTGCCATAGCCGCCTATGACCAAGACTTATCTGATCGTCTAATTAAGGTTGACGGGGAAGAAGAATTTGTCATCTACATGGCCCCCGTGGGGAAAGTTTCTTAAAGGCAGACCATCTCCGGATGCATTTTATCCATTTTTTAACAGGCAGGACATATTCTGTCCTACCTGTTATTATCTAACTCCTTCAGCCGACGGGATATGGCTTCTAATTTGACCGGCTGTTTCTTATTTTATGCAACAGTTATTTCTTTTCTGTCTATTTCTCCAGAGAGCTCTTCATTAATGCACCCGGTAGCACTCCCAGGTACCGCTGCCAAACTTTTCTCCTTCGGATATGATATTGAAGGTCCCTCTTATGGTGTCAGGGTTTTTGGCATATCCCGTAAAATCGTTGGGCATCATTTCAAAGCCGAGGGTTTGGAACTTTATCCGATTACCCTCCACCCTTCCCTGAAAAAAATCAAAATCCATTTCTATTTCCATGGTATCTCCCGTTTCTTCCACTATTTTGTCGTAAACTCTTTGGGGAACAGACCCCCAGGCTGTACCCTCGTACGTGTTTTCCCCCAGGTAGTAAAACTCTAAGTCCAGGTCCAGGGGTTCGCCCACCATAATGTCGAAGGACCTCTTGATGTGTCCGACAATAGCCCGTCCCAAAATTGCTTGAAAACTTGTTTCTTCTTCTGCGGGCACATCTAGGTTATGACTTAAAATGGTCATGGTACCTTCCCACCGGCCAGACAGGTCCGGAAGTTCTGCCATTTCCGCCTCATCTTCCTCCAGGTCCTCTTCTTTAATTAACCCCAGTTCAACCAGCCTTTTATTGTATTCCTTTTCCTCTCCCGTATAATATCCATGGATAACCTCCATTATTTGTTCCAGTTTTATTTCATCCTCCTTCAGCAGGCTGAAATAAGAAGGGTCATAAATAACATTTGTCCTTCCCGTATCCTCCATGACTTGTAAAACCATCCCGAAGAGGTTTTCCACATGTTCTTCTATAAGCATTTCCCGGGGAAAAGCAATACCCCGCTCCAGCAAACCCCACTCCCTGAATCTTCCAATCAAGTAATCATTGTGTTCCTTTAAACTAGCTATGGCCCTTTCCTGATTCCTTCTTTTTTCAAACTGCTCCCTTAAATCCCTTTTTGCCTGGTTCCGGATTTCCCTGTTCTTTTCTTTAGGGATGTCGTCTACATGAATCCCCATCCTATCGGCGTAGCGTTCCAGGGCTTCCGACTCCAATTTTTCGTGAATACCTCGCATTTGAATCCACAACATGTCAAATTCACCTTCATTAATATGATATCCATAGTCACCTTCAGAACCCTTTAGAAAAACCTGATAGGCCTTTTCAATCTCTGAATTTCTCCAGTTATTTATACTCATGCTAACAGAGTCAATGGCCAATCTTGCTGCTATCATAATTTTGTTTTTACCCATTAAAAACTCTGCAATGTGTTCTGCCGCTCCTGTAAAGTCTCCTTCAGAAAGAGCCCCCAGGCTCTTGGCAACAACCCCCGTGTAATTAAATGCTCTTTTAACCTCAGCAGAAAGGGCCTCAGATTCCAGGTACTTGTTAAGGTACTTTCCCGTTTCTGTAGCAATATTTAACCCCAGAGCATTATAGTCACCCTCCATAATCTGATCCATCATACCTAAACCTTTCCCTAGGGGTGCCTTGGTGAAATCACCTCCACTGTCAACAAAATAAAGATTTAAGCTGCGGGTGATTTTAGTGGACACCTCAGAATAAATGTGATCAGCTACATCGATGTTATCTCCGTCAAAGGCGTCCATAACCATTTCATCTACAATTTCTCTGGTAAGACCTTCGATATTTCCATCTACCTGGGACATGACCCACTGCTCCCTGCTAATTTCCAGGGATTTTTGTTCAATCCGTGCATCATCTGTTAACTCGCCCCCTCCCCAAAAGGAGTTGTGGTAAGTTTCAAAAAACAGAAGACCTTCTTCTTCATCTATCGCAACTGGCCGGGTGTAAGTCCAACCTAAATCATCCTGATAATGAACAGCGTAGAAGCCTCCCGTTTCATCAATTCTCCCTAGAGATTCCTTATCTAAGGAAAGGGTAACCTGAAGGGGTAAACTGGTGCGACAAATATCTCCCATAAACCTCAAAGAGTACAGGGAGCTCATGGGGGTAATTTTTTCCCCGTCAACTTCAAGAGGTTCTTTGGGGGTGGTTAAAAGGATTTCCGTAGGTTTTTCAAAGGCCCCTGCGGGAACAAATATTTCTATCCCATAGGCTTCTAGATCTCCCAGGTAAAGGTCTGCCTCTCCTGCTGTTCTAATAATGTCCTCAGTTATTACATATTCGTTCTCCCAGGTAGTTTCCCCCTGGAAAGAATCCCTGCCGCATCCTGTGAGCAGCGTGGTAAAAAGAAGTGATAGACTTAGAAATAATACCAGCGCCGAAACAAAGCTTTTATTTTTTAGCATGATATAACCACCTTTCAATTCCCTTTCTAAATTGTAAAATTAATCCTCCTTTCCTGGCATCAATTTTTAATAATCATAAAATAAAACAAATAAAAAAACATCACCCCGGGGGTGATATCTCGCAAAAAAATAACAAAAATCATTAGCTTAAGCATCTCTAATACCAGGCAAGGAATCTTTTAATTATTATTAATCTTTTTTAACTTCAGCGAACTTAAAGAGAAGTTCTGAGCGATTTTTTACCTCAGCTTTCCGGTAAATATTTCTCACATGGGTTTTAAGGGTATTTTTACTTATACCCAGCTTCTCAATAATCTCCGGGTTCTTCTGACCCATCAGCATAAGATAAAGAACCTCCTTTTCCCTTGGAGTAAACTCCTCCATCTGAAAATCCTGGTTAAGATGTAGCTTTTCCATTTCTTCTTCAATAATCTCGGACAAAGATATTTCGGGCAAAGAAACCTCTTCATGGCTATCCAAAAGGCGGATTTTCCGAAGGGAAAGGGCTGGAAGCAACCCTATAAACAATATAATGCCTGCTACCAGGGAAAGGAGAAAGTAACTTTCCCCTAAAAAATTAATATTAAGGAGGGGGATCATGATAATACCTATCATAATAAAAAAAATATTTAATAATAAGCCCCGGCCGTAGTACTCTTTTGGGTCACCCGCCAGATGCTGGCAGAAATAAGCCAGGGATACCCACACGAAAAGATCAATAAGCCCGTAACTGCCTTCCAGGAGAAAATAAAGGGGCCATATTATTTCAAAGTTCAGGGAAATAGGAAGGAGTAAAAAGCTGCAGCCCAAGAAAATCAAGCCCAACACAGCTATTTTTTCTATTTCCTTCTCCCTATCCAAATAAAAGGCAGCAAAAAGCATGGCCAAAGCATAGATAGCCTGTCCCAGGATGGGCAAAGAAGTGATTTCCACCTTAATTTCAGAAAAGATAATATCGTGGGCTACCCAGGAAAGGATATAAAAGCAAAGAACCGTTAAGGAAAAGGGAAGCCAGAAGTATTTCCCAGGATTTATACCCTCATTGTCTCCTTCAATTATAGTTGATGCATTCCTGCCCCGGTTAGTCTCTTCCTGACTTTCTTCCACAAAGGCCGTCGT
>PWHX01000065.1 GCA_003555415.1 Syntrophomonadaceae bacterium | reverse complement strand
GATGTTATATTGAATTTGTCAGTAGAACTGGGAAAGACCAGCATGACCATAAGGGATATATTAAAAATGAGTAAAGATTCTGTAATAACGCTGGAAAAGTTGGCCGGTGATGATGTAAATATATTGGTAAATAATCAGCGTTTTGCCCAGGGAGAGATTGTAATCATAAATGATAGTTTTGGTCTTAGAATTACAAACTTTTAAAAGATTGAAATAGAGGGGATAGTTTTGGATATTTTTCTATTGTTTTTTAGAATGGTTCTGGTGTTAGCTTTAGTTCTGGTCCTGGCATACTTCAGCTTGAGGTTGGGCTTACCAAAACTGTATCCAGGAAGCCCTTCGGGAACCAGGCTTATGACCGTAGTTGAAAGATTGGCCCTGGCTCCCAAGTCCTGGCTTTACATTGTTAAGGTAGGGGAAGAGTTTTTGCTTATTGGTGTTGACGGCGGGGAAATTACTTATTTAAAGGAACTTCCCGAAGAGTTGGGGGAAAAGGTGGACCTTTCAGAACCCAGGGTAAAAGATTTTAAGAGTTTATTGAATTTTAGGTTAAAAACAGAGGGAGAAAGCAGAGCTGATGAAAGCATTAATAAACAGCAGGAAAAGTAGAAGTAATTTAAAAAAAAGCTTTGTTGTGTTGCTTGTGGTCATCACTGTTTTATTAATATATTCATCAGTGGGCTTTGCTCAACCTTTACCGCTGCCTAATCTTAACATAGACGTAGATACGGCGGAAGAACCGGAGGAAGTGGTAGGGTCTCTCCAGTTATTAATCATACTGGCTGTGCTGACTTTGGTGCCGGCTATAATTCTACTTATGACCTCCTTCACGCGGATTGTGATAGTTTTGGCTCTGGTAAGGAGTGCGCTGGCTACCCAGCAGACCCCTCCTAACCAGGTACTTATAGGTTTGGCTTTGTTTTTAACTTTTTTTATTATGGCTCCGGTATACGGACAGATAAACGACGATGCAGTTCAACCTTACCTGGAGGAAGAAATTACCCAGGAGGAGGCTTTAGAGATTGGAGCGGAGCCTTTAAGGGAGTTCATGTATGGGCAAACCAGGGAAAAGGATCTGGCCCTCTTTTTAAATATTGCCCAGGTTGATCGTCCGCAGACCAGGGATGACCTGGAGATGCATATTCTTATCCCTGCTTTTGTCATCAGTGAACTTAAAACAGCTTTTCAGATGGGGTTTCTGCTTTTCATCCCTTTTTTGGTAATAGATATGGTTGTGGCCAGTACCACAATGTCCATGGGTATGTTCATGCTGCCTCCCGTTATGATTTCCCTGCCCTTTAAATTACTGCTTTTTGTTTTAGCAGACGGGTGGCATTTGGTAGTAAAATCCCTTGTGGAAAGTTTTTATTAGGTGCTAGGAGTGGGAATATATGTCAGAGGAATTTGTTTTAAATCTTGCCCGGGAAAGCATTATAATGGTGCTGATGTTAGCGGCTCCCATGCTGCTTCTTAGTTTAGCTGTTGGCCTGGGGGTAAGTATTTTTCAAGCTACTACCCAAATCCAGGAACCAACTTTAACCTTTGTTCCTAAAATTGTCGCTGTTTTCTTGGGTGTCCTGATTTTTGGAAGCTGGATGCTCAACATGATAGTTCAGTTTGCCGTAAACCTTTTTCAGGACATGGGGGGATTAATCTGACGAAAAATATACTTTAAGCTTTAAATGTAAAAAAAATTTGATATATACTGGTTGCAGCTGGTGGTGGTGAAATGTTAGACCCGAGATGGCTTTTACTTTTATTAATATTTATAAGAATGACGAGTTTCTTTGTGATTGTACCTTTTTTAACTGTACAAGGCATACCTGCTTTAGTTAAGATAGGTTTGGCCGGAATTATCTCTTACCTGATTTTTAGTGTTATAGATGCTGAGAATTTCTTATTTCCTCAGAATATGGTTGAATTTATGGGTATGGCTATAGGGGAAGTTATAGTGGGGTTAACCCTGGGGTTTATCGTTTTCCTGGTTTTTGGAGGCATAAGGACTGCTGGTCAGATCATAGATTTACAGATGAGTTTGCTTATGGCCAGCGTTTTTGATCCCCAGTACGGTAGCCCGGTAACACTGGTGGGACAGCTATATTTCCAGCTAGCCCTGGTGTATTTCTTTATAATAAACGGCCATCACAGCTTGTTAGTGGCTCTGACAGGGAGTTATAGCATTGTCCCTGTGGGGATGCATACCCTGGCAGAAACAACGGTATGGGGTTTAATGGAAATATTTTTCTGGACATTTCTTTTGGCTTTTCAAATTGCCCTGCCTGTAGTAGTGACCATCTTACTGGTGGATATCACCCTGGGTTTGATTTCCAAGACTGTTCCTCAACTGCATGTTTTTATGGTAGGGTTGCCCTTAAAAATAGGGGCAGGACTGTTGGCTTTAGTCCTGGTGCTGCCCATTATGACCGGGGTCTTTGAAAATCTATTTGGAGAGATGGTTAAGGAAATGCTTAATATAATGGGTACCTTTTAGTAGGTGGGAGCTATTGATGATGGAAGATAATCTTTTTCCTTTGAACCTGCAGCTGTTTACAGAGGAGGAAAAAACTGAAGAGGCCACGCCGCGCCGGAAACAGGAGTCCCGTAAAAAGGGACAGGTAGCTAAAAGTAGTGAGCTCAATGCTTCTATAAATTTATTGGCACTGGCACTTCTATTCATATTTTTAAGTGATTTTATGTTTCAGCGGGCGTTAATGATGGTTCAGGGCTTTTACAATGATTTTCTTAGCATTTCGTTAAAGCAAGGGCAGATATTAAATCTTCTTATCAGGTTTATTGGTGAATTTTTTCTTATCATGTCCCCTATATTTGTAACAGCTATAATAGCTGGTATCATTATAAACTTTTTTCAGGTTGGTTTTAAAGGCAGTTCTGAAGCTATTCAAGCCAAGGCGGAGAGGTTAAATCCCCTGGAAGGATTTAAGCGCATACTCTCACGAAAGTCAGTGGTGGAACTTGTAAAGGGTTTTATAAAGATTTTTGCAGTGGCTTATGTAAGCTATAATTATATCATGGGCGAGGTTGAAAGCATACTGGAGATTTTATATATGGGGATAGAAGCAAGTTTTGCCCAGATCAGTTCACTGTTTATTTCCCTGGCTTTTAGAGTAGGTATTATATTCTTAATTCTGGCCATCATTGATTATGTATATCAGCGTTATGAATTTACTAAGAGCATAAAAATGTCCAAGTATGAGGTTAAACAGGAACATAAGCAGATGGAAGGGGACCCCCACCTGAAGGCCAAGCGGAAGGAAAAGCAGCGCCAGATGAGTATGAACCGGATGATATCCGAAGTTGCAGATTCTACCGCGGTAATTACTAACCCTACGGAAATAGCTATAGCCTTAAAGTACAGGCATGGGGAGGATGAAGCCCCTGTAGTAGCTGCTAAAGGGGGCGGATTCATAGCTGAAAAGATAAAGGAGATAGCCAGGGAAAACGACATTCCCATTGTGGAAAATAAGCCGGTGGCGCAAATTTTGTACCGGCAGGGAGAAATAGGGGAGGAAATCCCGGTGGAACTTTACCAGGCAGTGGCAGAAATACTGGCCATGGTATTCAGGATGAAAAAGTAAAAGGTAAAAGGAGGAAGAGAGGATGGCTGATAACGCTAATACTGCTTCAGGAATACTACACAGCTTTCAAAAATATGCAGACATGATTATAGCTGTAGCTATTGTCTGTATTGTTGTTATCATTAT
>PWHX01000004.1 GCA_003555415.1 Syntrophomonadaceae bacterium | reverse complement strand
TCTTTAGCCCCCTGGCCCCATTTCAGCTCAACTACCTCAACTCCCAATTCATTTATGGCATATTCCTGGGTACCAAGCCTGGTATCTTCTATATTTGCCTGAACTACTATAGCTCCATAACCATCCCTCTGCCAGTCTTGGAATAGCTTCACTCTATTCTTTAAATCAACAGTATCTACAACTCTGTCATTATTAATCTGTGATTTTTCATCCATACCACAAACATTTTCACCTATAGTTAAAATGGTCCCGGTTAGAGCTGCACCTATGGCAAGTCCCTCCCAGTTCTCTTTAGCTACATTAGTTGAACCAATACCGGGAATAACAAAGGGCATCTTTAATTTAATACCTTCCCCAAGACCCACTTTTGTTTCTATATTTGCTGCAGGGAAAATTGCTTTATCGCTGTCTGCTTCTATACCTAGCGCCCCTACAGCGGTTCCCATAATAGAAAAATGAGAATAATCTACAGGGTAATCCTTTTCCGAAGCAGTGGTAATTATGCCAAAAGGCTGAGGGTAGATAGTTTCATGACCCCGGTAGGCTGATTTGCCTATTTCACACATCCCAACACAGCCATCTACACAGGTGGTACACATACCGCTAAAGGGACTGACCGACCCTTCAGTACGGTTTTTGGTAAGAGTTGCTGCAGTAGCATTCAATCTAGAGTAACTCACGGGCATTTCTCCTCTCTAAACATGTTAGTTTTTATTTCTTTTTGTCCCTAACCGCATTCAGCTCACAGGCTACACACGGATCCATATAACACATCATTGTATCAAAATCTTCCAGGCAGGGGGGAGAAAGGTTTAAGCAGGCATTGCAAACAGCATTTTCTTCCTGCGGCCCCTGACACCGCGCCTGGCAGGCCGGACAGATATACATACATGCGCCGCAATAACGACAGTCTTCCGATTTTTTATCAAAGGGAGTTGAAACTACCCGCTTTGCCCCCCTGTGCATAAAATTAATGGCTTTTGCCTGCATCTGTTCATCACATATCCTAACGCACAGGCCGCAGAGTATGCAGTCATCATGCCTTTGTTTAAAGCGAACCGATGTTACATGATATTTTGAAGCCAGGTCTTGAATGACCTTTGAAGAAGGACAGGTAGCAAGATAAAGCTCTATTAAAAGCCTTAAGGATTTTATTACCCTTTTTGTGTTTGTCCTTACAATCAGACCTTCCTTAACCCGGTAAGTACAGGAGGAAACCAGTTGGGCTTTATCCGGTTGACCAATCTCTACCAGGCAAAGACGGCAGTTCCCACCAGGAGTCAATCCATCATCATGACAGAGAGTAGGTATCTCAATACCGTAAAATTTTGCCGCTTCCAGCAAGGTGCTTCCCTTTTCTACCGAGACATCCACTCCATTTAAGGTAATATTTACCATAGCGCACACCTCTTATTCTTTAATAACGGCATCGTATTTACAAACATCCAGACAGATACCGCATTTTGTACATTTATCCTGAGTAATTACATGTACCTCTTTTTTCTCTCCCTGAATAGCTTCAGCAGGACACTTCTTCCGGCAAACTCCACACCCGTTGCATAGTTCTTCGTTAATGCTAAAACTGATTAGTTCCGGGCATACCCCCGCCGGACACTTTTTATCTAAAATATGAGCTTTATATTCTTCTTTAAAATATTTTACCGTAGACAGTACAGTATTTGGGCAGGTTTGCCCCAGCCCACATAAAGAAGAATCCTTAACCACTTGTGCTAATTCAAAGAGAAGATCCAACTGCTCTAAAGAACTTTCTCCCTTAGTAATATCATCGATTATTTCCAGCATCCTGGTAATACCTTCTCTGCAGGAAAAACAAGCTCCGCAAGACTCATCTTGCGTAAATCTCAGAAAATATTTGGCAACATCAACCATGCAAGTGGTTTCATCCATTACTATTAAGCCACCGGAACCCATCATGGAGCCTGCTTCCGTCAGTTTTTCATAATCAACAGATAGATCCAGGAGACTTTCCGGGATACAACCCCCGGAAGGGCCGCCGGTCTGTACAGCTTTAATCTTGCCCCCTCCAGGAACACCTCCCCCAATATCAAGAACAAGCTCCCTCAGGGTAATGCCCATGGGAACTTCCACCAGGCCCGTATTATTAACATTTCCAGTAAGCGAAAAAATCATGGTGCCTTTGCTGGTTTCAGTTCCTATATCTGAATACCATTGGGCTCCTTTATTAATAATAAAGGGAACATTCGCCCAGGTTTTTACATTGTTAAGAACGGTGGGTTTATTCCAGAGCCCTTTTTCTGTGGCATGGGTATGCTTTTCCTGTGGTTCGCCAACTTTATCTTCAATCGAAACAATCAAGGCGCTGGACTCACCACAAACAAAAGCCCCACCACCGCGGCTTATTACAATATCAAAAGAAAAATTGCTGCCCAAAATATTTTCACCCAGCAAACCATATTCTCTGGCCTTCTCAATAGCAATGCTAAGGTTCTTAATAGCCAGAGGATATTCATTGCGTACATAAATAAAACCATAACTGGAACCAACAGCATATGCACCGATTATCATACCTTCTAAAACCAGGTGAGGATTCCCCTCCAGAATACTCCTGTCCTGAAAACACCCCGGGTCTCCTTCATCAGCATTACAGACAACGTACTTTTTATCTCCTTTAGAATCATAACATGATTGCCACTTAATACTGGTAGGAAAGCCTGCTCCACCTCTTCCCCGAAGACCAGAAGCCTTGACTTCATCAATAACCTCCTGGGGGGTCATTTCAAGAAGTGTTTTAGCCAGAGCGTTATATCCCCCCAGGGCAAAATAATCATCAATTTTCTCAGGCACAATATTTTTTATATCATTAAAAATTAATCGCATCTGTTTTTTGTAAAATGGTATTTCATTCTCTTTTATTATTTTTTCTCCCGAAACAGGATCAACATATAAAAGTCGATCTATAATTTCACCCTTTATTATAGTTCGTTCAATAATTTCTTCCACGTCTTCTGCTTCAACTCCACGGTAAAAAATATTACCCGGCTCTATAACTAAAAGTGGACCTTGTTCACAAAAGCCGTGGCAACCTGTTGCTTTAGTAGTCAAATCAGCCTCAATGCCTTTTTCCTTCAATGTTTTGTTGAAAGAAGATGCCACATCTAAAGAACCAGAAGCCAGGCAACCAGGCCCACAACAAATGGCAATAACTGGCTTATCAGTGTCTATTTGTGTTAATATAGATTTTCTTAACTCTACCAGTGCAGCTGGACTAGTTATTATTTTGTTCATAGTATCCCTCCAGCATCTTATCAATCTTGGCCACATTAAGAAGGCCAAAATATTTTTCATCCATCATCACCAACGGACCCCGCGCACATGCCCCTAAACAGTTCACTGTTTCCAGGGTGTACTTACCATCTTCAGTTGTTTCTCCCGGCTTTACTTGAAGTTTTTCAGATATATTATACAATATACGGGGTGCACCCCTTACATGACAGGCTGTACCCATACAAACATACACTTCATGTTCCCCCCTGGGGGATAAACTAAAACATTTGTAGAAAGTAGCCAGACTGTAAAGTTCACTTAAAGGTACTCCCAATTTCTCTGAAATCCGATTTAATGCCTCTTCAGGCAAGTAACGGTATTCATCATTAATGTCCTGTAAAATAGGAATGTTATGAGATTTTTCACTACGGTACTTTTCAATTATTTCATCAACTTTTTCCATGTCTACCTTCATATTGCTCTGGTAGATTATTAAAAGTTAGCGTCTAGCTATTTTAACAATCCTACCATATATC
>PWHX01000153.1 GCA_003555415.1 Syntrophomonadaceae bacterium | reverse complement strand
CCCATAACTTTAATTATTACCCTCTTTTTGCGCCGTCCGTCAAATTCTGCATAATAAACCTGCTGCCATGGACCTAAATCAAGGTTCCCCTGGGTAACGGGTATAATAACCTGGTGATGCACAAGGATGCTTTTCAGGTGGGCATCACCGTTATCTTCACCGGTTTGATGGTGGCGATAGTACTTTCCAAAAGGTGCTATGCTCTCCAGCATTTCATCTATGTCCTGTATTATGCCCTCCTCCGCATCGTTAACGTAAACTCCCGCCGTAATATGCATGGCTGATATTAGAATCATACCTTCTGTTATACCGCTTTCCTTTAATGCATCTTTTACTTCACCGGTAATATTAATATACTCCCGGCGCTCTTGGGTATTAAACCAGAGATACTTAGTATTTGTTTTCATCATTATTTTAACCTCCCCTTATCCTACTTCCTTAACTTCCTGATTATCTTCTTCCTTAAGCTGCTCCCACTTTCCACATCTTCCGCCCCAGCGGGCCAGAATCTTACCCTCCATGGCAATATTAACGATTTCACAAAGGTTAGGACAACCTTTACACTCAAAGCTGGAGGCTTCGTATTCAACATCGCTGATGGCAAAGCCCCTAAAACTGGTTGTCTTTTTGTTCCTTACTTCCATTTTAGCCAGTAAAGCAGCACCTATAGCTCCCATTACGTTAAAATATTGGGGGATAATAATTTCATGATTAAGAGCCCTTTCAAAAGCTGCCCTTATTCCGGTGTTAGCTGCTACCCCTCCCTGAAAAACTATGGGAGGAACAATCTCTTTTCCTTTTCCTATATTGTTTAAGTAGTTTCTAACCAGAGCCTCACATAAGCCCGCTGTTATATCTTCAGTATTATGTCCCATCTGCTGCTTGTGAATCATGTCCGACTCAGCAAACACAGAGCAGCGGCCAGCAATTCTCACCGGGTTCTTACTCTTCAGAGAAATTTCTCCAAATTTTTCAATAGGGATATTCAGCCTTGCTGACTGGTGATCCAAAAAAGAGCCGGTTCCGGCAGCACAAACTGTATTCATGGCGAAGTCTGTAACAATCCTATCCCTGAGTACAATAATTTTTGAATCCTGACCGCCTATTTCCAGCACCGTCTGGACTTCCGGCACCTCATGGGAAGCTGCCACAGCATGGGCCGTAATTTCATTTTTGACTGTATCCGCGCCCACTATAACTCCCGTCAGAGTCCTGGCACTTCCGGTGGCCCCACAACCTAAAATATTTATTCCTTTTACCACCTGTTTCCCTGCCTCCCGCAGACCTTCCTGAACAGCTTTAATGGGCTGCCCCCGGGTCCTCATGTATACATCTGTCAGCACCCTGCCCTCTTCATCTATAATTACTAAGTTAGTGCTGACGGACCCTACATCTACTCCTAAATATCCATCCATCCTTAAGACCTCCAGTTACACTTATAGACTAATTGAATAACACTACAGCGAAAGATTGCTTGCTTCGCTATACCGCTAATTACTATTTAACATTTAAAGTATTATATCCATACTGTGTACTTTTTATTTCGCCAAAAGGATTTATTTTCCTGCTGTTAAAGTTAAAACAAAATTTCCCGAAATAGAAATAACCCTTCACTTCTCATAACTGGAAGAAAGGGTTATTAATCTTTTTATCGAGCCCTACTGTTGACCCTTCTCTAAGCTAACTTTCCTGGTAGCCCAGCAGGAAGGCTTTTTTATTGGGCTCCAGCACCCTGGCGGGTAATATAGACTCCAGGGCCTGTAGCCAAAAGCTCTGGTCAAATTCCAAGTTTTTGGCCAAAACCCCTAAAAGAACAACATTAACCGTTCTCTCATTTCCCGCTTCCCGGGCCAGGGCCAAAGCATCAACTGCAAAAGTCCGGGGAATATTCTTTTTAAGCTTCTCTAAAATATTTTCCGGGTACTTTTGATACCCCAGTATTACGGGTACAGGATAAATAACCTGGGAGTTTACCACTACCATACCTCCCTTTTTTAAATAGGGAAGCCAGCGCCAGGCTTCCAGCTGTTCAAAGGACAGTATTATATCCGCCTGTCCTTCATCAATCAAAGGGGAACAAATCTCTTCCCCGGCCCGGAGGTGAGTAACCACACTGCCACCCCTCTGGGCCATTCCGTGAGTTTCAGAAAGTTTTACCGACAGGTCGTTGGCCTGAACAACATAGGCAATTATCCGGCTGGCCAGTATTGTCCCCTGTCCTCCAACTCCAACCAGCAGTACGTTTATGTCCCTACTCAAGGTTATCACCTGCTTTCCTGATGGCTCCGGCATTACATAACTGCTGACATAAGCTGCACCCGCTGCACAAATCCGGATTTATTTGAACCTTTTCAGCCTCCCAGTCATTCATTATCCCCGGGCAGCCTATATCCAGGCACCTTTTGCAGTAGGAACATTCCTCTTCATCAACAACCAAAGGTTTATCCTTCTTTTCCAGGAGAGCACAGGGTTTTTGAAAAATAATCACGGAAGATTGTGGGGACTCTATCTCCCTGGCGATTACCTCTTTTACTTCCTTTAAATTTAGCGGGTCGGCTTCCGTTACCCGTTCTATCCCCAGGGAATTCACAATCCTGTGAAGGTCGGCAGCCTTGCTCTCTTCTTTCTTCAAGGTCTTACCTGTCCCCGGGTGGTCCTGGTGCCCTGTCATGGCTGTAGTCCGGTTATCCAGTATGATAACCGTGGAGGACCCCAGGTTATAAGCAATATCCAGGGTGCCGGTTATTCCTGAATGGAAAAAAGTTGAGTCACCAATTACCGCCACAATCTTACCTTTAAGTTCCGGATTGGCCTTTTCCATCCCCAGGGCTGCACCTATGCTGGCTCCCATACAGATACAAGAATCCATGGCTTCCAGGGGAGGAAGGCAACCCAGGGTATAACAACCAATATCCCCGGTTACAATTAGCTTGAGTTTTTTCAAGGTGTGAAATACCCCCCGGTGAGGGCAGCCGGGACACATTACCGGCGGACGGGGTGGAATCTCCTCCCCGGAGTAATCCTCCAGTTTTACAGGAGCCGATTCAGTTTTGTTTCCTATCCTTTCCCTTATCATTTCCGCATTTATCTCCCCCGTGGCGGAAAATATTTCTTTTCCCGTAACTTCCAATCCTAAAGCCCGGATTTCTTCCTCCATAAAGGGCTCCAGCTCCTCCACTACAAAGAGCTTTTGAACCCCGGCAGCAAACTCCCGGACAAGATTTTCGGGAAAGGGATAAGGCATCCCCAGCTTCAAAGAAGAAACCTCAGGTAAGGCTTCCTTTACATACTGATAGCTAATTCCGGAAGCAACAATGCCTATCTCTTTATCTCCCCACTGAATATAGTTAAGGGGATTATTGTCATTAAAGTCCTTAATTCTAGACATTTTTTCCTCTAAAAGCTTATGCCTGACCCGGGCATAAGCCGGTATCATGACATACTTTTGAGGTTCTTTAATATATTCCTTAAGGAGTACTTCCCCGGGCTCCTCCAGGGACACCGGAGTAAGGGAATGGGCCACCCTGGTGGTGGTTCTCAACATAACGGGAATATCAAACTCCTCACTAATTTCCAGAGCCCTTTTCACAAAATCTTTAGCCTCCTGGCTGTCCCCCGGTTCCAGCAAAGGTATTTTAGCAAATTTAGCGTACCTGCGGTTATCCTGTTCGTTTTGTGAACTGTGCATGCCGGGATCATCGGCAGAAACCAAAACAAGGCCGCCGTTTACCCCGGTATAAGCCAGGGTCATCAGTGGGTCTGCAGCTACATTAACCCCCACATGTTTCATGGCTACCAGGGTTCTACCCCCCGCTATGGAAGCACCAATGCCCACTTCCAGAGCTACCTTTTCATTGCAGGACCACTGGGCATATATTTCTTCGTACCGGGCCACATTCTCCAGAATCTCTGTACTGGGCGTTCCCGGGTAAGCTGAAGCTACTTTAACTCCGGATTCATAAGCGCCCCGGGCAATTGCTTCATTTCCTGACATCAATACTTTTTCCATACCAATCCCCCCAAACCTGTTAACAAATCTATAATATATACCATATGAAAATTTTATAAATTCTTATGAATCAGTTAGCTCCCTTTTATCTATAACTCTCTTGGATTTACCTTCAGTGCGTTCCAGAGTTTTAGGTTCAACCAGCTTAACCCTCACATCTATCCCCAGCACTGAGTTTAAGCCGCTTTTTATCTTCTTTTCCACAGCCTCCAGATCTCGGAAGCTTCCTGTAAACAATTCCTCCTCCAGTTCTACCTTAACCTCCATATTATCCAGGTGCCCTTTCCGTTCCACCATAATTTGATAGTGGGGTGCTACACCCTTTATTTCCATGAGAACGCTTTCTATTTGGGAAGGATATACATTAACCCCCCGTATAATAAGCATATCATCGGTTCTTCCGGTAACCTTCTTCATCCGGGCGGTGGTACGCCCGCAGGAACAAGGCTGGTCCCAGAGAATAGAAATATCCTTGGTACGGTAACGTATTACAGGAAAGGCCTCCTTGGTTAGAGCGGTAAACACCAGTTCACCTTCCTCCCCAAAGTCAAGACTCTCCCCTGTCTCGGGGTCAATTATTTCCGGTATAAAATGGTCCTCTGATATATGAAGCCCTTTAAATTCCAGGCACTCCCCGGAAACTCCCGGACCTATAATTTCGCTTAAACCATAATTGTCGGTGGCTGTTATATCCCACTTGGACTTAATCTGCTCCCTCATGCTCTCTGTCCAGGGTTCACCGCCAAACAGGCCCAGCCTCAATTTCAGGCTCTCCCTTTCCACACCCATTTCCTGCAGTACTTCTGCCATGTAAAGGGCATAAGAAGGTGTAGAAACCAGTACTGATGTGGCAAAGTCCTCCATCAGCATTATCTGCCGCCGGGTATTCCCTATAGAAGCAGGGATAATCGTTGTGCCCAGTTTTTCCAGGCCATAATGCAAACCAAAACCCCCGGTAAACAAGCCATAACCAAAACATATCTGGACCACATCCTCCTCAGTAGCTCCCGCCTGCACCACTATCCTGGCAATAAGCTCGGCCCAGGTGTCCAGGTCTTTTTTTGTATAACCCACCACCGTAGGCTTACCCGTGGTGCCTGAAGATGCATGTATCCTGACAATTTTAGATAAAGGCTCCGCAAAAAGACCATAAGGGTAATTCCCCCGGAGAGTATCCTTAGTGGTAAAAGGAAGTTTAGATAAATCCTCAACCCCTTTTATATCCCCAGGTTTAATTCCTTCCCGGTCAAAAAGCTGGCGATAAAAGGGAACTTTGTTGTATACTCTGTCTACTACTTCCCTTAAGCGTTCAGACTGAAGTTCCCGCAGCTGTTCCCGGTCCATGCACTCATATTTTTCATCCCAAATCAATATAAACTCTCCTTTCCGCCAACTGCCCACCGGCAAAGAAAAAAACAAAAAAAATAAAAAGCCGGTTTATAATAATTGTATGGGCATTTATTTTTTACATGGAATAAACGTTCTCTTCCTTTACAACCTGCACTCCTTTTTCCTTAAGGACTTCCACAGCCCTGTCGCAATCTTCTACCCTGAAGATCACCAGGGCGTTTTTCGTATGGGTATTACCTACAAAGGCATATAAATATTCAATGTTTATCTGAGCTGCTTCCAGGATAGCCAGAACACCACCTAATCCCCCTGGCTTATCAGGAATACATACAGCTATAACCTCCGTCTCACTCACTACAAAGCCCTCAGATTTTAATATGCTGTAGGCTTCTTTGGGTTTACTAACAATCAAACGAAGTATGCCAAAGTCAGTAGTATCAGCTATAGACAGGGCTCTTATATTTATTTCATTTTCCCCCAGCACCTTTGTGACCCTGGCCAGACGCCCGGATTTATTTTCTAAAAATACCGACAGCTGGTTAACCTTCATAAAGCTTTCCTCCTTCATATTTTAATATCTTAAATTACCCTTATTGCTTTCGACATCCGGCACCTCTTTCCTGCAAAAACCTTTCTAAACTTAAAAAAAGGATCATCATTGACCCTTTTTCGCCTTATTTTTGTTTTTGAAATATGGAAATGGCTGCCCTTTTCAGGTTCCATTCTTTCAGGTCCCCTATGTTCTCCGAGCTCCCAATAACAAAAAAACCCAGGGGTGTAAGGGAATCTATAAATTTACTCATCAATTTATTCTGGGTATCCTGTTTAAAATAAATAAACACATTGCGGCATAGTATCATGTCAAAACCTTTTTCAAAGCTGTCCTCTAACAAGTTTTGTTTTTTAAAAGTTACCACTTTTTTTAAATCCGGGCTGACTTCATATAATTTATCATCTATTTTATTAAAATACTTACCCCGGAGCTTGGCAGATATGTTCTCCAGCTGGTTGTAATTAAATCTACCCTCCCTGGCTTTTTGTAGAGCCTGCTCATCTAAATCCGTGGCATTTATAGAATATTTGCCGGGAGCAGCCTCCGCCATTAAAATAGCCAGGGAATAGGGCTCTGCTCCAATGGAACAACCGGCGCTCCAAATCTTTATTTTACCCTTCTTTCTTTCCAGCACTTCAGGAATTACTTTATCCCTTATGTTGTTATAAACAGACTGATCCCTGAAAAAACTGGTGGTATTAATAGTCAGGTAATTTAAAAAACGCATTTTTTCCTTGTTATCAGTCTCTAAAAGCTTCCAATAAGTATGATAATCGCTGCAATTTGCTCTGCTCATAAACTGAAGGACCCGCCGTTCCATCTGTTGATCTTTATAGCTGTTCAAGTCCATGCCTGTAAGGTCTCTAAACTTTTTTTTAAAAAAAGAGTAATCTATACTCATATCAGCACCACCCAAGTTTTTATACTTTCTCCTTTAAACAGTTGACTATTTTAATAGCCATATCCCGAATGGGAACAACATAATCAGCATGACCTGCTTTAATGACTGATCCAGGCATACTGAAAATAGCCGCGGTTTCCTTGTCCTGTACAATAGTTTTGCCTCCTGCTTTTTTTATAACTTCCATACCGTAAGCTCCATCTTTTCCCATCCCGGTTAGAACAACGCCAAGAGTATTTGCTCCATAATGTTCAGCTATAGAAACCATCATAACGTCTGCAGAGGGTCTTACATGCTGAACGGGATCTTCCTCGCTCAAAAATATCTTTTCTTTTTTTTCCAGCTTTAAATGATAACCCCCAGGAGCAATTAAAACCTGTCCGTTTCGTACAGTATCACCGCTTTCAGCTTCCTTAATTTTTAGGCTGCTTAAGCGATCCAATCTCTCCCCTAAAGACCTGGTAAAACCCTTAGGCATGTGCTGGGTAATTAAAATACTGGCCGGAAAATCGGCAGGCAAATGGGTGAGAATTATTTCCAGAGCCTTAGGCCCGCCGGTGGAAGAACCAATAGCCACTACTTTTTGCACCTTTGAATGTAACGTTTTTTCTGTTGTCTTACCTGCAGGGGGAGGAGGTGCTTCCCTCTGCTTAACATTTTGGGTAGACATTTTTGCCTTAACCGCAGTTCTTACCTTGGATACAAGTTCATTTTTGACTTTTTCCAGATCAAGGGAAATAGCGCCCGAGGGTTTTGGCACAAAGTCCAGTGCTCCTGAAAAAAGGGCATCCATGGTTTCTTTGCTGCCCTTATGAGTTAAACTGCTTAACATTATCACGGGAGTAGGCCTGTTTCTCATAACTTGTTTTAGAGTAGTAATACCATCCATTTTTGGCATTTCCACATCCAGGGTAATCACTTGAGGCTCATATGTAACCATTTTTTCCAGCGCCTCTATACCGTTTCGAGCCGTAGCTACCACCTCTATGCCAGCACTGGAATTTAACATATCGGAAATAACCCTTCGCATAAAAGCTGAATCATCTACAACCAACACTTTTATTGCCATATTTTTCCTCCTGCCCCTAAATAGTTCAAAACTAAAACAATTTCTTATAACCCTCTAAAGACGAAATCTCCACTTTACCTGTATCCACAAATAATTTCATGGTACGGCCAAAAGTACCGCCTACATCTTCAGCCACAAGAGAAATTCCCATATCCTTTAGTGTTTTTTTCACTGCCTGTATATTTTTTTCCCCCACGCTAACTTCTGGTTTTCCATCTGATGTATTAAATTCAAAAAGCTTGCTCCCCCCTGCGATCTTAGCAACTATATTTTTTTTAAGGGCACCTTTTTTCAACATATCATCCAACATCAAAGGTAGGGCCGTATCCGCATACTTCATTGGATTTTGCTTTCTACTATTAAACTGGGTGCTATCGGGCAGCAGAACATGAGCCATACCAGCCGTTATACTCTTGCTATCATAAAAAACAGTGCCTATGCAGGAGCCCAACCCCACCGTAATTAAAACACCTGAAACCCTCTGCGTAGCTATATCTGCTATTTTGACCCGAGTTATCATTCTTCAAGCTCCAATCCTAGTATTTCAACGATGCTTTTAAACTTTTCCCAGTTAGGAACAATAAATAAATACCCTTCGAAATCTGTAAGCTCCGTATTTAAGATAGTCTTTATTAGTAGCAGGGTGTCATCGGCAAGATCCGCTTCAGCAAAAATAGTGCCCAGTATGGCACCGGCCATATCTATGGCTAAAATTGGGGGAGTCTGCTTGAAAGTATAATTCGTTAAAAAAGATAGCGCACTTAAGTAAGCAGCCCCTACTATATTACCAACCTCCCGGATAACCGACCTGCCCATGTAGCAGAATTCATTTGTTTCCCCGTCAGTTAAGGCTTTAATTATATTAAGTGCACTATGCTCAGGCATTAAAAAAATTATAAAAAATGAAACTTCCCCAAGGGCCTTGCTAAACACGACTGCTACCGGTTTTTCAGGCCCTCCCACCAGTTCAGGAACCTCAGACAATGATATTAAGGAAACTTCAGGAACATCCATTTTTATCTTTTCTTCCAGCATTTTAGAAAGGGAAGTTGTCGCATTGCCCATTCCTATATTACCTATTTCCTTCAATATATCTATTTGTTCAGGCTTTAAAGAATTCTTATCCAAGCTATCACCTCTTTATTATTGAAACTTTTTTAAAGAATCCAGCACCCTATCCGGCTGGAAGGGCTTTACAATAAAATCCTTGGCTCCAGCATTTAAAGCTTCAATTACTAGGGACTTTTGGCCCATGGCACTACATACTACAATCTTGGCATCAGCGTCGTGTTTGACTATTTCTTTGATGGCTGAGATGCCATCAAGGTTGGGCATAGTTATATCCATAGTAACCAATGCCGGGCTGAATTCCTTGTACTTTTCTATAGCCTGAACACCATCTTCAGCCTCCCCTACCACCTCGTAACCGTTTTTTTCAAGTATGTTTTTTAATGTCATTCTCATAAAAGCAGTATCATCAACAATTAAAATAGTTGCCATACAAAACTCCTCCTCCTACAGTTAAATAATTAAACTAAAGTAGATACGTCCAGAATTAAAGCTACCTCTCCATTTGCCATTACCGTAGCTCCTGCTATACCATTTAAGCCCTCCAGGATTTTACCCAGAGATTTAATTACGATTTCTTGCTGTCCTAAAAAATCATCTACTATTAACCCGGCTTTCTTATCCCCTGACTCCACTACAATTATGGAATAAAAACCATCGCTGCCCACATCCTTTTCCTTTTCAGCCAAATGAAGCCTTGTTCTAAGAGAAACTAGCTGAAGTATTTCCTCCCTAAAAGTTATTACCTTTTGCTTCTGCACTGAATTAATATCTTTCGGGGAAATATAAATGTTTTCCCTTATGGCCTCAATAGGAATGGCAAAAACTTCATTTTCCACCCTTACCAGCATTGCTTTAATTATGGCCAGGGTTAAAGGAAGCTTAATACTGCACTTGGTTCCTTCCCCTACATTGGTGTCTAGATTTATCTCACCGTGCAAGGACTCAACAGTAGACCTGACCGCATCCATGCCCACTCCCCTACCGGAAACATCCGTCACTTCTTCCGCCGTAGAAAAACCACTGTTAAATACTAACATGTTTATCTCATTATCAGACATTTGTTCTAATTCAGCGGCAGTCTTTACCTCCTTCTCCAAAGCCTTGGCTTTAATTTTCTTTGGGTCTATTCCCTGTCCATCATCCTGCACCTCAATAACTATATAGCTTCCTTCGTGCCGGGCAGACAAATTTATTGTAGCACTTTCCTTTTTGTTAAAACGCTTTCTATCTTCTAAGCTCTCAATCCCGTGGTCCATAGCGTTCCTTAACAGATGAACCAGAGGCTCACCGATAATGTTAACAATAGAACGATCCAGTTCTGTTTCTTCCCCTTCAATAAACAGGTCAACCTTTTTGTTCCTATCCTGGCTATAATCTCTTACCAGGCGAGGGAAGCGATCAAACACCTGCTTTATAGGAACCATACGGAGTTTCATAACCGCATTCTGTAAGTTAGTAGTAATCAGGTCTAATTGCTCCAGGGCAGTGTTAAGATCCGGATTATCAATGGATTTGTTTATTTCCAGGACTCCAGTCCTGTTTACTACCAATTCCCCCACCAGACCTATTAACCCATCCAGTTTTTCCGTTTCAACCCGGATAATTTTTTCCCCTGTTTTCTTGAGAATGGCTTTTTGCTGTTCTTCCAGCATAGAACCTTTTTCTTTTTTCTTGGTCTCAGAGTCTTCATGAATTTTTACATCGACACTTTTTATTTCTGAAATATCTTCTATAGTACTTTTTAATAGCTCCGGTTTCTCCTTGGTTTGGGCATAAACCTGAAAAGAGTCACCAAAGGTGCCTTCCTCCAGCTCCTGCTCATCAGGAATGGATTTTATAATATGACCCAGCTCCTCTAACTCCTTTAATACCATGTAAGCCCTTACGGATTTTAAAATGCATTCCTTATCCAGCTCAACCGTTAGTAAGTAAACCTGATCTCCTTTTTCTGTTGACTTATTTATTTTTACATCAAGATCGTCCCCAGGCTCCTTTTCCCCTTCACAAAACTTTACCTCTCCTCCATTTCCTTCTTCAGCTCCATTAATAGCCTGTCCCAGCTTATCGATTATTTCAGATATGTCTTCTTCCTCGTCTTCAGGTTGATCCAACAGTTTTTCCAGAACATCCAGGGATTCAAACAAAAGATCTATTAATTGTTTTTCTGCATATATATTCTTTTGCCTGAGCTGGTCAAACAAGCTTTCCATCCAGTGGGTTAAAGAAGCAATCTGTTCAAAGCCAATAGTTCCGGCCATACCCTTTAAGCTATGAGCAGCTCGAAACATCTCGTCTATAATAGACAGGCTTTCCGGATCTTCCTCCAGCTCCAATATACGGCTGTTTAAAGTTTGAAGATATTCTGTCGCTTCAGATGCAAACATATCTTTGTATTCAGATAAACTCACGACGTCACCCCCTTCTACACATTATATTAAATTTAAATCAGCATCAGATTCCGTTTTTATAATTTCTACTATTTTTATGCCAAATTCTTCTTCTATTACTACAATTTCTCCCCTGGCCACCAGCTTGCCATTAGCCAAGATATCAACCGGTTCCCCCACCAGCTTGTCCAGCTCTACTACAGTTCCCTGATCAAACGCTAAAACATCTTTCATTTTCATTGTAGTTTTACCAAAAAGCCCTGAAACTGTAACCGGCAAATCCCTGATTAAATCTATATTATAATCCCCTTTTATCGTATCCAAAAATGACTGAGCGGGCTTTTCCTCTTGGAAATCCGTCTCTTTCCCCGGGACCTCACCTGGCAGCCCTTTTTCAACCTCTTGAAATGCCTCAACGCTTTGAGAAGAAATGTCTTCTCTTGTCTCTTCTATCTCTTCTGTCTCTTCTATCTCTTCTGCAGGTGATAAACTCTGCAGCAGCTGAGCAGCCAGTTTTTTGCCAAATTCCACCGGCATTAACTGTATAATTTCGCTATTAATTAGATTGCCTATCTCCATTTGAAAAGAAATTTGAATTAAGTCATCATCTAGACATGATATATCAAACTCTTCTTCATCCTCACCTAAATGTCTGTAAACAGATTGCGGCGGGGAAATATCTACAGTAAAATTGAAAAGATCAGCCATAGATGTAGATGCTGAACCCATCATCTGGTTCATGGACTCACTTACTGCGCTAAGCTGAATCTCATCCAGACCCTCCTTAAGTTGATTTAAATCCTCTCCCATCATGATGCCGGCAATTATAATGGCATCCTCCTCTTTTATAACCAACATATTTTGTCCTGAAAAACCCTTTAAGTATTGAACATTAACTATGACACAGGGTATGGGATAATTACTCTTTACAGTTTCCGGATCAGTTAGCATAAAAGTAGGGGTAGTAATACTTACTCTTTTATTCAAAAGATTTGATAAAGCAGTAGCTGCAGAGCCCATAGATATGTTTCCAATTTCACTTAAGGCATCAATTTCATCATCTGTTAACTTTTTACCCTCCTCCTCTTCTACGGTGACATCTTCTACAGGAACTTCCTCTGCAGCAGCTTCGTTTACAAGATTTTCTTGAATTTCTTCAACGGAAGCTTCCCCAGAAGTTTCATCTTCCCCTGTTGACAAATCTTCCTCCGTCTTTTCCTGCTGGCCTTCTGTATCAGCTTTTGTTTCAACATCTGCTTCAGAATCTGCCTCAGCCTCTTCTCCAGGCATTTCAAATTTTTGCAGAAGCTTTGCTGCAGCGTCCTTGGCAAAACTTTCAGGTATCAGAAGCAATAGTTCGCTGTTAATGAGGTCGCCAATCTCAATTTTAAAAGTAATTGTCACCAGGGTCTCCCCCAGTTCACTATCACTTTTTTCTAAATTTTGCAAATTAATATACTTTGTTACCGGATGTGAAATATTAATCTGCATATCAAATAATTCTGCCATAGCAGTAGAGGAAGACCCCATCATCTGGTTCATGGCCTCGCTTACTGCACTTATTTGAACTTCGTCCAGCTCTTCCACTTCTGTTTCCGGATCCTGTCCCATCATTAGATTAGCAATAATAGTTGCATCTCTTTCTTTTACTATCAACACATTGTTACCTGCCAGACCCTCAATATATTCCACCTCAACAACTACACTTGGAATAGGATAATTATTTTTAATTTCCTCTAAGGTGCCATAGCTAACCTGGGGAGTAGTGATATTTACATTTTGATTAATAAGGGTTGATAGAGCTGTAGCAGAAGACCCCATGGATATATTACCAACTTCTGATATTGCGCTCTTTTCCATTTCTGTTAACGGAGACATACCTATACCTCTCTTTCAAAAGAACAGCTATTTCTTATTTTAAAGTCTTTAACCTTTCCACAGGTTTTATTATATCTGTAATACGAACCCCATAATTCTCATCTATAGCAACTATTTCTCCCCGGGCCAACAGCTTTTTATTTACATATATTTCCACTTGTTCGTCAACAAGCTTATCCAGCTCTATTAAGGTTCCAGTATTCATTCCCAGTAATTCATTCATTTCTATTTCCCTGTTGCCTAAAATAACGGATAATTCCAGGGGAATATCCAGTATTAAATCCAGGTTAGACTTTCCGTTGCCAGAGGATTGTTTCTTGCTGCTGCTTACTCCTTTTTTTATGCCTTTTGTCTTTTTGTAATTTTCCTTATATGTCTGCTCGCTTTCTACCTTTTCAACTTTTCCTTCTTTTGTTTCTTCCTGCTCTGATTCAATATTTTCAACATTTACTTCTTTGTGTTCACTTTCCTCATTTGCTTCATTTCCATCTGCGTCTTCAGAGCTACTCCCCTTTATCAGGGCTTCAATTTCTTCCTGGGATAAAAATTGATTATCATCCATGATTATCCTCTGCCTCCTCTGCCCAACTGGTTATTTGTACAGAATTTTTCTTGTTTAAAGTTCCTGGCTGAACTTTAAACTTCAATTTATTACCTACATACAAGTCTAGCTGACTATCAACCTTTCTTCCCAGGGGAAGAACATCTCCCACCTGCAGCTCTACAAACTCATCCACACTTATAACTGCTTCCCCTAATACAGCCGATAAAGTTACCTCCACTTCTTTTAACCTTGAAGTTAAATGGCCCTTCTCCTCTCCCTGCTCTTTAGAGCTGACATTTTTAAACCAATGCTGCGCTGAAAGGTGCGGTATAGCCGATTCTAAACTTATAAAGGGATAACACATATTTATAAATCCCTGAGAGTCACCTATGTTAGTAGAAAGGGTAATCAAGGCTACTGTTTCATTTGAAGAAAGTGCCTGGTTATACTGGGGATTAGTTTCTAAAGTATCTATAGTTGGCTCTAACTCATAAAAATCTTCCCAAGCATACTTTAAATTATCCAACACTTTATAGTAAACTCTTTGCATTACAGTCTGTTCTATTTCCGTAAGCTCTCTCAAATTACTGGGAACCTGTCCTGTTCCCCCGCACAAAAGATCTATCATAGGGAAAACAAACTGAAGATTGCTTTCCAAAACAGCCGTCCCCAGATTTGGTGAAAGATTTAATACGGCCATAAGGGTAGGTACAGGCAGAGAATTAATAAATTCACCATAACTAACCTGACTTACAGATACGACTTTTATTTGTACAACATTCCGGAGATATGCCGAAAGGTAGTTCCCAAATGACCGGGCAAAGTTGTCATGTATTATTTGTAAGGTCCTAATCTGTTCTTTAGAAAACTTGCTGGGCCTTCTGAAATCATACTTTTTTACTTCCTGTTCTGCTTCTAAAGATAATTCTTGCTCGCCTGATTCTATTTCTCCAGTATCTAGAGCTGAAACAAGGGAATCTATTTCCGATTGGGATAATACATCTTTCAAAAACTCACCCCCAAAACTTACATTCTTCATTACCCATATAGTTATTTATCGGTAATGTATTAATATTTCTAAAGAACTTTAAAAACTTTGTTTAAGTAATATTTTAAAATTTATTTTGAATATTTAAGGTATTAATGTATTATAGAAGGATAATACCGCCTTTTTAACGAATTTAAATAATAGGTAATATAATACAAACTATAGCATAATGCTGCTGCACGAGAAAGGCAAACTTAACGAAAGTTAAGGACGCAAAGCCATGGGTCTACAGTAAATACACTATGATAGCCGGCTGCCATGGCCGTGGTAGTTTTTTGTTTGCTGCCCATAAAAAATTAAAAGGAGCGCTTAAAATGGAAAATAAAGAAAGTGCCATGTACAAAATAGGTATTGCAGATGAAAAATTATTTTTTAGTGAGAAACAAGATGGAGAAAAACATCCCTCCTTAACTCCAGATCCCAACTTAATCCTTCGGGTAAATGACAAAGAAATTACTGAAGAAACACCTGTCAGTCCAGAGGACAAAATCGAAATTGAACCCCGGAAAGAAATTATCTCTCCGGCTGAGTTTAAAGTCACCCTGTCCAAGGATAAACTATCTGCCTTCCTGGAAACTAATCCTGCTACAAAGAAAACTTTTTCAGTAATCGATCAGAGCCCCAAAGAAGACCTTTACCTGACTGTACGGGAAGAAACCATTGAGGAAAACGACCTCAAAGTAGAAGATATCCTTAAAGAACTGGACAGGCAAAAGATAACTTACGGCATCATGAAAGATGTTATTGCCAAAACACTGGAATCCCCTCCCGGGGAACCGGTAGAAATTGCCCGGGGCACACCACCCCAGCCCAGTACAGACGCTTCTATTGAATATTGTTTTAAACAGGAGTTTCAAACAGCCCCCAGCATAGATCCGGAGGGTAATGTTGACTACCGGGAAATACTTAAAATTCCATATGTGGAACTGGGAACCCCTATACTTAAGAAAACGCCTGGGGTTGAAGGCACCCCCGGAACCACTGTTACCGGTAACCCTATAAAGGTCAAACCGCCTAAAGACTATGTTATACACACCGGCAAAACAACCCGCCTTGACTCCTCAGGCCTGACAGTAAAGGCTGCTGCCAATGGTTACCCTATAGTAGAGGAAAGAGGCAAAACCTTGACCACTAAAGTTTCCAGTGGGTTCACTCATGAAAAAAATGTTGACCTCTCTACAGGAAACCTCCGATTTCAAGGAGATATTAATATTAAAGGCAATATCTCCGAAGGTATGGCTGTTATGGCAGGAGGCAATATAGAAATTAGTGGTGATATAAACAGTGCCGCTGTTCAATCAGGGGGCCACATAACTGCTTATAGTAGTGTTATTGCTTCCACCCTGAAAGCTGGAGGAGCAGAGGCCCAACTTGTACAACTGTTGCCTG
>PWHX01000121.1 GCA_003555415.1 Syntrophomonadaceae bacterium | reverse complement strand
TGTTTTAATGTTTATGTATTTATACTTATAAATTATTTAAAAAGGAGGAGTTTTATGGAGCAGGTAGTTATGAATACAGCATTGAAAGCATCCGAGCCTTTAGTGGATGAAATATCTGAAAAAAGTCATGTAGACATAAAGGAATGTTATCAATGTGGCACCTGTGCTGCTGGTTGTCCAGTAGGTTATTTAAGTGATTATAGTCCGCGTCAGATTGTTAGAATGCTACAAACTGGACTGGTGGAAGAAGTCTTTAAGTCTAAGATGATTTGGTTTTGTATCGGATGCGGAAACTGTGTAGCGCGATGTCCAAGGAAATTGGATATTCCTCATCTTAACGATACTTTAAGGATATTATCTAAGGAGAAAGGTTATCCACCTGCAGAAAAAGGTATAGACGTGTTCAATGATTCCTTCCTCAAGACAGTAAAGCATACAGGAAGATTATATGAAGCTGGGTTAACCATGCTTTATAATGTACGTTCCGGGAATTTTATGGCAGGGATGGATGTAGCACCTCATATGTTCAAGCTTGGTAAAATCAGTCCCTTTCCTCATTTAATTAAAGGCAGAGGGGAAGTTTCTCAAATCTTTAAAAAGGTTGATGAATTGAAAGGAGGAAAATAATGAAAATAGCATATTATCCTGGTTGTTCTTTGGAGTCCACTGGTATAGAATATGACCTTTCTAATAAAGCAATAGCAAAAAAACTAGGCGTTGAATTAAAGGAAATACCAAACTGGAACTGTTGTGGGGCCTCTCCTGCTCACCAGGCTGACTTGGTTCTTCCAATTGCCCTTAATGCTCGTAACCTGGCAATTGCTGAAGAAGACGGTCTGGATGTCCTTGCGCCTTGTGCTGCCTGTTATAATAGAATGTCTGCAGCTATAAAAACTTTAAAAAATGATGAGGAAGAAAGGCAAAAAATCAATAATATTATAGGTAGAGACTATAAAGCTTCGAATAGAGTGTATAATATGGTTGAGTTTCTTTACGATAAAGTTGGCGTGGATAAAATTTCTCAGCAGGTTCAGAAAAAATTAAGTGGATTAAAAGTGGCCTGTTATTACGGTTGCCTTTTGGTAAAGCCACCTGAGTTGACTCAATTTGATAATTCCGAATACCCTCAGACAATGGATGAGATGGTAAATGCTTTAGGAGCGACTGCTTTAGAATGGGCTTATAAAACAGAATGCTGCGGTGGAGGTTTAGCTATTTCAAGAACTGACGTAGTTTTAAAACTCAGTAATGATATATTTAGTTATGCTCAGGCTATTGGAGCTGACTGCTTGGTAACTGCTTGTCCTATGTGCCAGCTTAATCTTGAATTGCGTCAACCGGCTACCGAAAAAGAATACGGTGTAAAGTACAATATGCCTGTTTTTGAGATTTCTGAGCTAATTGGTTTGAGTTTTGGTTTTTCTGCTAAAGAACTTGGTATTCATAAACATTTTGTTAACACAAAACCATTACTTGAGGAAAAGCAGTTAGCATAAAATAACGGTAGCTTTTTGAAAACCGGTTATTAAAGGCTAACTGTGCTTTGTGAAAAATATAAGGTTGTATAAATATTTCATCTTAGGGCTCTAGTCCGTGTTTTCACAAATTACGCAACATTTACTTAGGTTTTAAAAATAAGAGACAGTTTAAATGCCAACCAGACTAGGGTGGTGATTAGGTGAGAGCTATAGATATTTTTGCCGATATAAAAAAAGAATTACAGGAATTAGAAACAGGTCTGAAGCAAGTATTAGACTCTCAAGATCATTTAGTGGCAGATATATCTTCTCATTTATTAAGTTCTGCTGGTAAAAGACTTAGGCCAGCATTATTCTTTTTGTGTGCAAAATTAAAAGGCGAAGACATTGAAGACATTAAAGATATCATGTCTGTTGCTGTGGCTATTGAGCTTATACATTCTGCCACCCTGGTTCATGATGATGTAGTTGATAATTCTAATTCTAGGCGGGGGATACCATCGGTAAATTCTAAATGGGGCAACCAGTCATCTGTATTGATGGGAGATTATTTGTTTGCCAAAGCTTTTGCTCTTCTAACCAATTTTGGTTATATGTCATTAATAAATGTAATGTCTGAAGTAGTTGAAAAGATGTCGGAGGGAGAAATTCAGCAACTGAACGAGGTTTATTCTCCGGACATAACAGAAGAGATTTATTTAAATAGGGTTAAGAAAAAGACTGCTTTATTTATATCAAGTAGCTGCAAAAGTGGGGGAACAGTTTCTGGGGCAAATGAACTGGAAGTAAAATCCCTACAAAATTATGGATACAATTTGGGAATAGCTTTCCAGATAATTGACGATTTACTGGACTTTCTCGGTGATGAAAAAAATACGGGCAAGCCGGTAGGTAACGATTTAAGACATGGGACAATTACTTTGCCTGTTATCTACATGTTGGACAGTTCTGATATGAGCGATATATTTAAAGCAAAAATCAGGGAAAGAAATATAAATGAAGAATTTATTAAGCAGGTTGCCAGACAAATAAATGAAACTAAAGCTTTTGATAGGGCGTATAATCTAGCTGAAAAGTACGTTAGTCAGGCAGTTATTGAACTGGAGGTTTTTCCGGACAGCCCCCACAAGAGAACCCTTGAATTTATTGCAAAATTTATATTAAAAAGGTGTTATTAGTGAAGTTTCCATAGATTTAAGGAGGCATAAAATATGCTGCAGCGTAATGCGCCGTCGTCAATTGTTAAACGTCTTCCTGTTTACCTGAGAATATTGGATAATCTTATAAAAAAAGATGTAGAGATTATTTCTTCCAGGACTTTAAGTAATCAGACTGGGTTTACGGCGGAACAAATTCGTAAAGATCTTGCATATTTTGGAGCTTTCGGCACAAGGGGAACGGGCTATAACACAGTATATTTAAGGGAAAAGTTGTTAAAAATTATTGGTTTAGATAAAGAAACTAACGTTATAGTTTTGGGATCAGGACATTTGGGGAATGCCTTCGGACGTTATAACATAATTAAAAACCCTTATATCCGTGTAGTTGGAATGTTTGATGTAGATCTTGAAGTTATAGGGAAGAGAGTAGAAGATTTGCATATTGAACATTTTGATAAAATGTCAGAAGTAATAAAAGAACACAATGTAAAAGTTGCTGTTTTAACCGTTCCAGCAGAACAGGCCCAATATGTAGTTGATGAACTGGTTAAATGTGGAATAACTGCAATTTTAAATTTTGCCCCTACTAAGCTTAATGTTCCTAAAAATGTTCATGTGCATAATACTGACCTTACAATTGAGCTACAGAGCCTGATATATTATAGTTCTTCCGAAGAAGAAGGAATTAATTAACAGGTAAATATTATTAACGCTTATATAATAAATCTATAGGCTATATTCAAAGAAATATATTTGTAATTACTCTATTTTTTTAAGGCCCTTGAGTTTTTTATTTATCTTTGCTATAATTACTTTACAATATCTTTGAAGCTAAACAAACAAATAAGTAAATAAAAAAGATTGACTTTTAATATTAGATTGTGTATACTATGAAAGTGTCAAGGGCGGATAGCTCAGTTGGGAGAGCACCTGCCTTACAAGCAGGGGGTCACAGGTTCAAGCCCTGTTTCGCCCACCATATATGGAGCTGTAGTGTAGCGGTTAACATGCCGGCCTGTCAAGCCGGAGATCGCGGGTTCAATTCCCGTCAGCTCCGCCAGGCGAGATAGCTCAGTTGGTAGAGCAGCGGACTGAAAATCCGCGTGTCCGCGGTTCAATTCCGCGTCTCGCCACCATGCGGAAGTAGCTCAGTGGTAGAGCATCGCCTTGCCAAGGC
>PWHX01000137.1 GCA_003555415.1 Syntrophomonadaceae bacterium | reverse complement strand
GTAAGGCGTACCAAAAACAAACCAACTATAGGAGCAAATGCCAACCAATTAGCCCAGAAATAAATAGTCCACCACTTAGGCCAACCACTTTCCGCAGCAGTACTTAAGTAAAAAGACTGGTCTATAAAGTTACTAATATAGTTGCCAAAACTTTCAACACCAAGATTCAAAATAAATGTGGTAGGTCCAACAATGAAAATGAATACCATAGTGCCCAGGAAAATTTTTGTATTTTGATTGGCCAAAAACCTTATACCTCTATCTATTCCTGTATAACTTGAAATAGTGTAACTTCCAATGATTACTGCCGCTATAATAATCCACAGAGTTGATGATATTGGAATACCAAAAATAATGTTCATTCCGCTGCCCATTTGTAACAAACCTGCTCCTAGAACAGCAGCTACACCCCCTGCAAGCGCAAAAATAGTAAGAGCATCGGTAGCTTTACCTATCCAACCTTTACATCTATCGCCTATAAGAAAGTAAAGACCCGAACTAATTCTAAAAGGTTGGCCATAGTTATAAATAGCCAATGCTGTAGGAAGAGCAAAAAGAATATAAAGCGAATAGGGAGTAAAGGTCCAGTGAAGAAATACTGTGCTCATAGAAAAATTAACTGCTTGACTACTGAAAGCTTCAATCCCTAAATCTCCTGGAGGTGAAGAAAGATGTTTTATTGGTTCTGCCACTCCCCAAAATACAATGCCGGTTCCAATACCAGCAGTTAAAGACATAGCAAACCATTCCCAGGTTTTAAACTCTGGTTCAGCATCTTTACCTCCAAATTTTATTTTACCAGCTGGAGAAATAAACACTATTGCACATAAAACTACACTTCCAAAGGCCACCAATAAAAAATACCATCCAAAGTGTGCAGTCACCCAATTAAATGATTCTTCTACAGCCCCTGTAAATTGATCAAATGCAAAAATGCTGAGAATAGAAGCAATGATAAATATCAAAAATGGAGGCCAAAAAGCTCCTTTATTAATTTTTTTCCCGTTAAGTAAATCTTTCATGATTTTATCCCTCCGCTTTTTTGCTAAAGCCTATTTGAAGATATTTCTTTAACTTTTCTAACTACGTCTTGAGGGAGTTCTTCTAATGTATGCGAATTCAAAATATCCTTAACCATTTCATTTGCTCGTTTTCCTAAGGTTTTACCTCCTTCCCCTTCCCAATTTTCATAAACCTGGCGATTTAATAACTCGGGATGCCAAATATGTTCTTTGAAATTATCAAGAGTATGTTCTTGGGAGAGAAAATCACCTCCTGGCCCTACTTTTTCAATAATATCTAAAGCTAATGTTTCTGAATTAATATCAATACCCTTTACATATTGCTTAGCCATACCAACAATTTCATTGCAAAGTACCAGCATTTCCATAGAAGATGTTGTTCCAGCTCCAATATAGCCTAAATCATGTATCAGATTCCCTCCAGCTAAAGAGGAAGAAAGAAGGTTGAAGCCTGCTTCCATCCCTGCCTGTTGATCAAACGATTGTGAGTCACTGCATCCAGCTGTTGTAAATACTGGAAGATCATAATATTGGGCCATTTGAATTAATATAGCACAATTTAAATGTTCTTCTGGAGCTCCATATGAACAAATTGATGTTCTCATATCCAGAGGTGGTATTCCCCCTCCGTAGATAAATGGTGCTCCCTTAGACTTTAGCTGATGAATAACCAATCCAGATAATATTTCACAGTTCGCAACAGTAATTGCTCCTGCAGCAGTAACGGGACCGGTAGCTCCCATCATTACTGCTGGAATGTAAATAACAGGCAATTTTTTCTCTGCCAAATAAAGCAGCTTTTCCACAGCTTCTTTAGAATGCTGTAATGGAGAAGATGGCTCATCATATAGAATCAAGAAAGGATTTTTTCTCAGTTTTTCTGCCCCACCTGCAACAACCTCTGCCATTCTTACAATATCAACTAAGTCTTTAAGATTCCCTGCAGTATAGACAATGGGTTTTTTCGTATTAAGTACCATAGCTTCAAACTGTTGTACATATGAAGCATCAGTAGGCACATCTCCCGCAAGAGCTAAAGACATTACAAAATCTATATTAGATAAGCTATCACTTATTTTAGCTGCATTAACCACATCCTGTTTTTTAGCAGCACGGCGTTCTCCACTTTCAATATCTATAGTGTAAGGAGTATCTGAGCCAGTGCCATAATAACTTCGCCCTTTTTCTAGACGCATGGCACATTCTCCATCTCTATTGCTAATAGATACTCTACAAGGGGCAGAGGCTAGAGCTTCTTTTACCATCGAAGGAGGAATCCGGACCAAATTACCATCGACCATTGCTCCAGCTTTTTTTAATAACTCAAGAGCTTCCTCATCAAACACCTTTACACCTACGCGTTCCAGAGTTTCTAAAGAGGCAAAATGTAGTTCTTCAAACTGGTCATAACTAATTGTATTTAAACCTACTGTTTTTTGAAAGTTTGCATTAGCTCTCATATGAATGTGCACCTCCAAATAAATTTCTCTTTTGGGCCCCTTCGTTTAAACTTTAATGATCACTTTATGCGGAAATCTATTTAAATTAATTCTTTAAAATAGTTTTTAATTAATGAAATAATATGCTGATCTCCATAAATTTATACCCAACTATGAAGAACTTCTCCCCCGGTAATTGTACAACCATTTGTATAATAATAGGCCCCCAGAACTTCTTCTGGTGCCAGCAGAGAATATTCTTCAATTTCGGAGGAATACATTTTAAAACTACCGCTGCCTTTCCAGGCATTTCCACTGCGGAAGTTCTTCATATTGAGTGTGACTAGTTCACAAACGGACGGTGGTGCTTCTTTTTCAATACTGGGGAAATAACGAATATTATATAGAGGTTTATTCATTAGGTCAGGCAGGTTATTATAATCAATTTTCTCTTCCACTTTAAGTGTGCCTTCCATAAGTCTTTCACCATGAGATGTAGTCCAACCTCGTAATTCAGAGCCTACTCCCAGTTCTGGCATTTCCGGATTTTCTGACATATACTCTGTCTTATATGTTTGGCCTATTTTTTTATTAAATCCCATAAACATGCCTCTAACTAAAGTAAAGTCATTATCTACCCAGGTTTGAATACATGTTTTTCCCTGGTTGCCATTATAAGAACTTCCTACCCAGATTACTGTTTCATTATAAACAGTTCTTTCTGGATTAATATAAGGCATATTAATTTGACTATCCCATAAGGAATACCACTTTCCAAAGTCGACGACTACTAGATCAGGGTTTTCTCCAGGTTTAAGTGGTTCTGGCAAAAACTTTTTAATTGCTTCTGGGTCTGTTCTATAAATGATACTTAAGTGTTCGGTTCCAAAGTGCCAGGGTAAGTCTCCTACTACAGATGATTTGCCTGTAGGGGTGGGATAAGAAAAACCTTTCATGTCTTCCATTTTTGTCATAAATTATACTCCTTTATAATTAAAGCTGTTATTTTACTGCAATAAAATTTTATTTATCAATTATAATTGAGTTTACTTAATTGGAAAAAAACAGAATCAAATTAGAAAATTTAGTACTTATATGACATAACATACCTGTCCGACAGGTGGGTTTAAAAAAATATCCACTTTATCTTATCAGTAGCACATTCAAAAAATTAAAAGAACCTTTATTATATTAAGAATTATAATCTCAGAATTTTATCAATATCTACTTTATGTAATTTACTCTTAATTAATAATATTTTTATCTTCTTTAAGGTTATTTATATATTTATCTTCCATATATTCTAAATGTTCTAATATAGTATTTTCTGCTTTTTCAGGTTTTCCTGGTTTTATACCTATAACTAATTCCTTATGTAATTTGTAATTTTCATGTGATGTAATATCAAGCTGTTTTACTTTT
>PWHX01000117.1 GCA_003555415.1 Syntrophomonadaceae bacterium | reverse complement strand
TACGCAGCTACCCCTCCTGAAGTAGCTACAGCCATGGGAGATATTCAGAGTCACCTCACCTCTAATCCTAATTCTATTGCTCAAAAAGCTGCTCTATCAGCTATTAGCGGCCCCCAGGATTGTGTAGAAGAAATGAAAAAATCCTTTGCACAAAGAAGAAGCTATATGGTTAAAAAGGTAAAAGAAATTCCTTACCTGGACTGCCTTTCCCCGGAAGGGGCCTTCTATCTTTTTGTTGAAGTAAAGGATACCTTTGGAAAGACTTTTAAAAACAGCAAAATAGCTGATGTAGATGACTTTGCCACTTGCCTGTTAAATGAATATAAAGTAGCAGTCGTCCCCGGAACAGGCTTTGGAGCTCCAAATTATATAAGGCTATCTTTTGCCACATCTCAGGATAACATACAAAAGGGCCTGGAACGTATTGAGGAGTTTGTAAAACTGCTAAAATAAGCAGCTTTAATTTAATAGGATAACAAAGAGGCTCCCTTTAAAAGGAGCCTCTTTGTTATCCTATGTTGTGTTTTATAACTATCCTCCCTAAAGCAAAAACTAAATAACATATACTTTATTAAATGTTAAGGTACAGGCGTACCTTCATTGATAACATCAGCCAGGTCGCTTATAGTAACTATGCCTAATTCATCAGCATCATCCTGACGCATCATAATGGTATAAGTATTGTTAAAGTCGGTGTAATCTAACCATACAATACCGTTATTCTCCAGGTCTTCTTCCCTTACCTTGTCATAGCATTCCTGAGGCTCAGTAATTGGATCTTCATGCTCCAGGTGAGCCATCCAGGCAGTTCCTGTATATTCCCAATATATATCTATTTCTTCGCCTTCTAAAGCTTCCCGGACAATTGCCGTGCCACCAAGACCTGTATCATCATCTACTTCAAATCCTTCTTCCTCTAGTACCATAATAGCCATTTGACCCAGTAAAAGCTGCTCGGTAAATTCCTTGGAACCTACACTTACAGGACCTTTATCAGGTTCTGGGGGAGCACCACTGATTAAACCGTTATCCAAAAGAAATTCTTCGGCAACCTCATCAGGTTCTTTTTCATCAATATCAACAGCCGCGTTTAAAGAAGACATTGTCTGCTCATCTAAAAGAGGCACTATCTCATTTAATATATCTGCAATTTCTGGATACTCATCTAAAACTTCCTCCCTTACGTTAGGAGAGCAGTTATAGACCGGATGAAAGTACTTATCGTCTTCTAAGTTTACCAGGTCAAAAGCAGATATTCTTCCATCTGTAGCAAATCCCATGGCTACAGCTACCTGGCCATCCCTCAAAGCCCCATAAGTAATCCCTAAATCCATAATTTCCACGTCATCAAACTCAAAGCCATATAGTTCAGTTAATCCAGGATAACCGTCAGGCCTTACTGAATATTCGTGGTCTGTAGCAAATACCCAACCATCACTAACATCAGCATCATTACCACAGCCAAATAACGAAAAGGCCATAAACAAACTCAACACTACTAAAGCAAAGCTTTTAAACAATTTTCCATCAACCATGCTTTATAAAACCCCCTTCTAATTTTTTTGGGAGGATAGTAGGATATACATCTTATTTTTTTAAGAGTTAACATCCCTTCCTGTAAGGTACTGCTCAACTTGTCCAAGAATATAATCCAATATAATAGCCAACATCGCACTTAAAAAAGCACCCGTTAATATAATAATAGTTCTGCGAACACTCAACCCAGTTACAATAAGGTCACCCAGCCCCCCGGCACCAATAAAAGTTGCCATGGTAGCTGTTCCCACACAAATAACTACTGCTGTTCTAATACCAGCCATAATTACGGGGTAGGATAAGGGCAGTTCAATTCGGGTTAAGATTTTTACGGGGTTCATCCCCATACCAAGGGCGGCCTCAATTATACCAGGCTCAATGCTCTTTATTCCGGCATAAGTATTCCTTAAGATAGGTAAAATACAGTAAAGCCATAGTGCAAAAACACCCGTTCTAAACCCCAGGCCTAAATATACATAAAATAGTGCTAAAATAGCCAGACTGGGAATAGTCTGCCCTACATTTACTATATTTTCTACTACCTTTCCTATTCTGCGCAATTTAGGTCTGGTAAGTAATATACCTGCCGGAACTCCTACGGCAGTAGCTAAACCCAAAGCCACAAATACTAAATGAACATGTTCCCTTAGATACCTTAAAACATTTTGGTAGGTAAGGGACCGGGCTGCCATGGCTCCTCCCGGATTATTTACTACGTATATAACAAAAGCAGCACTAATTAATATTAATATTAGTGGTACTCCCAGCCACCTAAACCAGTTTTTAATTATCATTTGCATCATCTTTAACCACCCCAAAAATATCTCCTACTGTTATAATTCCTTTAAACCTTTCCTGTCCATCCGTCACCGCAATAAAGCCTTCACCATAACTTAACATTACCGACAGGGCATCATTTAAAGTAGCGTCATCTGTACAAGTATTGAGAATTTCCTGGTAATAGTCAGCAGCCACTTCCCCTTTTTCTCTTTTAATGTCCTCTTTAGAAATTATGCCCATTAACTTATTATCGTCTCCCAGCACCATTACTGCTCTCAGCTTACTGTCTTTTACCTTTTGTTCAATTTCCTCCAAAGGTGTCTTTAACTTAACATAAGCAACATCATTATTTAAAACATCCCGGGTATGCATCAGGTGCAATCGCTTTATGGAACGATTACGGCCAACTAAATTTGCTACAAACTCGTTCTTGGGTGTTGACAGCAGCTCATCTGGATCAGAATACTGAATTAAACGCCCTTCCTGCATGGCAGCAATTTTATCCCCCATTTTTATGGCTTCGTCTATATCATGGGTTACAAAAACAATAGTCTTTTTTAATTGTTCCTGGAGTCGGAGAAATTCATTTTGAAGTCTGTTCCTGGTAATGGGGTCTACAGCCCCAAAAGGCTCGTCCATTAACATAACCGGAGGATCAGCTGCCATGGCCCGGGCAACCCCAACCCTCTGTCTCTGGCCACCGCTTAAATGAGAAGGCCTCCTTTTCCCATAAATTTCCGGTTCCAGACCCACCAGGGTTAAAAGTTCATCAACTCTTTGTTTAACTTTTTCTTTAGGCCATTTTAATTCTCGGGGCACAGTCGCCACATTGTCTTCAATGCTTAAGTGAGGGAAAAGACCGATTTCCTGTATCACATAGCCTATATTTAAGCGTAACTGTATAATATTTGTATCCATTATGTCCTTATCACCTAAAATAATTCTACCTTCAGTAGGGTCATAAATCCGGTTTATCATTTTCATGGTGGTAGTCTTTCCGCAGCCTGAGGGCCCAACCAGAACACAGACTTCCCCTTCCTTAATATCCAGTGACAGGTTGTCCACTGCCGGGATATCGGAACCAGGAAAAATTTTTGTAACATTCTCTAATTTAATCATGTGTTTCCTCCTTCCTCAGGTTAATCATTACCTGGTCTTTGACATCAAATGATCTTCTACTCTACCTAAAATTATGTCAGCCATAATTGCCATTAGGGATATTAGTATAGCTCCAACAATTATCCTTACAGGCTGCGTCCGGGAAATACCGGTAAATATTAATTCTCCCAAGCCACCAGCACCTATATAGGCAGCAATTGCTCCGATGCCGATAATCATTACTACTGCTGTTCTAAATCCGGCCATAATTACAGGAAGTGCCAGAGGCACCTTTATATGAGTTAAGATACGCCATTCTTTCATACCCATACCCTTTGCCGCCTCCAAAACAGAAGGTGGTATTTCCCGTATTCCTGTGTATGTATTTCTAACCACCGGCAGCAATGTATATAAAGTTAAGGCCAACATTCCTGTTTTGAAACCTATGCCAAAAAAAGGCAGTAAAAAACCCAGCATGGCAAAGCTAGGCACTACCATAACCAC
>PWHX01000014.1 GCA_003555415.1 Syntrophomonadaceae bacterium | reverse complement strand
TCTTTTTACTGCCCATGCTGCTGCTGCTTCCTACATTTTTTCAGTTAAAAGGAGTATGGTTGGCCTTTCCCCTGGCAGATTTTCTGGCATTTATGCTGTCGCTGTGGTACATTACAAAAAACAAGGATCTTTTCTTTTTTGGAAAGCACCAGGAGTTGGCCTGTGAAATGACCGGCAGCGATCAGACATCATGAGCAGAGGCATAAGGGCTTCATTATTGACAGTTAAGCATTTTACAATATGCCGGATTTAGCAAAGGTCCACAGGGACTAAAGCGCAAAAGCTTAACTCTGCAGCTTTATGGGAAGAGTACATCAACCAGCATTCTGATCAAGCAACAGGTAAAGCAGATAATAGCATAAGCTGCTGCTATATTCTAAGGCTGTATAATTTAATTGTTCTATGTAATAGCAGAACGACCAGCTTGGTTTCTTAGCAAAAATAACCAGGCTTGATGTTTGCATTATATAACCGTAACATAGCAACGATGACTGATGAAAATTTGATTTATAGGAGGTTTGAGTGTGACTGTTAATGAATACGCTAAAATCGCCAAAGAGTACTACAATAGCGATGCACATGAAATTTACAAGGAATGCTGGGGAGGAGAAAATCACCATCTTGGCCTATTCGATGATACCGACGATTTTTCCCAAGCTGCCCAGCAAGCCAATGAAAATCTACTTGGAAAATTACAAATTAAAGAAAACGATTTAGTTTTAGATATTGGCAGTGGGTTTTGTGGGTTACCCCGCTATATTGCTTCCAACACCAAATGCGGTAAAATTATTGCCCTCAATATATCGGAAAAAGAAAATGACTATGCCAAACAAAAAAACATAGATGAGGGTTTAGGGCATAAAATAGATGTTATCGAAGGGGATTTCAATGACATGCCATTTAACGATCAGGAATTTGACATTATTGTCAGCCAAGATTCCATGCTTCACAGTCCAGATAAACAACAAGTATTAAAAGAGTGCAGTAGAGTTCTAAAACCAGGAGGAAAACTGGTATTTTCTGATATTTTAAAGCAGCCTACTTTATCTAAACAAGAAGCCGAAATAGTGTATCAAAGGGTTAATATACCCCACCTGGCAAGTCGTGAATTTTACAAAGAAGCATTATTAAACTCCAATTTTGAAATTATTGAAGAACAAGATTTAGGAAGCAATAACCTGGGAAAATCATACCAGGCAGTTTTCCAAAACTTAAATCAGAAAAAAGAATATTTAATGACAAGAAAACAAGTACCTAAAGAAAAAATAAATAAAACATTAGAAGGTTTGAATTACTGGGTAGAAAGGGCCTTTGAAGGCAAAATTGGCTGGGGATTATTTGTAGCCCAGCGGAATCAATCTTATTGAGAAGGAGGAAACATAGAAATGGTTGAGAATTATAAAGAAGTATTTAAAGAGGAATATGCAAAGGGTTTAGCTGAAAGATGGGATGATATCATTGACTGGGAAAAGAGAAAGGCAAATGAGGATGGGTTTTTTGAAAATCTATTACAAAGCTATGGTGTTAAAAATGTATTAGATATCGCCTGTGGCAGTGGTTTCCATTCAATTCACCTGGCAACCGAAGGGTTTCAGGTTACAGCAGCTGACGCGTCAGAGGATATGCTGAATCAGACAAAGGAAAATTCCAAACTTTATAATGTTAATTTTGATTTAAAAAAGGCAGACTGGTTAGAGCTGTCAAACAATATCACAGAAAAGTATGATGCTGTAATATGTCTGGGGAATGCTTTAACTCACCTCTTCTACGAAAAATATTACAGACAAGCTTTAGCCGAGATCTATAAAGTAATAAAGAAAGGTGGCGTCTTTGTAGTAGATCAGCGAAATTATGATTCCATTCTAGATAAGGGGTACAGTAGTAAGCACAAGTATTATTACTGTGGTGAAGAAGTAGAAGTAAAACCAATAATTATCCAGGATGACTACACTAAATTCGAATATAAATTTAGTGAGGATGAAAAGTACTACCTCACTCTTCACCCCGTCAGGAAACAATTATTAACTCAGTATATTTTAGAAGCAGGTTTTGAAAAGGTAGATACTTATGGTGATTTTAAAAAAGACTTTGATCCATATGAACCAGACTTTTTGGTTCATGTAGCACAGAAATAAATATTACTCCTAAGGAGGAGATACAATTGGGCCAGGTGCCGATAGTGGTTGATGGAATGACCGGTTCGGGGAAAACTACTTTCGTTAATAAATTAGCTGATAAATTAGAGCTTGAAGTTATGCCGGAGGAATTTAGGGATCCATATAATTTACTATATAATTTTTCCTATGACGTGAAATGGTGCTATCCTATGCAGCTAAACTTTCTCATGACCCGCTATATTCAATACACAGTAGCATCCGATAGCGAAAATTATATTCTGGATAGAAGTATTTACAGTGATCCTGTATACACTAAGATGTATTATGAGTTAAATTATTTGTCTGAGGAGCAATACAGAAATTACTTAACATTTTATAATGCTTTGCTGGAAGATATTATTGAACCTAAATGTATTATCCTATTAAACTGCTCCTTTGAAGAAATTATGAACCGAATTAAAGATAGGGGCAGACAGGATGAACTTAACCTGGGCATAGACGAATACTGGTGGCCATTATATGAAGCTTATCAAGGACATATAGCTAGTCTGCTAGAAGATCAACACAAATTTTCTAGCAAAATCATACGAATAGATACTGAAGATTTTGATTTCTTAAAAGATCATGAAAAGTTCGAGGATGTCCTGCACCTGGCAGCGAATTCCATTTAAAACATCTAGATTATTTACTCTATATTCGCTTAATGTTAATAGTTATAAGAAACCTTCACCTGTAAGTAAATACGGGTGGAGGTCTTTTACTGTCTTGAAAAGAAAAAGGACGAGGAGTAATTAATAAATTAAGGCAAATTTTTAATCCAAAATAAAAGGATTTTCGGAAAATTAGTGGAAAATTTATAAGGTGATTTATTACTTCTTTTTTATATATTAAACTTTAAATTGAGGAGGGTTTTCATGAGGAAAAGTAAAAGTCTAGTCTGGTACACCAGCCTGTTTCTAATTATGACTTTATTGATATCTATTACGGGTTGTTCACCAGAAGATTCTGCTGAAGGGGAATTGGGGGGAGGAGATGAAAGGATTGATCTTAATTTGAACCTGGCCCACTTTTTCCCTGCTACTCACCCGGCGGAAACGGAACTGGTCCAGGGTTGGGCCCGGGAAGTTGAAGAGGTTACCGACGGCCAGATCAGGGTCACCAGTTATCCCGGAGAAACACTGCTGGGAGGAGCAGAGATATACGACGGAGTGGTGTCCGGCATGGCTGACATAGGGATATCTGCTTTTGCTTATACCCGGGGCCGCTTTCCTTTGTTGGAGGCTTTTGAACTTCCGGTAATCGTTTATAACAATTCTAAAGTAGCCAGCAAGGTTGCCTGGGAAGGGATCAAGGAACTGGATCCCCAAGAGGTTCAGGACACTGAATTGATGATGGTATTAGCCACCGGTCCTGGGGATTTACTTACTAAAGAACCGGTCCGGACACTGGACGACCTGCAAGGCATGGAGATTAGGGCTACCGGCCTTAGTGCTAAAACACTAGAAGTGTTAGGGGCAACTCCTGAAGCCATGCCTCAGTCTGATACTTATGAATCTTTATCCCGGGGTAGGGTAGAGGGTAACCTGTCGCCCTTGGAGGTACTTCAGGGTTGGCGGCATGCTGAGGTAACGGATTATATTACCTATACGCCTTTCCTTTATAACACCTTGTTTTTTGTCACCATGAACCAGGAAACCTGGGATTCCATTCCTCCCCATCTTCAGGAAAAAGTTTTGGAGGTAAATGAAAGACATTTTGAGGAAGTAGCCATGGGCTTGTGGGATATGCAGAACGAAGAAGCTTTAGATTTCGCTGTGGAAGAAACAGGACAGGAAGAAATTACTTTATCCGAGGA
>PWHX01000050.1 GCA_003555415.1 Syntrophomonadaceae bacterium | reverse complement strand
GCTATACCCTTTACAGCCATTCATGTTGCTGTCCTGACAGGGGCTAAAGTCTGGGCAATGGACAGGGACATAGAGGCTGTCCGGCATGCACGTTTTTGTTTAGAAAAAATGGGTTTAATGGAGCAGGTTCAGGTAATGGAAGGGGATGCTTCCCTATGTATTCCTGTTAACTTTACCGCAGCCATAGTAGCCCTGCAGGCTGAGCCTAAAGAACTTATTATGAATAACATGCTTGCAAAGGTTTTGCCGGAATCCCGACTGATATTCCGTCACCCTTGTATATCATATGAAAAGCATTATGATCGATTACCAAACCGTTATAATCATGCAGGACAGGTTAACCATGACATGCAAACCTTTGACAGGTCTTTGTTGTTTGTTAAATAATCTTGAAAAGGAAGAGGGAGAGGGATAAGGTGACAGCCAAGCGAGCTATTTTATACATTTCAGGGATTATAATTATTATGGGGATGGTTACTCATTTCGGCTGGGAGGAAATTAAAATTGCTTTGTCCAGCGTTCATCCCTTGCTGCTGGTTCTTTTATGTGTATTTCAGATAGGCACTCTGGCTTTAACTGCTTATCAGTGGCATTACCTGGTAAATAAGTTATATAAGGGACTGTCCTTTACCGAGGTATGGAATGTTTATATGGCAGGAAGTTTTGTGGAAAGCGTAACACCTTCAGTAAAGCTGGGCGGTGAGGCGGCCAAACTGTATTTTTTCCGGCAAATTACGGCAATTAGTTACCGACAACTGGTAGGTTTGCTTATGGCACACAAATATATATCTTTACTGCCCTTTTTGCTATTATGCACTGTTTTTTTGTTTCTGGCATCTTATAGATTTCAACTACCCTTTGTTGTTTATTTTTCCTTCCTGATCTTTGCCCTTTTATTCGCACTTTTTTTAGGGATAACCAGTAAAGGTTACCGGAGCAAGGAAGGATTTATTGAAAAGACAGATAGATACAATTCTAAAGTACTTGTTAACCCTTTGATGAAACTTTCCCAGATATTTACCCAAAAAACTCAAAAGATAAGAAGTTTTCTAGTGGATGCCAGCTGGCATTCCCGCCGGGTAATATCTAATAGAGAGAGGCGCTGGCTATTATTAATATCTCTGCTGGTCTGGGGTACCTACCCGCTAAAAGTTTACATGATAACCAGTATGCTGGGTCTTGAGGTGGACCTGGTTACAGTGGCCATTGCTACTTATACTGCTTATCTGGTTAGTATGGTTCCCCTGCTTCCGGGAGGGCTGGGTGCTTACGAAGGTAGTATGGTGTTTATGCTTGCTTTAAGTGGCATAGCTCCTGTTAAAGGTTTAGCTGTGGTGCTTTTATCCCGTTTTATAACTTATTGGTTTCCTTTATTGCTTTCCGGGGGTTCGACAATTTATTTTATCTGTAAACGACATAAAAAGAAAAGGGAGGTACTGACAAATGTTAGCTAACAGGTGTGGGGGAATGAAAAGGTTTTTTAAATCTCTTAATAAATGCAAGGCAAAAGATTGTGGCTGTATTAAATTAACCCTGGAGCATCTTGAGAAAGGTCAGGAGGGCATTATTTCTTCTGTGCCGGAGCACCCCCTCTTATCACCTCTGGGCTTAAGGCCGGGCAAGAGGATCCGGATGTGTACCCGGGAGTGTTTTGGAGGCCCTGTTATAGCAGAGGTGGAAAGGAGAAGCGTCGCTCTGGACCGCATACTGGCCCGACAGATAGAAATAACTAAAGGAGAAGTCGATGCACGGTAAAAATACAAAATCTAAAAACCCATATAATTATAAAGTTTTACTAATAGGTCCTCCCAATGTTGGTAAGAGTGCCTTTTTTAACCAGCTCACCGGCATGAATGTAAATGTAGCCAATTATACCGGTACTACTGTGGAATACACCGAAGGAAAGATGGTTATTGAAGGAACAGAGTTTTTACTGGTGGATGTTCCGGGAACTTATACCCTGGATGCTACTAATGAGGCTGAAAAAGTAGCTGTAGACATGTTGGGGGAAAAGCCGGCAGCGGTCATCTGCGTAGTAGATGCCAACAATTTAGAGAGCAGCATTTACCTGCTCCTGCAGCTTCTGGAACAGGAACTGCCTGTGTTAGTAGCCCTTAACCGTTCCGATATAGCCCGGGAAAAAGGTTACGATATTGATAGCGACTTTCTTTCTCGGGAACTAGGAGTGACGATTATTTCCACGGTAGCAGTTACTGGCAAAGGAATGGACAAGCTAAAAAATACTGTTATGGAAACTATGGATAAAGACAGAATCCCTTCCCCCTCCTGGGAAGCAGGGAAAAAAGCCCGCTGGCTAAAAGCAGAAGAACTGGTAGTCAGGGCTCAAAAACTGCAGCAGCGCCCTCTTCTCAGGCGGCAGAAGTGGGGGGAATGGCTTGTTCAGCCCTGGCCCGGGCTTTTGTTAGCCTTTGTAATTTTAATAATTGTTCTGGCTTCTGTTATCGGCATAGGAATGGGTTTAAGGCAGGCAATACTTTTACCCTTGTTTCGAAACCTGATAATTCCACAAATTGTGCTTTTGGTGGAATCTATTATATCTCCAGGATTGCTGCAAAATATTTTTATAGGAGAATATGGCTTTTTGGTTAAGGGGTTGGAGTGGCCCTTTACCCTGGTGATGCCCTATGTTATTTCTTTTTATATGGTATTGAGTGTATTGGAGGACAGCGGTTATCTGCCCCGGTTAGGTGTACTTTTAGATGGATTGTTGAATAAAATTGGCCTACAGGGTTCCAGCATTGTTCCTCTCTTGTTGGGACTGGGTTGTGGTATTCCAGGGGTTCTGGCAACTCGAAGTCTTAACTCATCAAAGGAACGTTTGATAGTGTCATCAATAATTTGCCTGACGGTTCCCTGTATTTCTCAAACCGGTGCTTTTATTTCTCTGCTGGCAGAGAGGTCTATATTGGTTTTTTTAGCTGTTTTCCTTGTGTCCGGTGTGGCCTTAGTAACAGCAGGTTTTTTGATGGATCTTATGCTTAAGGGGCCTCGTAAACAGACCTTAATGGAAATACCGGATTTACTGGTGCCCAGGAAGAACATTATATTTAAGAAAGTATGGATCAGGTTAAGGGGCTTTATTATGGACGGAGCTGTGCCTATGATGGTTGCCGTAGCCCTGGCAGCACTACTTTATGAAACAGGGTTAATGGCAGCCTGGGGGAGGCTTTTAAGACCTTTGGTTGTGGGCTGGTTAGGGCTTCCTGAGGAGGCGGCCGTCCCTTTAGTTCTAGGTATTTTAAGGCGGGAAATGGCGGTTCTTCCCCTAATGGAAATGGAGCTTACTATGCTTCAGCTTTTTGTAGGAGCGGTGGTAGGTCTTTTTTATGTCCCCTGCGTAGCCATGATAGCTGTCTTAGCCAGGGAGTTTAAACTTTTTACTGCTTTTGCTGTCCTGTTTTTTACCACGTTCTTTTCATTTTTAATCGGAGGAATTTTCTTTCACTTGGGAACTTTCATTTTATATTAAACTTCTATTCGTGGGATTTAGCCCATTTTATATGCTGTTTTTGTTGCCCGGTTTCCTTTTATGGAGAGTGGGTTTTTACTTATTAAGAATTTTTAATTGGATATATGTGTATAATTCTAATATAAAATAATAAAAATAACCTTGTTCTTATTATATAAGTAAACGCAGGATGTTTGCATTTAAAAAGGGGGCATTTTATGCTGCTGAAGAAAGTTCTGGTTATATTTTTATTGAGTGCTTTGATTATTGTTCCAGAAGGTTGTAGCACAGAGACAGGTAAAGTAGTGCATGATGCACAGGAGGTAGAAAATATTAATATTATTACTACTATTTTCCCCCTGGCAGACATAATAACTAGTATAGGGGGAGAAAGGGTTGAGGTAACAACTCTTTTGTCTCCCGGGGATAGCCCCCACACTTTTGAACCATCAGTGGAGCAGGCCAGGAAAACTTCCGAGGCCAGCCTTATGTTTTACATAGGAGGTGGCCTGGACGATTGGGCTGTG
>PWHX01000093.1 GCA_003555415.1 Syntrophomonadaceae bacterium | reverse complement strand
GAAAAAGCTTTAAAATACTTCCGAAAGGCTGTAGAAGTAAATCCAGAAAATATTTCTTTACATTATAAGATTGCTTATAATTTAACTGAACTTGGCAAAGTCCAAAAAAAAGCAGAAATTAAAAAGCTTGCTGATGAACCACTTCCAGAGTTTCTTTTTTTAACAGGCGTATACTGCTGCATGGAGGGAGATCTAGACAACACAATATCTTACCTGGAAGAGTTTAAAACTACAGCTCCGGAAAGTAAGCTAATTCCAAAAACCAATAAGTTATTGGAAGAAATTGAAGAAGCTATGCTATTTCAAAGAAACTTAAACTATGTTAAGTTAAACTATAAATATGCTGGTGTAACTGAATCCGTAAGGGAAAAATTAAAAGCAAAGTTTGAATCGCCTTTTGTCCGGGTAAAAATGAAGGAAAGTCTGTATCAGTTAGACGATGATTTAATAGCTAACGTTATTTTTCTTTATGGCCTTTTAGAAAATAATGAAAAGGCAGAAAGGGTCTTAAAACAGTTTATTAAAAGTCCCTGGGCTAAAGAAGAGCACATTGAATTAGCGTTACTAGCCCTTAAAAAAATCGGTTCTAAAGAACCCCATGAAATATTAATGGAGGGTAAAATTGTAAAAGTAACCTTAAAAGATTATATGGACAGAAATAGAACAATGGACCAGCAAGGGGATAAATGGAACGATGTGCTAAAACATACCCTTAGTAATATGAAAAAAAGTGGCAAGTACAATGAAAATTCTTACAATGAGATCAAGTCTTTGTGGACTAAAGTTTTAAAATCTTATTATCCAAATGTGCCTGAAATAGATGATAAAATGGCCTGGGCAGCAGGATTAGAATTTGCTTTTTTGGAAAATAACAATATAAACATATCCAGCAAACATATTGCCTTGATATATAATGTTCCTAATTCTATATTAATTGATAAATATGAATTAATAAGAAAAACAATAAAATAAAAATATATTTAAACGGAGGGAATAAAGCATGTTTCAAGTAGCAGCTATTCAAATAACCCCTATTATGAATGATGTGGATGCCAATTTAAAAAGAGGAATTCATTTTGCCCGTGAGGCTATAAAAGAAGAAGCAAACTTAATAGTGTTTCCTGAATTGTGGAACACCGGCTATTATTTGTCAAAAGAGGTATTCTGTCAGCTGGCGGAAACTACAGAGGGAAAAACTGTAACCACATTCCAGGAGGAAGCCCAGAGGGAAGGAGTTACTATAGTATGTCCTTTTGTAGAAAAAGAAGAAGGAAATTTATACATATCAACAGTAGTTATAGACGCTAACGGGGAGAATATGGGCGTTGTACGCAAGGGACTTCTCTGGGGACGGGAACACCAGATATTTAAAGAAGCCACCCTTGAATATCCTACCTTTGATTCTGAGGTAGGGAAGATAGGAGTACTGATTTGTTATGAAATGGAATTTCCTGAAACCAGTAGATTGCTGGCATTGGAGGGAGCTACTCTTATTGTCTGTCCGTCGGTATGGAGCATGGCAGCCTCTCACCGGTGGGACATTCAACTGCCGGCGCGGGCACTGGATAATACCGTATTCGTATTAGGGGTTAACACTGTTGGCAATAACAGCTGTGGAAAAAGCAAACTTATAAGCCCCTTGGGAGATATTTTGGCAGAGGCATCGGATAGAAAGGAGGAAATATTAGTTCGGGCTGTTGACAAAGAGGCCCTGTATTGGGCCCGGGAAGAAGTGTCATACCTTGATGATTTCAAGGATAAGCTTACCCCGGGGGGAAGCGATATTCCAACCCCAACCTTCTAATAATCTTAATCATTGGTTCCCTGTAATCAAAATAATAATAAATAAGAGAAGATAATGGTGACCTTTGTCCCATTTCTTCTCCCAAATAATTTTTTATAAAATTTATTTATTGATTTCTTTTAAACAATTTCCACATACGATTTTGTTTTTAAAATGTGTAACATCATTTGCATCGCCACAAAAAACACAAGAAGGCTCATATTTTCTAAAGATAATCTTTTCCTCATCAACATATATCTCTAGAGGATCCTTAATGCTTATACCCAGTGTTCTTCTTAATTCAATTGGAATTACTACTCTCCCCAACTCATCTACTTTTCTTACTATTCCTGTTGACTTCAACAACATCTTCCTCCTTTTCTACATATAACTACAAATTTCAACATTAATAAGTATATCAATTTATGACATATTTGGCAATAGTTTATTATTAATTAAATATAGCTAATCATTTTGGAGTATTAGAAAATACAAATTGCAAATTAGTAAAGTTTATTGAATTTTCATGCAATTTAAAATATAATTGAATATAATGAAACACACAAAATGGAGGTGTAATATTTGAGAATCATACTGGTTGGACAAGCCCCTTTTGGAAAAGATTGTTTGGAAGCTCTACTTGGCCAGAGAGAAAATGTAGTAGGAGTAATTACAGCGCCTGATGATCCCCGGGGAAAAAGGCCCAACCCTGTTAAAGATCTGGCTCTAGAAAAAAATATCCCCCTCATACAACCGGAGGGAAAGTCACCTCACCGCTTAAAGGATAATTCCCTAATTCCCTGGGTAAAGGAATTAGAACCTGATCTCTTTGTGTTGGTTTTTGTAACTGATTTTATGCCTCAGAAAGTTATAGATATAGCTGCTTATGGAGGAATTAATTTCCATCCCTCACTACTGCCAAAATACAGGGGTGGTACAGCCATTAATTGGGCTGTTATTAATGGAGAGAAAGTAACGGGAGTTACTATTCACTACATAGATGAAGGAGTAGATACAGGAGATATAATTTTACAAGAGAAGGTAAGCATTGAGGATGGGGATTCAGTGGGTTCCGTATATTTTAACAAGCTTTATCCCCTGGGTATCAAACTGATAAAGGAGTCAGTAGCCTTGATTAGAGAAGGAAAAGCCTCCACAACACCCCAGGATGAAAGCATGGCTTCTTTTCAACCAGTAATAACCGAAGAGGATGTAAAAATCAATTGGAGCAAACCTACCCGGGAGATTTATAATTTAATCAGAGGTTCTAGCCCCTCTCCAGGAGCATTTTCAAACCTTAGGGGAGAAAAAATAAAAATCTGGGAAAGTGAAATTAATGATAAGATTCCCAATTCAAATCCAGGAGAAATAATAGGAATAATAAATGAAAAGGGATTTAAAGTAGCAACCGTTGACGGCAGTTTATTAATAACCCGGGTACAAAGAAGCGGGGAAGGGAAAATTAAGGCATCAGAGTTTATCCAAAAAGCAGAAGTGAAACTAGGTGAATTCTTTCGTTAAATATATAAATAAACCACACAGACTTTGCTATGCTGCTAGCTCATAATAAATGACTTTTTATAACTTTTCCCATAACGAAATTTAATGATACCTCTTCATAAAAAGGAAGTATTCTCTAAATTAATTAGGATAAACTATCATTAGAGGTGATATTATGAGTCCTAAAAAACTAGCTATATTAATGACACTAATATTTGCTATATTTATTGTTTCCGGTTGTGCGGTTCTTCCCGGTTGTGAAATGGAAGAAAACGATGAGGAGGAATCTCAGCAGGTAGAGGAAGAAGAAATGCCTGAAGAAATTGAAGAAATAGAAAACAGGGTATTAGAAATCATGCAGCAAGCTGACTTAATACCAGTTATAAACATGATTTCTGAAATAGAGGAAGATGAAGAGAACGAAAATGAAGAAGAAAATGAGGAAGGGGATGAAAATAAGGAAGAGAATGAACAGGAAGAGAATGATTTAGAAGAAACCATAATTCTCGAAGACGTTTTGCTGAGCGAGGTATTGATTAAAGAAATGGAAGCCGAAGATGAAGAGAACCAGGAGGAAGAAAATCAATACCCACAGAATGCCGAGGAAATATGGGATAATATTGAAAATACCCTGCTAGAACTGTATGAGCAATGGGATAACCTGGAGTCACAACTTGCCGGAGAAAATATTTCCCCAGATTATATAAATTCTTTTGAAGAAACTCTAGACAGGTTAACAATCTCTAGCACTGAACAAAATTACTTTGAT
>PWHX01000147.1 GCA_003555415.1 Syntrophomonadaceae bacterium | reverse complement strand
GCAAATAACTGACCGGTAGAAGGAATGGTTGTTTGCCTTTGCCGTCCCTAACAGGGAACTGTCGGTTTGTCTTCTGCAACAGGTAGATGACCCTATACTGACAGAATAGGGTGAGAATCCTTGCGGTATGTCATCTTTTCTTGGTTCGATGGCGACTTTCAGATTTGTGTAGATTATAGTAACCAGGTTAAGTTTTTTATTATATTTAAATTAATTGAGGGGGAATTTAAATGGGAAGTAAAATAGTCGCTGTTTGTACCAGTGAATATAAAGGGAAAAGGGGAGTTCTATTTGCTTGAAGTTAATGAAGGTTTGTCTCTTGTCCTGGAAGCTGCTGCCGAGAGGGGGACTGTAATTTCAAAAAAAATAGATGACACTTATAATTATGTTCTGGCAGAAAACATAGAATCAGATAGCCACTACCCTCCATATACACGTTCTAAAATGGACGGTTTTGCCCTTCGTTCCGAAGATTTAACAAAAGCTACTCCTGATAATCCATTAACATTGAAAGTTATAGCTACACTTGCGGCAGGGGGAAAACCTGATTTTAAAATTAGCCCGGGGTTAACAGCAAAAATAATGACAGGAGCTCCCATACCTGAAGGAGCTGATGCAGTAGTTCCCTTTGAGAAGGCTAGCTGGCAGGGCAAATATGCATCTTTTAAACATGAGGTGAAGTATCAGGATAATCTTTCCTTAGAAGGAGAGGAAAGGGAAAAAGGGCAGGTTCTTCTGAGGGAAGGAAGTACTATTAATTCCGGGGAATCTGTGCTCCTGGCTTTATCGGGGAAAGAACAAGTTAAGGTTTATTCCCGCCCCCGGGTAGGCATAATGGTTACCGGTGATGAAATTATTAGCGCCGGTGAAAAGCCGGGTTTGGGGAAAATCCGCAACACCAACAGTTATATGTTGGCCAGCCAGGTAATATCCAGTGGTGGAAAGCCTTACTTTTTAGGACTTGCCAGGGATAGTGAAAATGAAATTATAAGCAAAATTAAAGAAAATATAGATAAAGTTGATGTCATAACTACTACAGGTGGAGCCTCAGAGGGTGAATATGATCTAATAGAGGAGGTATTTTTATCCCTGGGTGCAGAGGTGCTGTTTCGAAGAGTTGCTGTAAAACCGGGCAAACATACTGTGACGGCTTTTAAAGAGGGAAAATTACTTTTTGGTTTGTCCGGGAGCCCTGCCGGTGCCTTTGTTGCTTTTGAACTGTTTGTAAGGCCCCTGATAAGAAAAATGCAAGGGTCAAAAAAATACCTGGAAAACCATGCTGAGGCTCGATTAACAGAATATATAGAAGGCAGGTTTTCTGAAGACAGGTATTTTAAAGCGCATACCTGTGTTGAAGAGGGTTTGCTTTTAACAGAATCAAAGGGTCAAGGCTTGCCTTCTTTTGCCGGGGTTAATTCCTTGATATATATTCCCAGGGGAGCAGGACCTTTTAACCCGGGGGATAAGGTAAATATATTATTTACTAAGAGCAAATAAAAAGTTTCTTGCGACGCCGGGAAGGGAGTAATAGTTAATGATTCCTATAATTTCAGTAGTGGGATGGTCTAACAGCGGCAAAACTACTTTAATATGTAAGCTTATTCCAGAACTTAATAGAAGAGGTTACAGGGTAGCTACGGTTAAACATGACGTTCACGGTTTTGACTGGGATCAGCCGGGCAAGGATACCTGGCTCCATCGGAAAGCCGGGGCTGCTGTTTCGGCCATATCCTCTCCAAAGAGGTTTGCTATAGTTCGGGAGTTAGACAGGGAGCTCTCCCTGGAGGAGATGACAGATACAGTTAAAGACGTTGATCTAATAATAACCGAAGGTTATAAATTTGGGGATAAACCAAAACTGGAGGTTTTCCGCAAAGAAACGGCAAAAAAACTGGAATTGGCATCTCCCATAAAAGACCTTTTTGCTGTGGCCAGTGACTATCCCTTTGATATTAACGAGGTGACAGTATTTGATCTGGAGGATGCTGTGGGAATAGTAAATGTTATTGAAAAAAAATTTTTAATGAATTGATTAAAGGTTGGGAGGTTAAACTGTTGAAACTTAAAAATTTGATGGAGGAAGTAGTTTTTAATGTCATGGACGATTATTTGCAGGAAGAAGAAATGTGTAAATGTGACAGGTGTAAGATGGACATTGCTGGAATTGCCTTAAATCAACTACCTTCTAAATATGTGGTTACGGAAAAGGGAGAGGCCTATGGTAAAACTGATATTATAGATATACAAAAAAATGTAGATGTTATAGCGGCAATTATGGCAGGCATCACCAGAGTTAAAGCTAACCCTAGTCACAAATAAGTAAAATAGGATAAATTTTTAAAAATATGAAGGTCTGTTTATATGTTACATATATTACTTCGTCTTTAGGAGAATAAGAAAGCATCCAATAAAGCATATTATAAACACTAATATTTAAAGGAGACATAATAAAATATGTTACCTTATACGTCGCTTTCTTATACATTAAACCACATTCTTTTGCTGAGACTCTTGATGGCTTTTCCCTTTAAAAAAGTTAAGACACTGCATAATTTTTTATATATAGCTGCTGCAAAAAGTAAAGTTAAAGACTATCCGGCAGCATATGTGTTTATAAAATTAAAAAACGGTGCTTTTAATTACCAGGCATATAAAATAATAGAAGATTTCAAAAGAGCCGATTTATTTTTTGAAACCGATAACTTATCTTTAAATAAACAGGGAAAAGAAATATACTACAGTTTCGCTCCAGTTTTGAAGTACCATAAGTTTCCCCAGGTTTGCTTGAACCTGGCAAATAATTATGGAAATAATCTTTGGCAGGTTAATCACGAAATATATTTTAACCCGTCATTTAAAGAAAAAAAAGTAGGGGAAAAAATCATTTTCCGGCCGGAAACACAAAAGCTCACAAACTAAAATTTGTTGTTGACATAGAATCTATCATCTGTTAAACTTGAAAAAATAAAGCCTTTAAACTAACCCCGAGAGGTTGGTAAGGATTTACGTATAATTTAAGTTGTATTTAAGTCAAAGAATTAATCATCCTTCTTACACTCTCGGGTAAGAAGGTTTTTTATTTCTCAAGCCTTTAAATCGGTCCAGTGAGACTGAAAAGGTGTTGTACACAGGATTACTTGTGCGCTCCTTACAGGTTTCTAAGACAGACCGTAAGGAGTTTTTTTATGGGCTAGTTTAGATTCTTAAATAGCTTAAAAGGATTTTTATAAGGCTTAAAAGAGGAGGGTAATGCTGTGCTTTGCGAAAAAAGTTTGTCCCTGTTTCCCAGATGTTTGTTAAAGAAGAACCTGCTGGATATAAAAACCTTGAACAAAGAAGATATTAATTTAATTTTAGAGAGGTCTCATTATTATAAACATTTAACTAAAGAGGGTCGCAGTTTTGCTCCTGTCCTGGAGAATAAAACTATAGCGAACCTTTTTTTTGAGCCCAGTACCAGAACCCGGATGTCTTTTGAAAAAGCAGCTATAAATTTGGGAGGTAAAGTTATAAATTTTGATAGTTCTTCCAGCAGTGTTCAGAAAGGGGAAACCCTTTTGGATACGGCCCGAACTGTAGAATCTCTGGGAGTTGAAGCACTGGTTATCAGGCATCCCCTGGCTGGAGCACCTTCCCAGGTAGCCGGGGAAGTTGGAACCCCGGTTATAAATGCCGGTGATGGGAGCCATGAGCATCCTACCCAGGCGCTGCTGGACTTGTTTACTATAAAGGATATAAAGGGAAGCCTTGATGGGTTAAAGGTCTTTATAGTAGGAGATGTGCTGCACAGCAGGGTGGTAAGGTCTAACATCTGGGCTTTTTTAAAAATGGGTATTGAGATAACCGTTGTAGGGCCTTATACTTTGATGCCTCCTGGACTGGAAGAGATGGGTATAAAGGTTAAACCCTGTCTTGATGAGGAATTAAGGCAGGCGGATATTATTTATTTGCTGCGGATGCAAAAGGAGAGGCAGCAGGGGGGGCTTTTCCCTACCATAAAGGAATACAAGAAATTTTACGGAATAACACAAGATTCTTTGAAAAATGTAAAAGCTAAAGGGATAATAATGCATCCCGGTCCAGTAGTGCCGGGGATTGAGATAGAAGATATTCTTACCAGGAGCCCACAAAGCGTTATTCAGGAACAGGTAAAAAACGGAGTTTTTGTGCGCATGGCCCTTCTGGAATTGATGCTCTCCGGGGAGGTTAAAAATTAATGAATCTGCTCATTAAAGGTGGCACCATTCTTAATCCGGCAGCTGGGTTATATCAAAACCTGGATATCCTTATAACCAAGGGTAGGATTGCCAAGCTGGCCCCTTATATTGAGGATAAAAATGCGGAGGTTATTCCAGCCGGTGGAAAGATCATTGCCCCGGGGTTAATTGATCTTCATGTTCACCTTAGACAACCGGGAGGAGAGGGGAAAGAAACCATTAAGACTGGCTGTGCAGCAGCAGCAGCGGGAGGTTTTACCTCTATAGCCTGCATGCCTAATACCAACCCGGTAATTGATAATGAGCTGTTGGTGCATTACTTAAAGGGAGTGGTAGAAAAAGAAGCTGTGGTAAAAGTTTACCCTATAGGAGCTATTACTAAAGGGTCCCGGGGAGAAGAGTTGGCCGAAATAGGGTTGATGCTCCAGGAGGGCATTGCTGCAGTTTCAGATGATGGGAACCCGGTAGAAAGCTCATACATAATGTCCATGGCTATGAAGTATGCTAAAACCTTTGGGCTACCGGTAGTCAGCCACTGTGAAGAAACTTCTCTGGCAAAGGGCGGGGCAATCAATGAAGGGCGCCAGAGCACTCTTCTAGGGCTAAAGGGGATTCCGGATATAGCAGAAGCTGTTATGGTAGCCAGAGATATCATGCTGGCGGAATATACCGGAGCTCATGTCCACATAGCCCATGTTAGCTGCGCCAGGTCTATAGAACTAATAAGGATGGGAAAGTCTCGAGGTGTAAAAGTTACAGCGGAAGTAACTCCCCATCACTTGATTCTAACGGAAGAAGATGTTGGGGATTTTGATACCAATGTTAAAATGAACCCTCCTTTAAGAACTGCTGAAGATCGCAAAGCCCTGAGGAAAGCCCTAAAAGACGGAACTATAGATGTTATAGCTACAGATCACGCACCCCATACCCGGGAGGAGAAATCAGTGGAATTTGACTCGTCTCCTTTTGGAGTAGTAGGCCTGGAAACTGCCTTATCTTTAGTTCTTACGGAACTGGTAGCCCCCGGGCATTTAAGCCTGGAAAAAGCCATATCTTCCCTGACCATGAAACCTGCACAAATATTAGGTTTAAGAACAGGGAAAATTGAGGAAGGAGCAGCTGCCGACCTGACTGTTATTGACTTAAATAAGGAAATAATAATTGATAAAGAAAAGTTTTATTCAAAGGGTAAGAATACTCCCTTTGACGGATGGAAAGTCAGGGGAGTTCCTTTTATGACCATAGTCGGGGGGAGAATAGTTATGAAAGAGGGTAAGGTAAAATTTAAAGGAGAACAATAGACAAGGAGGCATAAGAATGAAGGTAGCATTAGTATTAGCTGACGGCACCTGTTTTAAAGGGGAATCATTTGGTAGTTTCAAGAAAAAGACCGGCGAAGTAGTATTTAATACAACTATGGGCGGATATGGGGAAATTATCACAGACCCTGCCTCTTCCGGTCAGATCGTGGTAATGACTTATCCATTGATAGGCAACTACGGTGTTAATAAGGAAGGACTGCAGTCAGAAAGAATACATGCCTCCGGTTTAGTAATGAAGGAGGCCACAACACAGCCCAGCAACTGGTTGTTACAAGACACCCTGGAAAACTTTTTAAATCGCAATGAAGTTCCGGCCATAACCGGATTAGATACAAGAGCCCTTACCAGATATATAAGAAGAGAGGGTTCCATGCCGGGAATAATTGTCCCGGAGGAGGAAGCCGATCCCCAATGGTTTGAAAATTATGACGCAACCTGCCAGGACTTTACAGGGGAAGTTACCATAGAAGGAATAGCTACCTTTGGGGAGGGAGATAATCACCTGGTAGTGGTTGACCTGGGGTTGGGGAAAGGACTCCTGGAAGCTTTAATCAATCATAACTGCCGCCTCACTGTAGTGCCTGCCGGCACCTCAGCAGAAGAAATTTTAAGTTATGACCCCCAGGGACTGGTGCTTTCCAGCGGACCTGAGGGAGGCCTGGGGTTGGAAGAGCTGGCCTGGAACTTAAAAACTGCTATTAAACAGCTGCCTACCATGGGCATAGGTGTGGGGATGGAGGTTATAGCCATGGCCTTTGGAGCCAGGTTGAAAAAAATGAAGTTTGGCCATCGGGGAGCTAATTACCCGGTAAAAGACCTTTTTAAAGATAAAATATCCATCACCCAGCAGAACCATGGTTATGTGGTAGAAGAAGAGAGCCTGGGGAAAACTGGACTGATTGTTGCCCAGGAGAATATTCATGACGGTACTGTGGAGGGGCTGCGGCATAAGGAGCTGCCTGTTTTAGCCCTTCAGTATTATCCCATACCGGTGGCTTCACTGGAGGGGGAAGAAACTTTTTATTCCCAGTTTAACAATATGTTATAAAATAGCAGAAAGGATGGGGGAGTATGCCAAAAAGAGAAGATTTAAAGAAAATTATGGTTATAGGTTCCGGTCCTATTATTATAGGACAGGCAGCTGAATTTGATTATGCGGGAACTCAGGCCTGCCGGGCATTAAAAGAAGAAGGCATTGAGGAAGTTATACTGGTAAACAGCAACCCCGCAACTATTATGACAGATCCCCATATTGCTGATAAAGTTTATATCGAGCCGCTAACTCCTGAATTTGTGGCCCGGATTATAAAAAAAGAAAAGCCTGACGGCCTGCTGCCTACCCTGGGAGGGCAGACGGGCTTGAATATAGCTGTAGAGTTGGCGGAGATGGGAGTGTTGGAACGGGAAAATATAGAGCTTTTAGGGACTCCCCTGGATACCATTAAAAAGGCCGAGGACAGGGAAAAATTCAAGTCCATGATGAGGGATATAGACGAGCCGGTTCCGGAAAGCGCCATAGTATCTTCGCTGCAGGATGCTGAAGAATTTATTAAAGAAACAGGTTATCCCGTTATAATTCGACCGGCTTATACCCTGGGGGGAACCGGCGGCGGTTTTGCCCATAATTCCCAGGAGCTGGAAGCGATAGTGGCCCGGGGACTTCGTTACAGCATGATTAATCAGGTTTTGATTGAAAAAAGTGTTATAGGCTGGAAAGAAATAGAGTTTGAAATGATGCGGGATAGTCGGGGAAACTGTATTATGGTTTGCAGTATGGAAAACATAGATCCCATGGGTATTCATACGGGGGACAGTATAGTGGTAGCCCCTACCCAGACACTGACCAGCGTGGAATTTAACCGCCTGAGGAAGGCCTGTCTTAAAATCATGAAAGCCCTGGGGATTGAAGGCGGTTGTAACATTCAGATGGCCGTAGATACTTACAGTTTTGACTATTACATTATTGAAGTTAATCCCCGGGTAAGCAGGTCTAGTGCCCTGGCTTCTAAAGCTACAGGCTATCCTATAGCCAAAGTTTCGGCAAAAATTGCTGTGGGTTTAAACTTGGAAGAGATTCAAAATCCGGTGACTTTAAAAACCACAGCCTGTTTTGAGCCCAGTATTGACTATGTAGTAGTTAAAATCCCCCGGTGGCCCTTTGATAAATTTAATGCTGCGGACCGCTCCCTGGGAACCCAGATGAAAGCTACAGGGGAAGTTATGTCTATTGACAGGACCCTGGAGTCAGCATTAATGAAGGCTCTTCGTTCCCTGGAAATAGATGTTAACGGTCTGCTGCTTCCCAGTGCTTCCAGTTTGATAGAGGAGGAAATTTATCACAGGCTGGCCAGGGCGGATGATGAAAGGATTTTTATCTTAGCTGAGGCTTTAAGAAGGGGCATGAGCCTGGAGGAGATAAATAGCATTACCAAAATAGACTATTTTTTCCTTCATAAAATTAAAAACCTTATTGACAAAGAAAATGAAATAAAGGCCACTGGTTTTGAGGGTTTGGATAAAGAGAATCTGGGTATATTTAAAAAAATTGGGTTTTCTGATGGAGAAATAGCCTCTCTTTTGCATAGAGAGGAAAAGGATATCAGGCAATTGAGATACAACCTGGGAATAAAACCGGTTTTTAAAATGGTGGATACCTGTGCTGCTGAATTTGATGCCGTTACCCCTTATTATTATTCCACTTATGAAGAAGAAAACGAAGCCCAAACTTCAGGAGATAAGAAAAAGGTTATAGTGCTGGGGTCTGGGCCTATCCGTATCGGCCAAGGTATTGAATTCGATTATTGTTCCGTCCATGCTGCCTGGGCCCTTAAAGAAGTTGAAGTAGAATCAATCATAATTAACAATAACCCGGAAACAGTAAGTACTGATTTTGATACAGCCCATCGGCTCTATTTTGAACCTTTGACTACTGAAGATGTTTTGCATGTTATCCAACAGGAGAACCCCTTGGGAGTAATTGTGCAGTTCGGGGGACAGACAGCTATTAATTTGGTAGCGCCTTTGCATGAAGCCGGGATAGAAATTCTGGGCACATCCTATACAGAAATTGCCAGGGCAGAAGACAGAGAACAGTTTGAACAGCTTTTGAACAGGTTGGATATCCCCAGGCCGCCTGGTAAAACCGGGTTCTCCATGGAAGATGCCCGGAAAATTGCCGGGGAAATTGGTTTCCCCCTTCTTATTAGACCTTCTTACGTTCTGGGGGGGAGGGCCATGGAAATTGTATGCAATGAGAATGAACTTATTACTTATATGAAAACAGCTGTTAAGGTTTCTCCCAAACACCCTATATTAGTTGATAAGTATATAAACGGTATTGAAATAGAAGTAGATGCTGTTTCCGACGGAGAAGACGTTTTCGTGCCGGGCATTATGGAGCACGTAGAAAGAGCCGGAGTGCATTCGGGGGACAGTATTGCCGTATATCCCGCCCAGAATCTCCGTCCCGAAACGGAAACCAAGGTAATAGACTATACTACCCGGATATGCAAAGCCCTGAAGGTTAAAGGGATGGTAAACATACAGTTCGTAGTGAAAAAAGGAGTTCCTTATATAATTGAAGTTAACCCCCGTTCAAGCCGAACAGTGCCTTATATTAGTAAGGTAACTGGGATACCCCTGATAAATATGGCTACCAAGATTATTATGGGCAAGACTTTAAAGGAACTGGGATACGGCAGCGGACTATACGACAAGCCCAAGTTTGTAGCTATAAAGGCTCCCGTCTTTTCCTTTGCCAAAATGATTGAAGTTGATATTTCCCTGGGTCCAGAAATGAAATCCACAGGGGAGGTAATGGGAGTGGACGAGGACTACTCCAAGGCCCTTTATAAAGCTCTTTTGGCTACAGGTATGGTAGTGCCTAAGGAGGGAGCCATACTGGTAACAGTGGCGGATAAGGATAAGAGGGAAGCAGTATCCTTGATTAAAGGATTCGCTGACCTGGGCTATCAAATATATGCCACTGCGGGAACAGCAAAACAGTGTCAGCAGGAGGGGATTGAGGTAACCGTTGTAAACAAAATTAGGGAAGGATCCCCCAACCTCCTTGACTTGATAATAAAGGAAGAAGTAAGCCTGGTTATAAACACGTTAACCAAGGGAAAAATGCCAGAAAGGGATGGTTTTAAAATCAGGAGAGCTGCAGTGGAGCAATCCATGCCCTGCCTTACCTCTCTGGATACTGCAGCGGCTATTTTAAAAGTACTCCGATCTATCATTTTTAAAATTTCCGCCATTAAAGAATATATAGCATAAAGATGAAAGGAAGTATATATATGTCCTTTTCAATTAAGGCTGAAATAACAGCACACGTAAAAAAAGCAGCCGGCTTATACAGGCTGGACCTTTATGCTCCGGAGATATCCAGCGAAGTCCAGCCCGGGCAGTTTGTCCACCTGAGGGTAAGAGACGGGGGATATGACCCTTTACTCCGAAGACCGTTCAGTATATATGATACAAATAAAAGCCGTGGAGAGATTTCCATAATATACAGAGTTGTGGGCCGGGGAACAAGTATTTTAGCCCTCAGGCCTCCCCATGATAAGCTGGATTTAATGGGTCCCCTGGGACGTCCTTTTACCTTCTGGGAGGAGGATGAGAAGGTAATACTGGTAGCCGGAGGCGTAGGTATGGCCCCCCTTTATCTTTTGGTCAAAGCACTTTTAAAAAAGGGTGTCCACGTAAAAGTGCTGCTGGGAGCCAGAACAGAAGGTGAACTGGTAGGTACTGAGGATTTGCAGGAGTTAAAGCTTAAACCCTGTGTAGCAACGGAAGATGGTTCGGCAGGTTTTAAGGGTCTGGTAACGGAGCTCTTAAAAGAAAAGCTGGGGGAAAACTCTTTTCACCGCCTCTACACCTGTGGTCCCCGTCCCATGCTGAAGGAGGTAGCCCGGGTAGCCGCTGACTTTCAACTTAAAGGAGAGGTTTCCCTGGAGGAAATAATGGCCTGTGGTGTTGGAGCCTGTCTGGGATGTGCTTTCCCTATAAAAACCGGTGAGAAGGGAGCACAGGAAACTGTTTATAAAAAAGTTTGTGCCCAGGGGCCTGCCTTTTCCCTGGAGGAGGTTATTTATGATTGACTTATCTGTAGAAATAGCTGGTATTAGAATGAAAAACCCTGTTATGAGTGCCTCCGGGTGTTTCGGGTATGGAAGGGAGTATGTTTCCTTTTTAGATTTAGAGGACCTGGGTGCCCTGGTGGTAAAGGGTACTACCTTAGAGCCCAGAAAGGGCAATACTCCTCCCAGGATTTGCGAAACGGCTGCCGGAATTCTTAATTCCGTAGGACTTCAAAATCCCGGGATTGATTCTGTTATTCGCCAGGAAATTCCTTACCTTAAGAATAAAAATGTGCCCCTAATAATAAATATAGCGGCTAATCTGGAGGAAGAATATATAGAACTGGCCCGGACCCTTGATCCCCTGGAGGAGGTCCATGGGCTGGAGGTTAACATATCCTGTCCAAATGTAAAAAAAGGCGGGATGGCTTTTGGAACCGATGTAGAATCTGCTTGCCGGCTGGTTAAAACTTTGAGGTCGGTAACAACCAAGCCCTTAATAGTTAAGCTGTCACCAAATGTAACGGATATTGTGGAAATAGCCCTGGCTGTAGAAGAGGCCGGTGCCGATGCCCTTTCCTTGATAAATACTCTTTTAGGCATGGCCATTGATGTTAATCGGAGAAAACCGGTTTTGGGCAATATCATGGGAGGGCTATCCGGTCCAGCGGTTAAACCTATAGCCCTGCGCATGGTCTGGCAGGTTTCTGAGAAGGTTAAGGTTCCGGTAATCGGTATGGGTGGAATCATGACAGCAGAAGATGCCCTGGAGTTTATCATGGCAGGAGCGACAGCTGTAGCTGTAGGCACCGCTAATTTTGTTGACCCCCGGGCAATTTGTGAGATTATTGAGGGGATGGAGAATTTTTTACAGGATAATAATATTTCTAATATAAATCAAATAAAGGGTGCAGCCCGGGAGGATTGTGAATTATGATTATTATAGCATTAGATGTGGATAGCCGGGAAAAAGCTCTGGAGCTGGTGGAGGATCTAAAAGGAAAGGTCAGTTATTTTAAAATAGGCATGCAGCTGTTTAACAGCCAGGGCCCCGAAATCATTTCCCTGATAAAGGAAAAAGGGGTAAAGGTTTTTCTGGACCTTAAGTTTCATGACATACCCAATACAGTGGCTGCTGCTTCAGCTGTAGCTGTACGCCAGGGGGCAGACATGTTTAACGTTCATGCCTCCGGGGGGGAGGCCATGCTCAAGGGAGCTGTTGAATCTGCTAAAGAAACAGCCGGGAAGCTAAACTTAAAAGAAGTTCCCCAGGTTTTAGGTGTAACTGTTCTTACCTCCATGAGCCAGGAGGTCTTAACCCGGGAACTGGGGGTAAACAAATCCCTGGATCAGCAGGTGTCTGACCTGGCGGTGCTTTGCCGGAAGGCAGGCTTAAGGGGTGTTGTCGCTTCTCCCCGGGAGGTATCTATAATACGGAAAAGCTGTGGTCCAGATTTTTTAATAGTTACACCGGGAGTGAGGCCTTCCTGGGCTTCCCGGGATGATCAGGAAAGGGTTCACACTCCTGCCCAGGCTTTAGCTTTAGGTTCAGATTACCTGGTAATAGGAAGGCCGGTAACCGCTGCCCCAGACCCCCGGGAAGCTTTAAACAATATATTGTCGGAAATACCTTAGAAAGACATTTATTAAACACTGTAAAAAAACACATGTAAAAGGAGAATTTTATATTATGAGAGATAGAGTATTAGAAATTTTTGAAAAAACCGGTGTTCTTTTAGAAGGACACTTTTTATTAACCTCCGGGAGACACAGCAAGCAATACCTGCAGTGTGCCCAGGTTCTCCAATATCCGGAATATACGGAAGAATTATGTAGTTTACTTATTGAGCCTTATAAAGATAAAGGAATAGAGCTGGTAGTAGGTCCAGCCATGGGGGGTATTATTATTGCCTATGAAGCAGCAAGGAATTTAGGATGCAGGACTGTTTTTGCTGAGCGAGAAAATGGCAAAATGGCACTCCGCAGGGGTTTTGAAGTGTCTAAAGGAGAAAAAATTCTAATAGTAGAAGATGTCATTACCACAGGAGGTTCTGTTAAAGAAGTGATAGATCTTACAGTTAAGGAAGGTGCAGAAGTTGTGGGAGTCTCTTCCTTTGTGGACAGAAGTGAAGGGAAAGCTGACCTGGGAAAGCCTTTTACCAGTTTAATATCCTTTAATATAGAAACTTATTCTCCACAAAACTGTCCGTTATGTGAAAAAGGAGTGCCTGCTGTTAAACCGGGAAGCAGAAAAAGTTAGCAGAAAAGCCTGGTTACCTGTAATAACACCCTGTTTTGGAAATACCATTTAAAAAATATTTAAAATATTCAAAAAATTCAGAGGAATTTTGAAATTTATCGAGAACTATATAATAAGTATAATATACGGATAAAATATTTTTTATGATAATGGGGTGTAATCCTATGGATATAAAGATTCTGGGATGTGGTAACATACTTGCCTCCGATGAAGGAGCAGGTATTCATGCTGTAAGGAAGATGAATAAATATAGAATGCCTAATAAAGTAAAAATACTGGAAATTGGCCGTCCTGGCACTTTTTTATTGGATTATATTATTGAAGCTCAATGTATTTATTTAATCGATGCCATGGTAAGGGGTGAAGAACCGGGGACTATTTTTCGTTTTGAAACCAATGGTTATCCTCCTGAAGAACTTTTAGGGTATTCTATCCATGGGTTTAATTTAGTTGACGCATATAAATTGGGGATGGAACAGTGTCCGGAGAAAATGCCTGATAAACTGATCATACAAGGAATAGAGATAAAAGAGAGGGGAAAATTTAAATCAAAGCTTAGTCCCCCGGTAAAAAAAGGGGTTAATAAGCTGGTAAGGGAACTAAAAAAGGAAGTTTTAGAATTATATGAGACCAGTGAAATTTAAGGCTGCTGTAAGTTACAGCAGTTTTTTTATATAAAATATTCTACGTGGGCCTCGGGGAAAAGTTCCTCTATATTTTCCAGGAAGAAAGACTTTATTTTCTCCCTTTCTTCGGGCAGGTAGAGGTATTTTCCATAACCAAATTGCCCCCATTTAAATTGACGTTTACTTTCTTCCATTTGGAGTTGGCTGCCGGGAAAACGTTCCAGAATAATATTTTTTGCCCTTTTTGTAAAACGATGGGTTATCAATTCAAAGGTTAAATTATTTTTTTCGTAAGAAGTTATTTTCTTTTTTATCACTTCCAGTAATGTCCTGTAATCTTTTTCCCAGCCGGGGTAAATTAAAAGAGGTGCCAGGATGAATCCCAGGGGGTATTCTGCCCGGGCAATTTTTTGAGCCGCTTCCAACCGCTGGTGTAAGGGAGGAGTTCCCTTCTCGTGGTTTTTGATTACCTTATCAGAATTTAAGCTGAACCTTATATGGGTGTTTCCGTTATGTTTTGCCTTGATTAAAGTGTCAACTCCGGTAAATTTAGTAACGAATCGCAGTTTGCCGTATCTTTGTTTTCCAAAATACTGAATAACCTTGTAAAGAGAATTTGTCCACGGTTCAAGGGCTACCGGATCGGAGGTAGCGCTGGCCTCAAACAGGGTGACCCGGGGAGCTCTACTTTCAATATGTTCCTGAGCTTTTTGGAGAACCTGGTCCAGGTTAACATAAACCCTTAAATAAGGCTGTGTCCCCAGTGTAGTTTGTAGGTAGCAGTACTCACATCTCCCCGGGCAGCTGGTACTCAAAGGCAGCTGAAAATGTGCAGAAGGTTTACAGGTGGCAAAGCGGAGGCTTTTTTTCACGGTTACTGCTAAAATTCTCTTGGCCTGCCGGTATCTTTCCTCTGGTGTTTTTTCAGACAGACTGGTTATTCTTATAGATTTCATTATTTTTATGGGTATACCTTTGCTTTTAAAACTGCTATAAAGTTTTTGCCCCAGGGGGTAAGATAAGGAATCTTCTTGAAAAAACACTTTTTCAGGAGTAAAAACATAATTCATTTTATGCATCCTTGCTGTTTAATAAAGTGAGTAGCCTGGCTGTTTTTAGTGTTTTCTTAACTGGTTGTTTTTATGCAAAACATTCTTCCAAAGTTATTTGATTTTTGGTATAATAGGACAAACATAAGTTTGATAGCATATAAGGCGGTGGTCAGATGAAGAAAAAAGAAATGTTTCAGTGTCAGGAGTGTGGCTATGAAACTTTCAAGTGGATGGGAAGATGTTCAAACTGTGATGGTTGGAATACTTTCCAGGAATTTTTCAAAAATGATTCCCGGGAGAAGGTCGGTCAATTAGAGCCCGCTTTACTTCAACCGTACCATGAAATAGACCCTGTGCAGGCGGAAAGGATTAATACTGGTTTTTCTGAACTGGATCTGGTATTGGGAGGTGGCCTGGTCAGGGGATCGGTTGTTTTAACCGGTGGAAGTCCCGGTGTAGGGAAGTCTACCCTGATGCTGCAGGCAGCTGGTTTTCTAAGCAAGAGTATAAAAGTTTTATATGTCAGTGGGGAAGAATCTGCAGGTCAGTTGAAAATGAGAGGACAGAGGCTGCAGCTTGAAGGAAAGCACCTTTACATCCTGCCGGAAACTAATTTTGAAACCATTAAAGAGCATGTAAAAAGAGTCAATCCAGAAGTATTAATTATTGACTCGATACAAACTATGTACAGGCCTGAATTGTCCTCAATGCCTGGTACTGTGACCCAGATAAGGGAAGTAACAGCAGAGCTGATGCAGATATCAAAAATGAATAATATGAGCGTTTTCACAGTAGGACATGTTACAAAAGAAGGGGTTGTAGCTGGACCCAGGTTGCTGGAGCATATGGTAGATTGTGTTCTTTACCTGGAGGGGGATCCCCATCATAATTATTTACTCTTAAGGGGTGTAAAAAACAGGTTCGGTTCAACCAATGAACTGGGTGTTTTTCACATGAGAGAAAAAGGACTTGTGGAGATAAAAAACCCCTCAGAAGTATTTTTATCCAGGAGAACAGAGAATACTGTTGGTTCAGTTGTGGTAGCCAGCCTGGAGGGCTCGAGGCCGCTGCTAATCGAGATACAGGCGTTGGTTACTCCTACCAGGCACGGTAATCCCAGACGCATGACTACAGGTCTTGACAGCAACCGTGTTGCATTACTAATGGCAGTCCTGGAAAAAAAAGTTGGTTTATTTTTGCAGGACCATGATGCCTACTTAAATGTAGTAGGAGGTGTCAAGTTAAATGAACCGGCTGTAGATTTAGGAATAGCAGTTTGTCTGGCCTCCAGCTTTAAAAATATTCCTATCAATTCCCAGGATATATTTATAGGTGAAATAGGTCTGACAGGAGAAGTCAGATCAGTTAACGGGTTAGAAAAGCGTATAGCAGAAGGGCAGAAACTAGGTTTTAATCGTTCCCTGGTTCCTTCATCAGGATTAAAGAATTCAGGGGGAGGGAACCTTAAAGGAACCAGGGGAATTACCACGCTGGCTGAAGCTTTAGAGTTGGCTTTTTTTTAAATCACAATCAGGAAAGATTAAAACGTCCTAATGTTGAAATCTTATCAAGTTCTTTTTCAATAATGTCATCCATATCCAAATCCAGCAAATTACATATTGCTGCCATATAAAAAAGATTATTTCCTATCTTTTCTTCAATTATGTCTTTGCACTGTTCACAGAGGCAGCCGTCTAAATGAGTGTTTGTATACTCCTTTAAATCTTTAAAGTTCGCATCTTCCGGCACGTCTTGTGAAGAAGCATTTACTGTAAGGCAGCCGCAAAAAGTTATGGTTTTAGTTATAGCCCTGTTTACTTTAGCATTAGTTTCCTGATACTTTGACAGGCTGTCAAGAACGCTCCGGTGTCTGATAAGTAGTTGTTCCACTTTTCCCTGAAAATGACTTATATCATTCTTCATTTTTTCACCTCTTAAAATAGTTTGGATTAAAACAATTATTTAACATTAATTATATGGGTATTTAATATCCTTTGTCAATTCTATTTGTTTTATATTTAGTTACCTAATTAAGTATTACAGGCAGCAATTAATAATTAGCAAATAATTCTGTAAATGTCACTTAAATTGACATAAAGTCTTTAGTATGTTAAAATATAATTGTATTTATACTAGGAGGTTTAACTATGTTTAGTGTGGGTGATAAAGTCGTATATCCAATGCATGGTGCAGGTATTATTGAAGCTATAGAAGAAAAAGAAATACTTGGCGCTATTAAAAAGTATTATATCATGAAAATGCCCATTGGAGAAATGAAAGTTATGATCCCTTTAGACAATGTGCAAGAAATAGGATTAAGAGAAATCATAGATGAAGAGGGCGTTAGCCAGGTATTCCATGTTTTAAGACAACATCATGCTGCAATCACTTCAAACTGGAACCGCCGCTACAGAATGAACATGGAGAAAATAAAAAGCGGAAATATTTTCGAGGTAGCTGAAGTAGTCAGAAATTTGATGATAAGGGAACGGGAAAAAGGTCTTTCTACCGGAGAAAGAAAAATGCTTGAGAGTGCCAAACAAATTTTATTAAGTGAATTAGTTTTAGCTAAAGGGGTAGATGAGGAGCAAATGTTGGATATTCTCAATGAGGTTTTTGAACATCAAAAGGAATAACTTTTGATGTTTTTTTTATATATTGTTTTGTTGTTAATTTTATTAATTTTTTAAAATATTAAAGCGTTTCATGTTTTTAATACATAATCTATCTTGAATTTGGTTATTTATATAAGTTATAATGAGATGAACCCTTTTATTGCTATGT
>PWHX01000016.1 GCA_003555415.1 Syntrophomonadaceae bacterium | reverse complement strand
TATGTTTCCTTTCCCAAAGCTAAATTATTCAAAAAACAAAGTGCCAAGGGGACGGGCATTTGTCACCTTGACACTTTGTAGTTGGCTCAGTTAAGTAACCGGGGTATTATTTATCCGCGATTATTAACTCCTGAAGCATATTATCAAATCTTATTCCGTGGCCTTCTATTGCTTCTATGAATAACTTTTGTTTAATAACAAGGGTTCCCTCTTGAGAATCCTCTACCAGATAATAACGCACTACGGTGTCATCACTGTTTTTACCTTCGGCATACAGATAGATACTTTCCAGAGGGTTATCAACCTCTTCATGAAATTCTACCTGGTATTTTTCCTTTAATTCATCTTTTATCTGAGAGGCCATATCTTGGGGCTTTTTATCAACTTCCCGGGTGATTTCCATTAATACTTCCGGTAGATTTTCTGCTTTTGCCCGGGGGGTAATTTTGTCGACACCATTTAATTCTTCCAGCTGGTATCTTTCCTGGTCGATGTAAATATAGTATCCCATTTTGCTTTCATGTAAAGACATAACCGTTTTTTCTTCCATGCCTTCAAGAACCTGCACAACTTCTTTGGTAGACGGTAAAGTCATACCTTGCTCCTCTTCATCTTTATCATTTTGATCAGGGCATGGACCCGGTTCCAGGTTAGAACCTTGCTCATTGCTGGGATCCAGTTCTGCTTCCTGGCAGCCTGGCATGATAAAAACCAGGGGGAAGATGACTAATAATAGTAAAATAACTAGTTTTGTGGAAAATAATTTTTTTCTTTTCATTTTTTTCTCCTCTGCTCATTATTATTTTATTTTCATTATACCTATTAAACCACATTTTTTATCAAAATGTCTATTATTTTTGAAAGGAAAGTATTAAGAAAAGGAGAATTTTAGTTTAAGAATATTTAATATGATCTCTTTTGTTTGTTTTTTATCCTGGGATTTCCAGAAAGGGGGTTTTATTATTCGTGTTACTATACTTTGTGCAGTATTAAGCTTTATTTTGTTTTTTTCTTTTTCCTGTGACTTCCTGTTGGGTGATGATCAAGAGCTCAATGAACAAAAAAATGAAGCGCTCCGAATTAGCTTCGATTTGCCTCAAAAAGAAGGTGATGTCTCTGTGGAAGAAGCTCTTTACAAAAGGGTTTCCAGTCGAAGTTTTACAGATAAGCCACTTTCCGTTGATACAGTGGGTCAACTTCTTTGGGCCGGACAAGGCGTCAATATAGATGGGGTAAGCGGTGCTACCAGAACATCTCCTTCAGCAGGCGCTACTTATGCCATCGACCTTTACGTTTTAGCTGGAAATATGAATGAAGTTGCCGCAGGTTTGTATAAATACGACACAACAGAGCATGATCTTATTCAATTAGCTTCTGGGAAACTCGATGAAGAGCTGGCATCAGCAGCTCTGGGACAGGGCTTTATTGCCGAAGCACCAGTGAATATAGTTCTGGCGGCAGTTTATGATAGAACAGTAAGCCGCTATAGGGAACGGGGGGAAAGGTATGTACATATGGAGGCAGCTCACGTGGCTCAAAATATTTCCCTTCAGGCTGAGGCTCTGGATATTGGCAGTGTAATAGTAGGTGCTTTTGATGATGAGGAGGTTGCATCTTTGTTACAGCTTGAAGCAGAACCCTTATTGATAATTCCCCTGGGTTACTAGTAGGCGCCTGGAAAGAAGTTAAGCGGGGTGTGAGCTATGATATGTCCTGTAGACTAGGTGGCTTTCGGGACCAGACCCTATCGTCATCCTGAGGAAGGATAAATGTTCCGATGAACGATCATATGAATAGGCATAAAATTGTAGCAGTTTGCTTTTAAACACAGGGGGGATCAAAATTATGAAAATACTTATTGATGCCGATGCCTGCCCCAAACAGGTACTGTCCATCTGCTTGAAAATCGGTCGCAATTATGATGTTCCGGTATGGACAGTTGCTAGTTTCAACCATAATATTGAGTCCGATTATCATATTGTTGTGGGAGATGCTTCCCAGGAAACAGATATTAAAGTATTGAACCTTTCAGAGCCAGGAGACCTGGTTGTAACACAGGACTGGGGTCTGGCAGCGATGCTGCTGGGTCGGGGGGTCTTTTGTTTGAGTCAAAATGGAAAAGAGTATCGCAGTGAAAATATTGAGTTTTTACTGGAAGCCAGGGAAACCATGGCCAGGCACCGGCGCAGCGGTGGTAGAACAAAAGGACCAAAAAAAAGGTCATCTGAAGACGACAAGAAATTCGAAAAAAGTCTGGACAGGATAATTAAGCTTAAGCTGGCATAAACTATTTTCTGAAATTGACGATAACATAGGAAGCATGTGAGGAATATAAATGGGAAAAACACTTTTACCTGTTTCAAAAGAGGATATGAAAGAGCGAGGGTGGGATCAGCTTGATTTTATTATTATCAGCGGGGACGCCTATGTAGACCACCCTTCCTTTGGTGTGGCAATTATTGGTAGAATCTTGGAGGCCTACGGTTTTAAAGCAGGCATTATAGCCCAGCCGGACTGGAGAGATTTGAATAACTTTAAAAAACTGGGGAGACCTTTACTGGGTTTTTTTATTACCAGTGGCAATATAGATTCCATGGTAAATCATTATACAGCAGCAAAAAAAAGAAGAAAAAAAGATGTTTATTCTCCCGGGGGGCAGGGGAGCCTTCGGCCTGATCGGGCGGTTATAGTATATTCCCAGAAAGCTAAAGAAGCCTACAAGAACGTCCCTGTTATCCTGGGAGGCATAGAAGCCAGCTTACGAAGGTTAGCCCATTATGACTATTGGGATAACAGGGTGCGGGGATCTATCCTCCTGGATGCAAAGGCTGATCTGCTGGTATACGGGATGGGGGAAAAACAGGTTATTGAAATAGCAGAAGCTCTAAAAAGCGGTCTTTCAATTTACGATATAACCTATGTCAGGGGTACCGTATATAAATGTAAAAACATAGAAGGCGTATATGAAGGGGAAACACTACCTTCTTATGATGATGTGCTTGCTTCAAAAAAAACGTATGCTAAAAGTTTTATGATCCAGTACAGAAATACCGATTCAGTTAGCGCTTTTCCTTTAATTGAGCCATACAGGCATAATAAATTTGTAGTTCAAAATCCTCCGCCAGAACCTTTGTCTACCCAGGAATTGGACAGCATATACCTGCTGCCCTACACAAAAACATACCATCCCATGTACAGCAAAATGAGAGGAGTACCAGCTATAAAAGAAGTAAAACATAGCCTGGTAAGCAGCAGGGGTTGTTTTGGAGGTTGTAACTTTTGTGCCCTGCACTTTCACCAGGGAAGAACCGTTCAAGCAAGAAGTATCCTCTCAATTGTTGAAGAGGCAGAAGAAATAACCAGGGAGGAAGACTTTAAGGGTTATATCCATGATGTAGGAGGGCCTACGGCAAATTTTAGAAAGAGGGCATGTCAAAAACAACAAAAGCATGGGGTATGTCAGGATAAAAAGTGTCTTTTCCCCAAACCATGTAAAAATCTTGAAATAGATCATTCCGAATATCTGGAACTTTTAAGAAGGATCCGGAAACTGGAGGGTATTAAAAAAGTTTTTATTCGCTCCGGAATCAGGTACGATTACCTGGTATATGACAAGAAACAGGATTTTTTTGAGGAGTTATGCAAACATCACATAAGTGGGCAGCTAAAGGTAGCGCCTGAACATATAGCACCTCAGGTTCTTAAAAAAATGGGGAAGCCTCACCCTGAAGTATATGAAAAGTTTGTAAAAAAATATGAAGCTATAAACAAAAAGCACGGCATGGATCAGTTTTTGGTTCCCTACTTTATGTCCAGCCATCCCGGTTCCGATCTGAATGCGGCTATTCAGCTGGCGGAATATTTGAGGGATATCGGACATAGTCCCAGGCAGGTACAGGACTTTTATCCCACGCCAGGCACCCTATCCACCTGCATGTATTATACAGAACTTGACCCCCGGACCATGGAAAAAGTATATGTCCCTAAATCTCCCCATGAAAAGGCTATGCAAAGGGCCTTGATACAGTATAAGGAGCCGAAAAATTATCATCTGGTTTTTGAGGCTTTAAAAAAGGCCGGCCGGGAAGATTTAATTGGCTTTGGAAAGAAATGTTTAATAAAGCCCCGTAAAAAAACTA
>PWHX01000017.1 GCA_003555415.1 Syntrophomonadaceae bacterium | reverse complement strand
ATTTTACTGAAAGATTTTACTCCGGGTAATTTTTTCTACGTCACTTAGAGTATTGGAGGGGTACATTTTTACATGCTTTTGAAAGATCCTGGTTGTTTTAGAATTGGCCCATTCTTCCTCCGGTAGGGTGTTTAGCCATAAGATATCTTTGGCTTGTTTTTTTATCTTTAAAAGTTCTTCTAAGGTTTCTGAAGGAGCTTCCGTTTTAGTATCACTAAGGATAATTATATAGGCATCACCGGTTATGGCTTCCGAATATTCCTTCTGCAAAGTCTGCAGGGTTTTGTTCAGCCGCGTTCCCCCGCCCCATACCTTGCTCTTGTTCATAATGTCTACCATTAATTGGTTAAAGTCGCTTCCCGGCTGAAAGTAAGGAGTTATTCTTTCCAGGTTGTCGGAAAAGATAAAAGTTTCTATCTGTCCCAGCACAGAATGGATTCCATAAATAAACTGCAGGACAAAGCTGGCGTAACTGGACATGGAACCGGAGACATCACATATAAGCACTAGCTTTGGTTTTTGTATCTTTTTGCTGCGATACTTCAGCTTGAACATGGTTCCCCCGAACCGTATATTCTCCCTAATGGTACGGCGCAGGTCCAGCATCTGGTGCTTTTTGCTCCGCTTGTAGCGCCGGGTGATTCTTGTGACCAGGTGGCGGGCCAGCTTTCTGATAAGTTGGTTTGCTTTGGGGATATCTTTGTTATCAATATTTTGCATATCTTCATACATGAGCTGGTCCTCCCGGGAGGGGGCGTTCTGTCCCAGGTCTTCCAGGATAGAGTCTAATTCATCATCCCCGGTATGCTGAAAATTTTGTAGATCCACCTCATCCTTGTGCTGATTCATCCATCTTCTCAAGGCGCCTTTTACCACAACCTCCAGCATAGGTTTTACGCTTTTTTCCCATTCCCGGGTCATTCCTTGTTCGGCATTATCCAGGTAATTTTTAATTTTTTCTTTTTCTTCTTCGGGCATCTGGCCGTAGGTCAGCTTTTCTTCTTCGCTCAGATCCATTTCTTGCTGATCAAAGGTCAGGTCTTCTTCGGCCTGTTCCATCTGCTCTTGTTTCTGTTCTTCTCTTTTCTGGTGCTCCATCTGTTGCCGTTCCTTCTCTTCCATGGGTGAAAAAAACAGGTCAAAGGTGCGGTCAAATACTTCCCTTTCCCCTTTTCTTTTAATCAGGACTGCCCGCAGAGCGGTTTTAACCGTTTCCCTGTGGGAGATATCTATTTCCTGCAGGGTGTTTAAGGCGTCAATAACTTCACCGCTGCCAATTTTTATCCCCGACAGCCGGAGAAGGTGAGTGAACCTTACCATGTTGCTTTCCATTGTTTTTTTCATGTCATCACCTATTTGGAGCGGGCATATTCATCCAGGGCTACCGGTCCTATATGTTGGTAGAAAGAATCCAGGTCCGCTTTTGTTTTTAACAAGATATTCATGGTCTGCTTTATGGTTTTTTCATCTAGACTGTCCTGATTTAAAGTGAGCAGGGCTCTTGCCCAGTCCAGGGTTTCTGCTATGGAGGGCTTTTTCTTTATTTCTGCGTTCTGTCGGATTAAGTTAACCGCCCTGGCTATTTGCTGGGTAAGCCTATCTTCTATTCCGGGCACTTTAGCCTTGATAATGTCTACTTCCCTTTCTACGGAGGGGTAGTCTAAATACAGGTATATGCAGCGTCTCTTTAATCCGTCGGATAGTTCCCTTTCATTATTGCTGGTCAGCACCACGATAGGTATATCCCCGGTGGTAAGGGTACCCAGCTCCGGTACGGATACTTGAAAATCAGACAATAGCTCGAACAGGAAAGCTTCAAATTCCTCATCTGTTTTATCTACTTCGTCAATAAGAAGGACAACTTTTTTGTCCGCCTGAATGGCTTTTAACAGGGGTCGTTCCAGCAGGTATTCCCTGGAAAACAAATCTTCCTCCAGGGTTTGTTCATACTGGGAGCCTTTTAAAAGCTGGATCTTCAAAAGCTGCTTCTGGTAGTTCCATTCGTACAGGGCTTTATTTTCGTCTAGTCCTTCGTAGCACTGCAGTCGAATAAGTTCCGTATTAAATACCTGGCTTAAGACTTTGCCCAGCTCGGTTTTGCCGACGCCCGGCTCGCCTTCAATAAGTATTGGTTTTTCCAGTTTCAGGGCCAGGTAAACGGTAATGATAACCTCGCTGTCACATATATAGCCTGCCTTATCAAATTCTTTTTTAATATTTTCAATGCTAATATCCACGGGACACATCCTTTCGATGACTTTGAAAAAGTTAGGTTCATTATACAATATAGAGAAAGCATTAAGCAACCAATAGTAACGTTTTTTAAAAAAATAGTAAATTTTCATTTTATAGTCAATTATGTTATAATTAAAAAAAATTAAGGAGGTTTCTTCATTTGACAAAGGTAACCTTTTATGGTCATGCTTGTTTTAATATTGAAAGCAACGGAACTTCCCTGCTTTTTGACCCTTTTTTTAATGACAACCCTCTTTCTCCCTGTAAAGCCGAGGAAGTAAAAGCAGATTACATTTTGTTAAGCCATTGGCATATGGATCACCTGGGAGACACTTTAAAAATAGCAAAAAGCCAGGACGCCATGGTCATATCTACTTTTGAGATAGCCACAACCTGTGAATCAAGAGGTATTAGAGCTCATCCTATGCACCTGGGGGGAAAGCACAATTTTGATTTTGGATATGTTCGCATTACGCCTGCCTTCCATGGTTCCGGAATACCCGGGGGACATGCCTGTGGATTTATAGTAAAGTTCTATGATCACGTTATTTATTTTTCCGGTGATACCTGTTTATTCAGCGATCTTAAACTTTTAGGCCAGCTTGAAGATATAGATTTGGCCATTTTACCTATTGGCGATAATTTTACCATGGGTATTCCCGATGCGGTTATGGCGACAGAAATGGTAAGTCCCAGGGCGGTTATACCTATGCATTATAATACCTTTCCTGTTATAGAGTGTAATCCGGAAGATTTTAAGGAACAGGTAGAAAAAAGAACAGAAGCTCAATGCGTAATACTGGCCCCGGGAGAAACACACCAGTTGTCTATTGAGTAGTATAAAGATTGCATTTTTAATATTTGTTTTATATAATTAATTAGTGATTGCAAAAATTTAAGTGAAAGGAGCTATTATATATGCCAAAGCAAATAGCTATAGCAGGTAAGGGGGGCACAGGCAAGACAACTCTGGCTGCGCTTATCACCAGATATATAGCAGAGGAAAAGCCAGGGAACTCTATTTTAGCTGTAGATGCTGATGCCAATGCTAACTTTAATGAAGCCCTGGGTTTAGAAGTAGATAGTTGTATCAGTGATATACTGGAGAAGACTAAAGATCCCCGGGAAGTTCCTACCGGGATGACCAAGGAAAGGTTTATTGAGTACAACCTTCACACTGCTCTATTGGAAACTGATAACTATGATTTAGTAGTTATGGGAAACCCCCATGGGCCGGGTTGTTACTGTTATCCCAGTGATTTACTGCGAAAGCACCTGGAAACGCTAAGAGAAAATTATGATTATGTAGTTGTAGATAATGAAGCAGGCCTGGAGCACTTAAGCCGCAAGATAGTAAGTGATGTAGATGTACTTATAATAACCAGTGACTCTTCAGCCAGGGGAATTCGTACTGCCGGAAGAGTCTTTGAAATCGTTAAGTCCGTTAAAATCAAGGTTGAAGAGATTTATCTTGTCGTAACCAAGGCTCAAAATGAAGAAGACGTAGAAAACCTTAAGGAAGAAATTGAAAAAACTGGTTTAACCCTGGCGGGTCAGATACCCCTGGACCCCATGGTAGCAGAATATGACTTAAAAGGTAAACCTCTGGTTGAACTCCCTGAAGATTCTACGGCTTATGATGCTGTAAAAAGATTGGGAAAGAAGCTAAACCTTTAGTAAATGCAAATAAAGTCCTGGACCTGAGGTTTGGTCAGGGCTTTTTATTTTTTTACCAGGAGTGATGAAACATGTTGGATATTAAAGAAATACAAAAAATAATTCCCCACAGGCCACCATTTTTGCTGATAGATCATATACTGGAACTGGAGCCGGGCAAAAGGGCGTTAGGTTTAAAGAATGTAAGCATTAATGAACCTTATTTCACCGGACATTTCCCTGATTATCCGGTGATGCCGGGGGTATTGATTATAGAAGCCATGGCCCAGGTAGGTGCCGTTGCCCTGTTGTCCCTTGAGGAGAATAAAGGGAAACTGGCCCTTTTTGCTGGTATTGATAAAGTGAGATTTAAAAGACAGGTGGCCCCCGGCGAACAGCTGAAAATTGAGGTTGTTATGACCAAAATGAGGTCTTCCATAGGCAGAGGAGAAGGAAAGGCATATATTGGAGATGAGCTGGCTGTTTCCGGAGAACTGTTATTCGGCCTGGCAGAGGGTTAGCCTGAAGTTAAGCTCTTGACTTAATAAGAGATAGCTTTTGTGCGAGCCTCTTTTTAAGATATTTTTATTATTTATTTAAGGGAGTGTTAAAATCATGAAAAAACTATTTACCTCTGAATCGGTTACGGAAGGGCATCCTGACAAAGTAGCTGACCAGGTATCTGATGCACTGCTGGATGCCATACTGGAAAAGGACCCTCTTTCCCGGGCAGCCGTGGAAACTACAGTAACTACAGGCTTGGTCCTGGTGGTAGGTGAAGTAACTACTGATTGTTACGTTGATATCCCTAAAATAGTCAGGGATACAATTAAAGAAATTGGTTATACCAGAGCCAAGTTTGGTTTTGACGGCGATACTTGTGCTGTTATTTCTTCTATTGATGAGCAGTCCCCTGATATTGCCCTGGGGGTAAACAAGTCCTTTGAGGCTAAATCAGGAGAAGGGGATGCTGATGAGTCATTAAATGTTGGAGCCGGAGATCAGGGGATGGTTTTTGGTTATGCTGTAAATGAAACTCCTGAGCTAATGCCCCTTCCTATCTCCCTGGCCCATAAATTATCCATGAGATTGGCAGAGTTAAGGAAAAAAAGAGTGCTGCCCTATCTAAGGCCAGACGGAAAAACTCAGGTTACTGTTGAATATGAAAATGATGTCCCTAAGAGAATTCATACAGTAATAGTTTCCTGCCAGCACAAGCCAGATATTTCCCTGGATCAAATTCGCCGGGATGTAACTGATAATGTTATCAAGGAAATAGTTCCCTCTCAACTGTTGGATGAATCCACCATAATTCATGTTAATCCTACCGGTAGGTTTGTAGTGGGAGGACCTTTAGGAGATGCAGGGTTAACCGGTCGCAAAATTATTGTGGATACTTACGGCAGTTTTTCCCGCCACGGTGGAGGGGCTTATTCCGGCAAAGATCCAACTAAAGTTGACAGGTCCTCTTCCTATGCTGCCAGGTATGTGGCAAAAAATATTGTAGCCGCAGGGCTGGCCCATAGATGTGAAGTGCAGATCGCATATGCCATTGGAGTGGCCCGGCCTGTTTCGGTGATGGTAGATACTTTTGGCACCGGCCAGGTTTCTGAAGAAGTAATTGCTGATTTAGTCACAGAACACTTCGACTTAAGACCCGGGGCTATTATAAGGGACCTGGATCTGCGCAGGCCCATTTACAGGGCGCTGGCAGCTTATGGTCATTTTGGAAGAGAGGATTTAGACCTTACCTGGGAAAAAACAGATAAAGCCAAACTTTTAAAAGAAGTTGCCGCCTCCTCTTAATATTGTTTGAGATATTTATGAATAAGAATCAGATGGGAGAAGGAGTAAAATGCCGGTTATTGAAGGCACCCTGGAAAGAATTACATACCAAAACAGCGAAAATGATTTTACGGTAGCCAGGTTATTGCCTGATGGAAAAACCGAAAAGCTAATAACCGTAGTTGGAATATTTCCATCTTTAACTCCGGGAGAATCCTTAAAGATAAAGGGCGAGTGGGTTAATAACCCAAAATTTGGGCGTCAGTTTAAAGCAGAAAGCTATGAATCTATTATGCCCCGGACATTGAAGGGCATTGAAAAATATTTAGGTTCAGGCTCAATCAAGGGCATTGGGCCGGCTACAGCCCAAAAGTTGGTTTCTTATTTTGGCCATGAAGTTCTGGAGGTAATAGAAAAAAACCCCCATCGATTATGTGAGGTGGAGGGGATAGGAGAAAAAAAGGCGGAAACCATATCCAAAGGTTTTGAAGAACAAAAAGATATCAGGGACGTTATGATTTTTCTTCAAAATTACGATGTTAGTCCCAGTCTTGCTGTTAAGATATACAAACGTTACCAGAAGGATACGATATCTCAAATTAAGGAAAACCCTTATCGCCTGGCAACGGAAGTAACCGGTATTGGCTTTAAGACGGCTGATAAAATAGCACTTAAATTAGGAATGGAGTTTCGTTCTCCCCACAGGATTAAAGCAGCAGTTCAATATGTTTTATGGGAAGCCGCCGGAAATGGACATGTTTTTTTGCCGGAGGAAGAGATTAATGACCAGATTAGAAAACTATTTGCTGATGAAGAGGGGGAAATTGAAACACCCCTTATAAAAGAGCAAATCATGGAACTGATAAATGAAAAGGAATTATTTGTGGAGCAGGAGCCGGGTACACAGGAAAGGTTGCTTTATCTTGCTCCCTTTTACCATGCGGAAAAAGGCATAACCAGAAAACTGTTAAGCTTAAAGTCTTACCAGTTGAGCATGAACCATAAAGCGGGCATTAAACACAATGATATAGGTATAAAATTGACTTCCAAACAGCAGGAGGCCCTACAAAAAGCACTGGAGGAAGGTATTCTAATTATAACCGGTGGCCCCGGGACGGGAAAGACTACTACCATTAGAACGTTAATTAGTCTGTTTGAGGAAGGAGATATGCAGGTAACTCTTACTGCTCCAACAGGAAGAGCAGCCCGCCGGATGACTGATGCCACGGGAAGAGAGGCCAGGACTATACACCGTCTCTTGGAATACGGTTATTCTGATGGAGACCTTAGATTTAAGAGAAACGAAGATAACCCTTTGAAAACAGATGTTTTAATAGTGGACGAGGTTTCCATGGTAGACCTTCTACTGATGTACAACCTCCTGAAAGCTTTACCTTCTACATGTAAGCTAATCCTGGTAGGGGATACCGACCAGCTTCCCTCGGTCGGAGCGGGTAATGTTTTGCGGGAACTAATAAAATCTGATGTTATACCCCAAATAACTTTGGATGAGATATTTCGACAGGCCCGGGAAAGCTTGATTATTGTAAACGCCCACCGTATTAATAATGGCAAGTTTCCCCTGGTAAATGAAAAAAACAAGGATTTTTACTTTATCCAGCAGGAAGAACCGGAAAAAATATTAAATACTATTTTGGATCTATGCCATTACAGGATATCACGATATTTAAACGTTAATCCCGTTGAGGATATTCAGGTAATTACCCCCATGCGAAAAACTTTAGTAGGGGTGGATAATTTAAACAGTTGTCTACAGGAAACCTTAAACCCTGCCGCCAAGAATAAGACGCAGATAAATTATGGAAGCGAATTGTATCGCCTTGGGGATAAAGTTATGCAGATTAAAAATAATTATCAAAAGGAAGTTTATAACGGGGATATAGGAAGGATAAGGGATATTAATACTGAGGAGGGAGAGATAGGTGTAATTTATCCCGACTTAGAAGATAACCGGGAAGTAAAGTACAGCTTAAATGAACTGGATGAACTGGTTCTTTCTTATGCTATTTCTGTTCATAAAAGCCAGGGGAGCGAGTATCCGGTGGTAATAGTGCCGGTAGTGACCCAGCACTTTATCCTTTTACAGAGAAACCTTGTATATACAGGCATTACCAGGGCTAAGAAACTGGTGGTTATAGTGGGCACTAAAAAAGCCATGGCCATAGCTTTGAAGAATAATAAAGTAGAAGAAAGGTATACTCTTTTGGGGAAGAGGTTACATAATAATATTGATTGATAATTCGAGGTGTATAATTTTGAACTGGTTAAAAGCTGTCCTGGACCTGGTTTATCCTCCCCGTTGCTTTCTTTGCCGGGGACTGACCAAAGGGGGAAAAACCGTTTGTTTCTCCTGCCAGGAAAAACTGGACCTATCTAGCGGAGGGTGTTCCTTTTGCTCTTATTCTGATCATACATGGGGAAGTTGCTCCTGGTGCACTGATAAAGACCTTTATGTCAGTGGTATTTATGCCCTTGGGCCTTACCGGGGCAATCTAAAAAAATTAATAAAAATGTATAAATATGAAGGGAAAAAAGAAGTAGCTGATTTTTTTATTCCCTACCTGGCCGAGGAAATAGGTTTGCAAATAAAAACAAAAAACTGGTTGTCTCCGGAGGGCATAGTTCCCATTCCCCTGCATTCCCGCCGCTTAAAAGAAAGGCGATTTAACCAGGCCCGGATTTTAGCTGATAAACTGGCTATCCATCTAGATGTCCCTGTGCTTGACGTTTTAAAAAGAGTTAGAGATACCCAAACACAAACCCGGCTTTCTCGCACAGAACGGTGGGAAAATGTCCAGGGAGCTTTTAAATTAGCAGAAAGAGAAAAAATGGCAAACTGTCTTCTTGTTGTGGACGACATATGTACCAGCGGTGCTACCATAAATGAGGCTGCCAGGGTTCTAAAGGAGGGAGGGGCCCAGACGCTTTATGCGGCAGTTATTGGCAGGTAATGTTAAAATAATTTAAGTTTGACAATACCGGGTAGTTATGATAATCTTTAGAGTAACTAAGTTTGTGATATCTTAGTCTATTTAATATTTAATTAGGAGGAATGAAATATAAAATGCTAGGTCAAGTAAAGTGGTTCAGCAGGGAAAAGGGTTATGGTTTTATTGAAAGAGAGAATGGAGAAGGAGATGTATTTGTACATTTTTCTGCTATTCAAGAAGAAGGTTTTAAAACTTTAGCCGAAGGTGAAAAGGTTGAGTTTGATATTATTGAAGGGGCCAGAGGTCCTCAGGCCGCTAATGTTGTGAAGCTATAAAATCCCTTAACAGGATTTATCAATAGATTCATGCTTAGCAAGTTGGAAAAATCCCAAATCCAGGTTTGGGATTTTCTTTTATTAACAAAACTTAAGATACGGTAAGGTAGGATTTTTAAGTATAAAAAGGGAATATTATATAGTATAATAACCCTGAAAAGGAGTGAGGCTTTTTGATAATTAACTTACGGGGCAAAAACATTGATGTTACAGAAGCTCTACAGAATTACGTAGAAAAAAGAATTGGTAAGTTAGACAAGTATTTTGAAAAAGAAACAGAAGCTCAGGTTCTCCTCAGTATGACCAGGGAAAATAACATCGTGGAAGTTACCATATTGCTTGATGGGATGATACTGCGGGGAGAAGAATCTACCCAGGACATGTATGCTTCCATTGATAATGTGGTAGAAAAACTAGAAAAGCAGGTAGAAAAGTACAAGGCCAAGCTTACCCGAAATAAACAAAAGCTAGGCAGAGCCCTGGCAGAAGAAACAGAAGTAGCCAGGGAAGAAAAGGCAGAAGAAGAGGAAGAACCAAAAATTGTCAGGGTTAAACGTTTTGCCATGAAGCCTATGGTTGTAGAAGAAGCTATTTTGCAGATGGACCTCCTGGATCATGATTTTTTTGTATTCTTTGATGCAGAAACTGAAGTAGTGAATGTTGTCTATCGTCGCAAAGATGGGAATTACGGACTTATTGAACCAGAATTGTCTTAAGAATAATAAGAAAAATAACATAGATAGACAAGCCGGCAGTGTTTAACTGCCGGCTTTTGTGTGGTGCCTTGCCACCTTTTGCTAAAACACTATCAGCTTTAATAATAATTGAAGGTATTTATATATGTTGTGTTGAACTTTTCTTTATTAGCCTGATAAAGAAAGGAAGGGTATAAATGGGGGAAAAGGTGAATGTTATAATATTTGAAGGAGGTAACCCTGAAAGTCCTGTAGAAAAAATCATGGTTCAGGTTCGATACGCTGTTCTTTTAGATAATATAAGTAAAATGAAAGAGGTAAAGGAAATTGATAAGATATTTCTCTCTACCAATTACCAGGAGCTGGCCCGGGAGGCTGCTTCCCTGGGAGTTGAAGTCATAGAAACATCCTCTTCTGAAGACTTTCATTTTGGTAGAATGCTCCAGAGTATTATCAATGATCATGGTTTAGATAATGTTTTTTATGTGGGGGGAGCCAGTGTTCCTTTAATTCAACCTGAGGAATTAAGCAGAATCTGTAAAATTCTTATGTCCGGATCTAAAGTTTTACTATCAAACAACTCTCAGTCTGCTGATCTTGTTGCTTTCAGACCCACCCACTTAATCAATGAGATTAATCTGCCTGCAATGGATAATATGTTGGCCAACATTTTGAGGGATGAGGCAGGCTTCGAATTAGAGCTCATGCCTATGTCCCTGGGAGTTTCCTTTGATCTGGATACACCTACAGACATTCTGGTGCTGGCAGCCAGTTCTTTTGCCGGTGAACATACCCGGGAGACAATTAATAATATGGACCTGGATTTAACCCGCTTGCTCCAGGCCAAAAAAGTCCTGGCGGGATATTATGAGGATATTATTTTGATGGGTCGTATAGGAGCTCCTGTAATAGCCCATATGAATACCAGCTTGAAATGTCGACTCCGCATATTTTCCGAGGAGAGGGGAATGAAAGCTTTAGGGCGCCTGGATCAAGGGGAGGTAGAGGCCATGATGGGATTCTTTATGGAGGAGGTAGGGGTTAAAAAATTCTTTAGATATATGGAAAAAGTAGCTGCTTGTGCTTTTATTGACAGTCGGGTTCTTTTTGCCCATTATAAGTTAAGCCTTACCGAAAGCGAGCGGTTCTATTCAGATCTAGGTATGTATCATAAATTAAAAGAACCCTTTGCCCGGGAATTTACTTATGAATCGGTTCACTCCAACATACCCGTAATTTTCGGAGGGCATTCATTGGTTTCCGGAGGGCTTTGGGCATTGACTGATGAAGTTAGCAGCGGAATTGATTACTAGATAAATTTGTATTTTATACAGGAAAAGCATAATTACCATGGCTCAAGGGCACATGAGGGGAGAAGGGAAGACAAGAACCTTGTTTTTAGAAATAATTAGTGGTAAAATTGATAAGGGACTTTGTAGAGAATAATTAAGGAGAGAAAAGGAACCGAAAGAAGGTTCCTTTTTTTAAAATATTTATATTTAACCCATTTTAACGAAATATTAACCCATTAACGGAGGGGTATTTAATGCTTAAATTTATAAATAAAATATTTGGAAGTATGAATGACCGGGAAATAAAAAAATTAAACAAAACAGTTCAGAAAATAAATAACCTGGAAGACGAGGTATCATCACTATCCGACTCCGGTTTAAAGGAGAAAACTCGGGAGTTTAAGCGGCGCCTGAATGACGGAGAAACGGTGGAGGAAATTCTTCCGGAAGCTTTTACTGTAGTCAGGGAGGCAGCCAAGAGAACAGTAGGCATGAGGCCTTTCGATGTACAGGTTCTTGGCGGTATTGTTTTGCATCAGGGTAGGAATGCCGAGATGAAAACCGGGGAAGGTAAAACTTTAGTGGCAACCCTTCCGGCGTACTTAAACGCCCTTACGGGCAAAGGAGTTCATATTATTACAGTTAATGACTACCTGGCCAAAAGGGACAGCGAGTGGATGGGTGAAGTCTACAAGTTTTTAGGTCTTGAAGTAGGGTTGATTGTTCACGGCTTAAGTTCAGAGGAGAGAAGAGAAGCTTATGCCGCAGATATAATCTACGGGACCAACAATGAGTTTGGGTTTGATTACCTTCGGGATAATATGGTTGTTGATAAAAACCACCTGGTTCAAAGGGAATTAAATTATGCTATTGTGGATGAAGTGGACAGCATTTTGATTGATGAGGCCCGGACTCCTCTTATTATTTCAGGCCAGGCCCAGCAGTCTACAGATAATTACCAGAAATTTTCCACCTTTGTTCCTGGTTTAAAAGAAGAAGAAGATTATACAGTAGATGAAAAGGCCAATACTGTAATGCTTACAGAAGACGGGGCAGCAAAAGCAGAGCGATTTTTAGGAATAGAAAACCTATACGATGATGTTAATATGGAGCTTTCCCACTATCTTAACCAGGCTCTTAAGGCCCATATTTTAATGAAAAAGGACAAAGATTATGTTATTAAAGACGGTGAAGTAATTATTGTTGATGAATTTACAGGACGTCTTATGTACGGTCGCCGCTACAGTAATGGGCTGCACCAGGCTATAGAAGCCAAGGAAAATGTTAAGGTAGCCAAGGAAAGTCAGACACTGGCAACTATTACCTTCCAAAATTACTTCCGTATGTATAATAAGCTGGCCGGTATGACTGGAACTGCAGCTACAGAGGAGGAAGAATTCAGGAAAATATATGGTCTTGATGTAGTTATAATTCCTACAAATGAGCCTATGATCCGGGAAGACTTATCGGATATGGTTTTTAAAACGGAGAGGGCTAAATTTAAGGCTGTAGTAGAGGATATTGAACAGCGGTATAAAGCAGGTCAGCCCTGTCTGGTAGGAACAATATCTATAGAAAAATCGGAAGTTCTTAGCGATATGCTGAAAAAGATGGGGGTCCCCCACCAGGTTTTAAATGCCAAGTACCACGAAAAAGAAGCTTATATCGTGGCTCAGGCAGGAAGGAGTGGTATGGTAACTATTGCCACCAATATGGCCGGCCGGGGGACGGATATCATGTTGGGGGGAAACCCGGCACTTTCGGCAGAAGAGGAATTCATGCAGAAATATAACTGTTCTATTCAAGAGTTTAAGGAAAAAATAGATATAGAACCGCTTGAAAAAGAAAAGTTAATTAACGAATATAATGAAATGCTAAAGAAATATCAGGAAATAACAAGAAAAGAAAAGGAAAAAGTAATTCAGTCTGGTGGTCTTCATATCATAGGAACGGAAAGGCATGAAAGTCGGAGAATTGATAACCAGCTTCGGGGCCGTTCCGGACGACAGGGTGACCCTGGTTCTTCACAGTTTTATATATCTCTGGAAGACGACTTGATGAGATTGTTTGGTTCCGATAATGTATCGGGTATTATGGAAAAACTAGGCTTAGAAGAAGACCAGGCTATTGACCATCCTATGATTAGCAGGGCCATAGAATCGGCTCAGAAAAAAGTCGAGGGAAGAAATTTTGATATAAGGCGCCATGTGTTAGAATTTGACGAAGTAATGAATGAACAAAGAAAAGTAATTTATTCCCAGAGACGCAAGGTTTTAGAAGGGGAGAATCTAAAAGAAAGCATCTTGGAAATGATAGAAGACATAATAGATGATATGCTAGGCCTGTATGCCGATGAAAAAGTATACCCCGAAGAATGGGATCTTAAGGCTCTCCTGGATTATGGGAAAAGTGTGTTGGTTTCTGATCTTTCATTAAAAGAAGAAGATTTGGCAGAGCTGGAAAGAGAGGAAATACGAGATTTGCTCCGGGAAGAAACTATAAAGGCCTATGATAAAAGGGAAGAAGAACTAGGTCCGGAGGTGATGAGGAGTTTAGAAAGGATCGTCCTGCTCCGTACTGTAGACAGCAAGTGGATGCAGCATATTGACGCCATGGATGACTTGAAACAGGGAATTGGGCTTCGGGCGTATGGACAGAGAAATCCCCTGGTGGAATATAAGTTTGAAGGATATGAGATGTTTCAGAATATGATTAAAAGCATCCGGGAAGAAGTTGTTAAGCTGATTTTCCGGGTTCAGATAGTATCAAAGTTGGAGCAGAAAGCTGTAGCGGTTAGCCAGGAAGCTGCTCAGGCAGGAGAGGGCGAACAAAAAAAGAAACCTGTAAAAAAGGAGAAAAAAATTGGACGTAACGCCCCCTGTCCCTGCGGCAGCGGTAAAAAATACAAAAAGTGCTGTGGTTAATCATTAAATTTAAAGGAGGCTGGTTGTTTGGATAATGGTGAGATTACTACTAGAATAAAGGATTTTCAGGTAAGGCTAAATGAAATGAGTGCTTCTCTTTGACCTGGCGAACAAAGAAAAAAAGATAAAAGACCTGGAGGAAAAAATGTCGGCTCCTGGCTTTTGGGATGATACTGATAAGGCCCAGGAACTGATTGAAGAAATGAACAACCTGAAAAGCTCAGTTAATCAGGTTAAAGAAATTGAAAAGCTGCTGGAGGACCTGGAGGTTTTGGTGGCGCTGGGAGAAGAAGAAGGCGGCGAAGTATTAAACAGTGAGATTAAAGAAAAGCTGGTATGGGTGGAAAAAGAAATGGAAAATCTTGCTCTTTCTCTCCTGTTAAGCGAAAAATATGATAAATTCAACGCTATATTGTCCCTTCATCCGGGGGCAGGAGGGACAGAGTCCCAGGACTGGGCACAGATGATGTTTCGCATGTATACCCGCTGGGCTGAGGAAAAAGGCTATGAGACAGAGATTATTGATTTACTTCCGGGAGATGAGGCGGGAGTTAAGAGTGTAACATTCTCCGTTAAAGGTACCAACGCTTATGGATACCTTAAGTCGGAAAAGGGCGTTCACCGATTGGTTCGCATATCTCCTTTTGATTCTTCGGGTCGCAGGCACACCTCCTTTGCTTCCGTAGATGTTATTCCAGAGGTTAAGGGAACTACTGAATTTGAAATAAATCCCGACGACTTAAAAACCGATACCTTTCGTTCAAAGGGGGCTGGTGGGCAGCATGTAAACAAAACTGATTCAGCCGTCAGGATTACCCATTTGCCTACTGGCATTGTGGCTCAGTGTCAGAAAGAGCGCTCCCAGCATACCAACAGGTACCAGGCCATGAAAATTTTAAGGGGAAAACTGGCTACCCTTTACCAGAATGAACAGGATGAGAAACTGGCAGAGTTGAGGGGGCAGCAAAAGGAAATTGCCTGGGGAAGCCAGATACGTTCTTACGTCTTTCACCCCTACTCCCTCGTAAAAGACCACAGGACCGACCAGGAAGTAGGAAATGTGGAGTCAGTAATGGATGGGGACATCGACCTTTTTATTGACAGTTTCCTTAGAAAAAAGGCTTCAGAAAAAGAAGCCACCTAAAATAAGAGGAGCGGGGGAAAGAAAGAAAAGAGGATTTTTATGACAGGAGTTAAGTTTAAGTTTGCAAAACAGCTGCTAGGAGTTTTTCTAGGGTCAGCAGTTATGGCCCTGGGATTAAACTTATTTTTGATTCCTAATAGAATTGCTGCCGGCGGGGTTAGCGGTCTGGGAATTATCTTATTCCATCAATTTAATATTCCTGTAGGTGTAACTATCTTTGCATCCAATGTGCCTCTTTTCCTGACTGCATGGAAATTACTGGGCTTTAAGTTTGTTTTTAGAAGTTTTTTTGGAACCATATTTTTATCTGTACTGGTGGAACTTTTTACGTCGGTACCGGTATTGACTACTGATCTTTTGCTGGCAACCATATATGGAGGAATTGTTTTAGGGATAGGCCTGGGCATTGTATTCCGGTCGGGAAGTTCCACCGGCGGTACGGCTCTGGCATCTAAACTCTTAAATTACTTTTTAGGTTTCTCTGTAGGACAGGGGCTTTTAGGAATTGATTTTATTATAATAGCCTTGGCCGGGATTGTGTTTAGCGCAGAACTGGCCATGTACGCCCTTATTTCCCTGTTTGTTACCAGCAAGGTAATTGACTTTGTTCAGGAGGGGCTTTCCTTTGCCAAGGCCTGTCTGGTTATTTCTAATAAAGGACCGGAAATAGCCAGAAGCATTTTGTCCGACCTGGACCGGGGAGTAACCTACTTAAAAGGTCAGGGAGGATTTACAGGCAGGGATAAGGAAGTGTTGCTTTGCGTGGTTTCCCAGGCAGAGGTAACCCGCTTGAAAAGAATTGTGTGGGATATTGACCCCGAATCATTTGTGATTGTAAGCAACGTACACGAAGTTTTGGGAGAGGGCTTCCACCAGCCTTAACTAATCACAGGAGGTATTGAAAAAAGTGACTGTTATTGATGAAAAATCTATTGATTACCTGGCTGATAAAGCTAGAATAATTAGAAAATACATAGTGCAGATGATAGGAGAAGCAGGTTCAGGGCACCCCGGGGGATCTCTATCTGCAGCGGATATAATGTCGGTCCTATACTTCAAAGTTTTAAACATTGACCCGCAAAATCCTTTTGATCCGGATAGAGATCGCTTTGTTTTAAGTAAAGGTCATGCTGCTCCTGTTCTTTATGCAGTACTGGCGGAAAAAGGGTTTTTCCCCGTGGAAGACCTGTGGACTTTAAGAAAGTTAAATTCTCCTTTACAGGGACACCCTGATATGACCAAACTTGCAGGTGTGGAAATGTCTACGGGTTCCCTGGGGCAAGGTCTTTCTGCAGCTAACGGTATGGCCCTGGCAGCCAGAGTTACCGGGAAAAACTACCGGACTTTCGTTATGCTTGGTGATGGTGAAATTGAAGAAGGGCAGATATGGGAAGCGGCCATGACAGCGGCTCATTATCAGCTGGACAACTTAATTGGTTTTTTAGATAATAACGGGCTTCAAATAGACGGTCCCGTTGACCAGGTTATGTCTCCTTTACCTTTATCCCAAAAGTGGGAAGCCTTTGGATGGGAAGTAATAGAAATCAATGGCCATGACCTTGAAGAAATATGGAAGGCTATACAAAAAGGTCTGGCGGTAAAGGGAAAACCAACCATGATCATCTGCAAAACTATTAAGGGAAAAGGCGTTTCTTATATGGAAGACAAGGCAGAATGGCACGGCAGCGCTCCCGACAGGGAACAGGTAGAAATTGCCCTGAAGGAATTGGAAGGGGGGAGTAAAAACGATGAGTAAAAAAGTAGCAACCCGGGAAGCTTATGGAGATGTTCTCATTGAGTTGGGAAAGAAGGACCCCCGGATAGTAGTTCTTGATGCGGACCTTTCCAAGTCAACTAAAACAGCAGGTTTTGGCCAGGTATTTCCCGAGAGGTTTTTTAACATGGGTATTGCCGAAGCCGATATGATGGGCACAGCAGCCGGCCTGGCTGCCTCCGGTTTGATCCCCTTTGCCAGCACTTTTGCTGTATTTGCCACCGGGCGGGTTTTCGATCAGGTAAGAAATTCTATTGCTTACCCTTCTTTAAATGTAAAAATAGCAGCCACGCATGCAGGAATAACCGTGGGGGAGGACGGTGCTTCTCACCAGGCTATAGAAGATATAGCCTTAATGAGAGTTTTGCCCAATATGACGGTAATTGTTCCGGCTGACGCCCAGGAAACAAAAAAAGCTATAGAAGCTGCAGTGAGCCAGGAGGGCCCTGTCTACATAAGGCTTGGACGGTCAGGAGTTCCTATGGTATCCTCTAAAGAAGATCCATTTACTTTAGGAAAAGGCAGTGTGCTGAGGAAAGGCTTTGATATTACTATAATTGCAGTAGGGATTATGGTAAGTAAGGCTCTGGAGGCTGCGGAGAATCTATCAGCTAAAGGAGTGCAGGCCAGGGTAATTAACTTCTCCACCATAAAACCCTTGGATTCACAGCTTATTATAGAAT
>PWHX01000051.1 GCA_003555415.1 Syntrophomonadaceae bacterium | reverse complement strand
TTATGGTAGCTTTATTTGCAGATCTTGAGGCATTGTCCGTAATATTATTGTATACTGGCACCGCTATTGCCATCAAAACACCTATAATAACAATGACTACCATGAGCTCCACCAGGGTGAACCCACCACGATTCGTTTTGACTTTACTTAATATTTCATACATATATTTTCACTCTCCCGACAAATTATATATAAGTAAATATAAGGATATATTATTTATTTTATCCTATATAAGTAATTTATACCAGCCAATTGTATAAATCAAGGAATATTTAACCATTAATAAATTTTTTAAGCCGGGAGTTTCTATTTTTATATAGGGTTGGTGTCAGACCATACTTGATGTTTTATAGTTAAAATGGTATAGTCCTTTTTAGAGATAGAAGAAAGGGGAAACATCCCGGAATAGCTGTCAAAATTCCTGATTCGGGATAGAAATCTAAATGACATTTTTTGAAGCCATATTTCTAGGTATTATCCAGGGTGTATTTATGTTTTTACCGGTGAGTTCCACCAGCCATCTGGTACTTATACAGCACTGGCTCATCACCCAGGGTTCCGCTTTGCCCGCCCCGGAAAGCCCGGAAATGATCCTTTTCGATCTGGTGGTACATGTAGGAACTTTAATATCTATTGCTGTAGTGTTCAATAAAAGCCTTTCCGGCTTTCTCACCAGATTAAAAGGGGACATACAGCAATACCAGGGGAAGAATAGAGGGGGCAAAGAGTTCCTCTACCTGCGGCTGGGTGCTTTAGGCCTATTTTCAGTTTTTATAACAGGTGTTGTAGGCCTTCCTCTGAAAACCTACTTTGAACAGATTTTTGCGCATCCGGCAGCCATCAGTGTTACCCTGACTATTACCGGCATTCTCCTTTATGTGACGGATATCCTGGGTCCCCGGAAACGGGGGCTTCGAGGGATTAACCCCGGGGTGGCGGCTGCTATTGGCGCAGCCCAGGGATTGGCCCTTATGCCAGGGCTCAGCCGCAGCGGCATGACTATTACCTTCGCCCTTCTCTCGGGGCTGAAACGAAGGTGGGCGGCAGAATACAGTTTTTTCATTGCTTTTCCTACCATTTTGTTGGCCACTGTGGTGCAGGCTCTGCAGGTATGGTACATCCAGGAGCCCCTTAACATAGGCGTATTTCAGCTTGTGGTAGGTTTTGTAGTATCCGCCCTGGTAGGAATCGCCGCCCTGAAACTGGTCCTGAAACTTCTTTATCGGGCCAGGTTCCGCTATTTTTCCTATTACGTGTGGCTTCTGGCTGCTGCAGTTTTTATCAGTTCTATGAAGGGAGCTCTTTAAAAATAAGTACTATCAAAATATTACAAGGAGGTGTAAACCTGGTTACGGTCTACTTGCAAATAACTGACCGATAGAAGGAATGGTTGTTTGCGTTTGCCCTTTGTGTAGATTTTAATAACCAGGGAGATAAGTGTCAACAAATATAATTATTTTGATTTTCTTAGTCGTTATTGTATTACTGAAGGTAAGTGGCTGCTCACCCGGTGGCTGATAGAGCCTAAGAGAATCCGCTGTAAGCGGAGCTAATAAATAAAAATAACCAGATTCATTAACGACCAACCACTAGAGGAGAGGAGATAAAAGCCTGGCTCCAGATTCCTTGATTTTTGCATAAATCGAGCGCCTGGAGAAATCATCAAGGTTTACCGGGTTACTGCAGTTGATGTCCTCCAGGAAGGTTTTTTCCAGTTCCATGGCAATTTCATGGTTATAAATAAAGGCGTTTATTTCAAAGCTATAGTAGAAACTTCGCATATCCATGTTGGCCGTCCCAATTACGGCAACCTCACTGTCTACAGTTAAGGTTTTGGCATGGACAAAACCTTTTTGATACAGATATATTTGTACACCGGCCCTAAGTAGTTCCGTAAAGTATGAAAAGCTGGCCCAGTAAACGATTTTATGATCGTGATACGTGCCGGGGAATACAATCTTAACATCAATGCCGCTGAGGGCTGCTGCTTTTAAGGCAGTTGCGGTGCTATCATCCAGGATAAGGTAAGGTGTTGTTATGTGAACGCTTTTCTTAGCCGTGGCAATGGCGGTAAAGTAAGCGTGATGAATCGCCTCCCAATTTCCATCCGGGCCACTGGCCGCTATCTGGGTTGCCTGACCTCCTATGATTGCTCTTTCAGGAAATAGCGCTTTTTCGTTTATTTTCTTTCCTGTGGTAAATTCCCAGTCACTGACAAAAACACCTTGTAAGAAATCCAGTGCTTCTCCCTTTATTTCAAGATGGGTATCCCGCCAAAAAGGGAAACGCTTCCCGCCATCAATATATTCATCGCCGATGTTAAGGCCTCCCAAAAACCCTGATTTGCCGTCCACCACTAAAATTTTACGGTGGTTTCGGTAATTAAGCCAGGTGCTGGGTAACGGGAGGGTAAAAGGCTGAAAGGCTGCAACTTCAACATTGGCTTCCCTCAGTTCTTTCAGGTACTGCCGGCCCAGTTTCCTGCTTCCCAGACCGTCATACAGAAAACGAACCTTCACACCTTCTTGGGCCTTGGTCACCAATAATTCCTTTAACTTGTTACCTAGATGATCGTTTTTGACAATAAAATACTCCAGGTGTATGTGGTGCTGGGCCTGTTCCATAGCATCAAAAATGGCTTCAAACTTTTCCCTGCCGTTATTTAAGATCCGGCACCGGTTATTCACCGTGACATAGGAGGGCGTGATTGCCGAGATAATGCAGGGCAGGCGTTTATTAATATTTAATCTGACATTATTAACATATAAATTATCCAGGCTTACCGTGGAATTTTTAATTTTTTCCTTCAGGAGAGGTATATCTGCGTGATTCATTTTAGAAAAGTATTTATACCGGGAAGCGCTTCGGCCGAAAAAAAGATATAAAATCAGGCCCACAACAGGGAGAAAAGCCAAAATTAGGAACCAGTAAAGCGTCCTGTGGGGGGACCGGTTTTCTAGAAAGATTATTATTCCAACTATATAAACGGCCAGGGTCAACGCAAGGGGAACAACTTCAAATAGCCAGGTGGGCATTAATAGACTCCTTTTCAGACAAATTTGTGTTTTTAGTATAGCATACTGGTTAGCAAGTAGGCAATGAACGGCAAAAAGAACTCCAGGATTAAAAAATATTTTTTGTCAAAAACAATTGGATTAAGAAGGAAATTATGTTTATATCATAGAACTTTATATATTAAATCCCATGTATAGTGTGGTCATGTTTTTGTATGAAAGTTTAAAAAAGGGATAAGAATAGCTTTATAATTAATCATGAGAAGAAGGGAGATTGGAAATTGAATTTAAAAGGAAGTAAGACTGAAAAAAACATACTGGAGGCTTTTTCCGGGGAATCCCAGGCCAGAAACAAGTATACCTTTTATGCTTCTGTGGCAAAAAAGGCCGGCATGGAACAAATTGCCGCGATTTTCTTAGAAACGGCAGAAAACGAAAAAGAGCATGCCAAAAGGCTCTTAAAGTTTCTTGATGTGGTGGGCGATACCGAAAAAAATCTAAAAGATGCTGCAGCAGGGGAAAATCACGAGTGGACGGAAATGTACCGTGACTTTGAAAAGGTAGCCCGGGAAGAGGGCTTTGAGGAAATTGCAGATGTATTTGAAGAAATTGGAGAAGTGGAAGAGGAGCACGAAAAACGCTTTCTGGCCCTTTTGGAAAGAGTGCAGTCAGGGACCGTCTTTAAAAGGGAGGAACCTATTAACTGGCACTGCAGAAACTGTGGTTATGTTCATCATGATAAGGTGGAGCCACCGGAGGAATGTCCCGCCTGTGCCCATCCCAGGGCTCACTTCCAGCCACAGCCAACTAATTATTAAATAGATACAGCTATTATATTGTTAATTGCTTACAACTATATTATACTGGGAGGAATTTAGTTTGAACGAAGTAGAAAAAGCGTTGATGCACGGCTTATTTGTTCATTTGCATCACAACATTGAAAAAGCTATTGATTTTGGTGCCTTTAAGGAACTTAATGAAAAAGTTGACCAGACCTGGCCGGGAGCTCTACTGGTCGGTCCAGATGCTAATGATGATGCCGCTGTGGTTCAAATTCCCGGCACTGATAATCTTATAGCAGCCAAAATGGAAAGCCACTGTTCCCCCTGTGTCCCCCGTCCTTACGATAGCTCGGCTACAGGGGCAGGCGGTGCCATGAGGG
>PWHX01000056.1 GCA_003555415.1 Syntrophomonadaceae bacterium | reverse complement strand
TTTTTTTAAAATATCATAGAAAATCATGTATAATAATGTTAGAAGGTTTGGGATAAAATCTTATCAAGAAAAGGTTTTTCTTTTTAAGCCATTTTAAAACCTGGAGGGGTAAAAATGAGGATAGGAATTTTCACTGATAGTTTTCGCCCTTATAAAAGTGGCGTTGTACGCTCTATAGAAAGTTTTTCAAACCAGTTAACAGCCATGGGTAATGATGTGTTTGTATTTGGACCCCATTATCCAAATTGTGAAAAAGAAGATAGGGTTTTCCGGTTTATTTCAATCCCGGCTCCTACTCAGCCTGATTTTTCTATTGCTATTCCTTTTTCCCCAAAATTAGGGAAAACTATTAAGAAGTTGGACATTGATATAATTCACGTACAATCACCTTTTATGCTGGGACGTTTAGGAGTAAAATATGCTAAAAGATTTAAAATTCCCTTGGTTTTTACTTACCACACTTTATATGACCAGTATGTTCACTATGTCCCCTTTGCCAAGTCTATTTCTAAAAAGTTCATGCAGAAACTTGGCAAAGATTTTTGCAACCAGTGTGACCTTGTTATTGCTCCTACGGGTATTGTTGAAGACTGCCTGAAACAAGCAGGAGTGAAGACGCCAGTTATAAATATACCTACCGGCATAGAAATTGACGAATTTCAAGATGTTGATTCCCGTTGGCTTAGAGATTATTATAAATATAAAGATGATGAAACAATACTGCTCCATGTGGGCCGTATGGGTAAGGAAAAAAATATTCCCTTCCTCTTAAAATCTTTTAAGAATATATTAAAAGAAGAGGCAAAGGCACGACTGGTTATTGTGGGCGGTGGTCCAGAGGAGAAAAATTTACACAGCTTGGCTGAAGAGCTGGAAATTAGTAGTTATGTTCGTTTCACAGGTTTGTTGCCTCGGAAACAGGTAATTAATGCTTATGCTGGTGCAGATATTTTTGTATTTGCATCTCTAACCGAAACCCAAGGCTTAGTACTTTGTGAGTCTAAAGCTGTCGGCTTACCCGTAGTAGCAATTAGAGCTTTTGGTGCTTCAGAAATGGTTGACAATAATGTGGACGGTTTCCTTACTGAATATACTATGGAGGAGTTTAAAGATAAAGTACTATTGCTTTTAACAGATAGGGAACTGAGAAGAGAAATGAGTCAGAAAGCTCAAAAAAATGCAGAAAAAATGTCTTCATACAATCAAACTAAAAGACTGCTTAAAGCATATGAAAGTCTTATAAAAACAGAAAAAGAAACTTATGCTTAACAAGGTCTTCAAGGTAATAATCTTTAAAAATTGGCGGTGAATATAGTTGAAAGTTACTGTACTGGGTAAATATGGACCCTTCCCTTCTGCTGGCGGCAACTGCTCGGGTTACCTTTTGGAGGGAGATAGTACCAAAATATTAATTGATTGCGGTAACGGAACTTTTAGTCAGTTACAAAAATATATTAACTACTGGGAGATTGATGCCATAATTTTATCCCACCTGCATATGGACCATATTTCAGATTGTTTTATTGTACACTATGCCTTTGAGTCAGCTATGGCCCTGGGGAAAAGGCAAACCCCTTTATATATTTACACTCTAACGGAACCATATGATACTTATTCATTGCTGGGTCACAAAGATGTTGTTCGCACAAAACCTATAGATCCTTATGATAATATAAAAATAGGGAATTTTAATTTTAGTTTTTACCCGACGGTACATTCCAAGTTGTGTTGTGCTATTAAAGCAAAATACAATAATAAGGTGTTGGTTTATTCTGCTGATACTGAGTATTTTGCTGGACTTGTTGACTTTGTTCGGGGCTGTGACCTTTTCATATGTGAGTCTAATTTTATTTCCCAGGACCTTTCTCTTGGCAGCAGTAATCACATGGCCTCTTTCCAGGCCGGGCAATTAGCCAGGGAAGGGCAAGTAAAAAGGTTAAAATTAACCCACTTACACCCAGAAAAACCTGAAGACATTGTTCTTTCCGAAGCAAAAGCAGAATTTAAGGATGCTGAGCTAGTCAGTGAAGGTGAGGTTATAGAAATATAGTATCATCATAAATTTTTAGGAGATGAACATGGGACTAAAATGTTACTTTCATAAAGAATTTATCCCTCTAAGCAAGGCCAAAGTTTCTATCTCGGATAGGGGTTTCCTCTATGGTGATGGTCTTTTTGAAACCATTAGGGTCTATAAAGGACAATCTTTTTATGGGAAAGAACACCTGCTTCGTTTGCAGGAAGGGGCAGCAGTTCTGAGTTTAATCTTTAAAGATAATATTGATAGAATGGTATCTATCCTAAATGAAACTATTAGAAAAAATGAATTAGAAGAGGGCTTCTTAAGGGTTACCCTTTCCCGGGGAACCGGGAAAAGGGGGCTTTACCCTGCTGAATGTCATGAGCCCTTGTTAATTGTAGTACCTTTTCCTTCTATACCTTATAAAAATCAAGATTATGAAAAAGGCTTTATAGGCATTATAGTGCAAACTACACGTCGTAATTCGTTTTCCCCTTTAAGCCGTTTAAAGTCCCTCAATTATCTTGATAATATAATTGCAAAAATTGAAACCCAGGATAGAGGCGCAGATGAAGGGCTGCTCCTGAATACTTCTGGAGACTTAACATGTGGAACGGTAACCAATCTTTTTATAATAAAGGATAAAAAAATATATACTCCCGGATTAGACAGTGGAATATTAAACGGGATTACACGCCAAATAGTTTTAAAGCTGGCCCGGGAAAATAATTATGTATTAAAAGAAAGGCCTCTTTCTGTAGATGAGCTATTTAAAGCTGACGAAGTATTCCTGACCAACTCTTTAATAGAGTTGATGCCGCTGGTAACTGTAGAAGGTAAGCCTATAGGTGATGGTAACCCGGGAGTGATAACAAAAAGACTGAGAAGTGAATACTTAAATCTTGTCAGGCAATATTGTAATCGGGAGTAATTTAATTAATAGATACTTATTTACATTTTGTCCTGGAGCCGCTCGTAACGCTCACCCATAGGTTGAACCGGGCCGTATCCCTTTCCGGCTTTATAGGAGTGCTTTATAGCCAGGGTTATAAATTCTTTGCTTTTTTGTACTGCTTCCATAAAATCATATCCCTTTGTCATAAAGGAGGCCAGGGCTGCTGAAAAAGTGCACCCTGTTCCATGGGTGTTTTTTGTATTAAAGCGGATTCCTTCAAAAAAGTAAAATTCTTTTCCATCAAAAAGAGTATCTATAGCCTTATTTTTATCCTGAATGTGACCACCCTTAATGATCACATATTTTACGCCAAAATCTTTAATTATGCTGGCCGCTTGAAATAAATCTTCCTTATGGTTTATATTAATGTCTGCCATAGCTTTAGCTTCATCTAAATTTGGAGTTACTACCAATGTAAGGGGAAGAAGCTTTTCTTTCAGAGCTTTAACAGCTTCCTTTTGCAATAAAGAATCTCCGCTTTTGGCAACCATTACAGGATCTACAATAAGATTTTTAATATTATATTCTTTTAACTTTAAGGCAATAAGTTCAATAATTTCACTGTTCGCAAGCATGCCGGTTTTTACAGCTTTAACCTCAAAGTCACTTAATACCGTATCTAGCTGTGACTCAATAAACTTAACGGGAATTTCTAAAACGTCTTTTACCCCGAGACTGTTTTGAGCGGTTAAGGCAGTAATAACACTTAAACCATGGAGATCAAGGGCAGCAAAGGTTTTAAGATCAGCCTGGATACCCGCGCCTCCACCAGAGTCTGATCCCGCTATAGTAAGCACCTGTTTCATTTATATGCACTCCTTTAAAAGATTTATTTTATTATATCTTAAAGAATTATACTATAGTCAGAAAAGGATTTGAATAGCTTAGGACAGTATTATGCTGATAATTTCCAGGTTTCTATAATTTTTAACAAATTATATTAACTGCTTTTTTTGACAAGCTTCAATTATTCTGATAGAATTTTATCAAAAGTATTAAATATAATTAGGTAATGTAAGAAAATCAATAAACTAAAATAGCAATTATATGTTATTCTACATTAAAATGAGCTTGTTTGACTTTAAGAGGGCGGAAGAGGTAGAAGGGACAAGCTTCATGGCTTTAGTAAAAGCATCAAAAATTAATATTTACTAGGTATGAAGGAGGATTTTATGGCTAGAATTGAAGTAAAAAATTTATCAAAAAT
>PWHX01000128.1 GCA_003555415.1 Syntrophomonadaceae bacterium | reverse complement strand
TATTTACTAAAACATTTCTGCCAGTTTAATCCAACCATATCCAATAGTTCCTGGGCTTTGGCCCTGGCTTCTTTCTTCGGCAGCCTTTGGTGTATCATTAGAACCTCTATAATCTGCCTGCCTGCAGAGATTACCGGATTTAGCACTGCTGAAGGGTCCTGAAATATCATGCTTATTTCTTTTCCCCTTAACTTCTGCATCTGTTTTTCTGGTTTACAGGTTAACTCTTCTCCATCATAATTTATGGAGCCGCTTACCGCACTGCCTGGAGGTGAAGGTATCAGCCCCATTATAGACAGGGCTGTCACACTTTTACCGCTGCCTGACTCACCTACAATACCCAAAGTTTCACCCCTGGACAGGTGGAAGGAAACTCCCCTTAGAGCCTGTACTTCACCATCAGGTATGTAATAAGAAATTTTTAAATTTTTAACCTCTAAAACATGTTTTTTATTTTCCATTGTTCACCTTTTTTAGCTGTTTGTCTTTGGGTCAAAGGCATCCCGAAGTCCATCGGCAATCAAGTTAAAGGCAAGAATAATAAGGCTTAATAAAACAGCGGGATATAATAGCTGCCAGGGATATGAACGGATCCCCTGTATCCCTTCATTCACCAGATACCCCAGGCTTGCAACAGGAAAGCTTACCCCTAAGCCCAAAAAACTTAAAAAAGCCTCGGCAAAAATGGCATCAGGTATGGTAACTGTAACCATTACAATTAAAGGGCCCATAGTATTGGGAATTAAATGACGCATAATTATCCTGCCTTTACCGGCCCCCAAAATACGGGCTGCCAAAATATATTCCTCCTCTTTGATCTTTAGTACCTGTCCCCTTACAATTCTAGCAGTACCTAACCAGCTTACTACAGCAAGGGACAGCACTATAGTGTTAACCCCTGGGTCCAGCAGCAGCATTAATAAAATTACATAAAATAAAAAAGGAATGGCATATAATATCTCCACTATTTTCATCATAATCTCATCGGTAAGGCCTCCGACAAAACCTGATATGCTCCCGTAAACAGCACCTATGGTCACACTGCATAATCCGGTAAAAAGGCCGATTAACAGGGATATCCTGGTGCCATGCCAGACCCTTGTAAACAAATCTCTTCCTAAAGAGTCTGTGCCAAACCAGTATCCATTTCCAGGCGGTTCGTTAGCATTTTTCAAAACCTGGTCTGAATAAGTCCAGTGATTTAAATGAGGACCTGCTAATGCCAAAAACATTAACATTATAATAAATACCAGGCTTAGCAGGGCCGCCCTGTTTCTCCTGAAGCGAAGCCACATTCTGCCAAGGTTAGACATTTGAGTTTTATTCACCCTTTCCTGTACCCATAAGTTTAATGCGGGGGTCAAGGAATGTATAAACAATATCTATTAATATGTTTATTCCAATTAAAATGAAGCTGTAGAAAATGGTCAACCCCAAAATCACCGTATAATCTCTGCTTGAGATGCTCAGCACAAACCACTGACCTAATCCAGGAATGGCAAAAATCTTTTCTATAACAAAGCTCCCTGTGAGTATCCAGGCAGCAGTTGGACCTAGATATGTAATTACAGGTAAAACAGCATTAGGCAAAGCATGTCTTATAACTAACGCTTTTGTAGGGATGCCCCGGGCCCTTGCTGCCTTAATATAATCCTTACTCATTATTTCAAGCATACTAGACCTCATCAACCTGGTTATAACCGCAGCAGGCAGCCAGGCAAGGGAAATAACCGGCAGCACCATAGAAGTCCATCCATCCCAAAGGGCAGCAGGGAACCAGCCCAGCTTTAAAGAAAAATAGTATATTAGCAAGGCTGCTAACACGAAGCTGGGGACGGATATGCCAATGGTTGAAAACATTAATGCTCCATAATCAAACCATTTGTTTTTATTTAAGGCAGACAGTATTCCAAACATTACTCCACAGAGTAATGCTGCTAAAAGCACAATACTTCCCAGGAGAAAAGATACTGGAAAACCCTCTTTTATTATACTGTTCACAGTTTTAGTTTCGTGTTTTATTGACGGGCCAAGATCCCCTTTCAGGACACTTTGCACATAATTTGAATACTGTTCCCAAAGGGGAGCATCCAGGTTATAACGTACATTCAGGTTATTAATAATACTTTCAGGAAGAGCCCTTTCTGAGTCAAAGGGCCCTCCAGGGATGGCATGCATTAATATAAATGTAATAGTTATTATCACCAGCATTGTAATTAACCCTGATGCCACTTTCCTTATAATATATATCATTAATACCTGCACCTTCCAAAAACAGTACTATTTTTCTATATAAGCCCATTTAAACTCAGCTTGAGGGCCAAAACTGGTAACCAATAAATCTGTCACCTGTTCTTTAACGAGATAAGGCTGAGTATAGAAATAAACAGGTATCATGGGCATATGTTCCATCAAATCGCTTTCTGCCTTATGCATTGCAGAAACCCTTACTTCCGGGTCATTTGAAGCTGCAGCAAGGTTAATCTTTTCATCATATTCATCACTGCTGTAACCAGAAGTGTTGTTGCCGCTCCAGGAAGCATAAAACTCCAGGAAAGTCATGGGGTCATTATAATCTGCTCCCCACCCGGCAGCTGCAATATCATGCTCCATATCAAACATTTTTCCCAGGTAAACTCTCCATTCTATTGGTCGAACCTTTATGTTAATCCCCAGGTTCTGTTTCCACATTTCCTGGACCGCCTGGGCAAGCCTGATATTGTCCTGAGAGTCATTTATCAAAAGCTCCAGCTCCGGAAAACCTTCCCCCTCTGGAAATCCTGCTGACTTTAACAGTTCCCTGGCCTTTTCAATATTTTCTTTAAAATAATCCCCTCCAGCTTTGCGAAAATCATCCTGAGGATTAATATCGGGCAAACCGTACGGAACATATGCATATGCAGGCTTTTCACCAGCTTTAGTAACATGTTCAACTAATTCATTCCTATGGATAGACTTGGCCAATGCCTTTCTAACCTTAACATCATCTAAAGGCGGCTCAGTAATATTAAAAATGTATTTTGCCACAGCCAGGTCACTGCCTATAACAAGACCTGAATTAGGATCAGCCTTAAGCCTGTCCAGTTCCTGTGCTGGTATATTATATACCATATCCAAATCATCAGTTTCATACATGGCAAGAGCAGTGCTTTCTTCACTTACAAGGGTGAAAACCAACCTTTGAAGGTTGACATTGTCTTTATCCCAGTAACTGTCATTCTTCTCACAAATAAACCTCTGGTGCTCTTCCCAGCCTGATATTTTAAAAGGGCCGTTATTAACATATGTCTCAGGACTGGTAAACCAGTCCGGGTCAGCTTCAGCAGTACCTTTATGGACGGGGAAAAAAGTAGGAAAAGCAGTCAAACTTAAGAAATGAGACGCTGGAGCTTCTAATACAACTTCTAAAACTGTTTCATTCAGCGCCTCTACCCCAACCATATCCGAACTGTTAACTTCCGTGTTTTCCGGATCATTGTAAGCAGCAGCATTTTTTATACTATATAACTGGTATGCATAACTTGAAGCATACTCTGGTTCAAGAACCCTTTTCCATGCATATTCAAAATCATAGGCAGTAACAGGGTCACCATTGCTCCACTGTACGTCATCCCGTATGTAAAACGTGTATAACCTGCCGTCTTCAGATATTTCCCAGTCTTCTGCCATGGCAGGCTCAATCTCAGACTGTAAGTTGTATCTGGTGAGTCCCTCCATAACAGCATTGACAAGGGTAAGGTCAGGCTGACCTGATGCCCTGCCGGGATCAATGCTTTCCGGTTCACTGCTAAGATTAAAGGTTAATACCTGCTCTTCAATTTCTCCAATTTCTTGGGTGTTACAACCTGCAATAACCAGGACTACAAGAAAAAGGCAAATAATAGGTATACCTGCACTCCTGTTAGCCAAAAAATTACCTCCCTCTATTTTTTAATAATCACATTTTCTCAGTAAACTTTACATTATATGAGTTAATATTCTATTTTTCTCTTAAAATCCCTTTTATTCACATAAAAAATAACTACCTTTAAGGTAGTTATTTCATTTAGCCTATTTTAAATCCTGAGCTTTTAGCATAGCTTCTCCTTTTACTATGAGTCTGTTTTCTCAAGTGCCGCCAGGGTTGTTTTAGTTGTGCGATCTTTCAGGGGTATATATTCTTGACGCGTTGAAATAGCCTTATAAGCCGGTCG
>PWHX01000086.1 GCA_003555415.1 Syntrophomonadaceae bacterium | reverse complement strand
GGTTCAATTCCGCGTCTCGCCACCATGCGGAAGTAGCTCAGTGGTAGAGCATCGCCTTGCCAAGGCGAGGGTCGCGGGTTCAAATCCCGTCTTCCGCTCCATTTTTTATTTAGGCGACATAGCCAAGTGGTAAGGCAGAGGACTGCAAATCCTTTATCCCCCGGTTCGAATCCGGGTGTCGCCTCCACAATATGCCGGAGTGGCGGAAATGGCAGACGCAAGGGACTTAAAATCCCTCGGACATAATATGTCCGTACCGGTTCAATTCCGGTCTCCGGCACCATTAGAAATTATAAAATAAAATTATTATTTTTACCAGAAGGCATTTATTGTCTTCATTTTTATTTATTAAAGCCGCTAAAATTGATTGGCTGTGACTTTAAATTTCTTTTTTTAGGGGATTGATACTGATGAAATTATATGGTTCTGATTTATATGTATGTGATAGCTGTGGTGGAGAAAGTAAAACTCGGACTTATGCTCTGGGCAGCAGGGGGGTTGCCTGTAAATGTCAAAAGATTGTTACTATATGCCAAACTTGTAAGGAAGAGTTGATAAATTTAATGAAGGATGAATCAGATGTAAGAAGAGGCAGAAGCGGATAAATCATGGAGCCCACAGTTGTATTATGGGCTCCGTTTTTTTACTGCTGAAACTTGCCTTGCCTTTGTTGAATTGACTGCTGTGCCTGCTGTAAGGCTTTTATGGCCTGTTGTAATTGGTTTTGCAAGTTTATATTCCTTCCTTTAAGGTTTGTTTTAATTTGCTTATTTATTATTATTTGATAGAAAGAAATTAATTATGTATCTGTTTTTTCCTGGTAAGGTATTATGTTTGGATGAGAAATTTAATATTTTAATATGAAAATATATTAATTAGAAGTATAATAAGGGTAACAATATTTTTAAGGGGTGAAAACCTTGTTTCGTAATGCCATAAAGATTTTTAATATATTTGGAATTGATGTGGAGTTGGATATCAGCTGGTTTTTAGTGTTTTTGCTTTTTAGCTTTACCTTGTCCCAGCATTATTTTCCTCAGATTTTACCCGGCACTGATGAAGTCATTTACTGGATTTTGGGAATAAGTGTAACCATACTTGTTTTTGTTTCTGTACTGATCCACGAGATGGCCCATTCCTTAACAGCCATTAAAGAAGGAATTCCTATTTCAAAAATTACCTTATTTATTTTTGGTGGAGTAGCGCAAATGAAAAAAGAACCGGACCTCCCGGCTGCGGAGTTAAAAATAGCTGTTATGGGTCCGCTATTTAGTATAATACTGGCTGCAATTTTCGGATTGTTTTTTTTAGTTTTACCTGCTGGACGTCCTATTACTGAAGGGGTCTGGTTTTTAACCAGGATAAATTTTATTATAGGTATTATAAATTTAATACCGGCATTTCCCCTGGATGGCGGAAGGGTTTTAAGGGCGCTACTATGGTTATGGAAAGATAACCTGCTTTTTGCTACCCGGATAGCTGTAACAGCAGGAAGCTTTTTCGCATTTTTTGCTATGGGCATGGGTTTCATTACTTTGTTTTCCCTGGGTATAATCTGGGGGTTATGGTATATTGTTCTGGGGTGGCTTCTGTATCAGGCCGGTCAGGCAAGTTACAGCCAGGTTGCTTTAAAGGAATCCCTGTCTGGGATAAAAGTAGCGGAAGTAATGAGCAGGGAAGTTCAGTATATCGATCCTGAACTTAGTATAAGTGGTTTGGTTGAAAAATTTTACGAGTATAAGTTCGGAGCTTTTCCGGTATTAGATAATTCCTCACTGCGAGGGCTCGTTTCCATCAACCAGATAAAAGATATTCCCAGATCAAAATGGGAAAATACTAAAGTCTCAGAAATAATGACTCCTGTAGAAGATTGCGTTATAATGAGGCCGGAACAAGATGCTGCGGAGGCAATGTTTAAAATGGCAAATGAAGGTGTAGGCAGGGTGTTAGTAGTTGAAGATAACAGGCTTACAGGTATTTTAAGCAATACTGACATGATGAGGGTTATTAAAATTAAAACAATATTTGGTACAGAAACATAATTGCTTTGACATTGAACTTTACGCTATGTTATAATTATACACGAAAAAAATAGTAATTCCTGTTAGGTGAGGCTACTGTAAGGTAATATGCTGGTGCCCAAAAATGTCGAGAGACACCAATGGGTCAACAGGCTTGGTCGGATTAAGGCCAGCCTAATCCAGCTGGATATATAACCTAGCTTTACAGTGCTAAAGCTCAACAAGGGGATTATTACCATTTGCGATATTATTTTATAAGGGTAATTATTTAAATTCTATAATTAGTTAATAATTACTTTGTTGATGGTGCATATCCCCTTTTCCGGGGATATTTTTATTTTTTGGAAAGGTGGTGGTAAGTATATGGATATAGATTTAGATGATTTGCATAGGATTATAAACAGTAGGAATGAACAAAATATAATATATGTTTGGAATACTTATCACTATGGGGGTGTAACTAATGAGCTTAAACCTAACTACTTGGGAAAAATTCATAAAAACTCTTGAAAGAGGAAAAACAAAAGATATTAAGGAATTCTTAAGTTTTTTATCTCCTATTGAACTGGCTGAAATATTACAGGAATTACCTATAGCTAAATTAAACAAGGTAATTTCTTTATTGACCGAAGAAGAGATTGCCGAAGCCTTTGAATTTATGTCGGAGGAAAATCAAAAATTAATGGCTTTACAGCTGGATATCAGAAGGTTATCCAGGGTTATAGATATAATGCCCCCTGACGAAGCAGCAGACTTATTGACGGTCGTTAATGGAGAGAGAGCCCGGGAATCTTTAAAGTATCTAGATAAAGAAACATCAGCGAACTTACAGAAGTTGATGTCTCACTCCCCTGATTCAGCAGGTGGCCTGATGACTTCTGATTTTATTTCAGTTAATGCCGAAAAAACAGCGGGAGAAGCTTTAGAGGATATAAGAGAACTGGAACCGGATGAATCAGAAATAATTTCATATGCTTATGTTGTAGATGAAGAAAAAAGGTTATCAGGAGTTGTATCACTAAGAGAATTATTTATCGCTGAACATGATTCCAAAATTAATGAGATAATGCACGAAAATGTAATAAGTGTAAGCCTGGAGACAGACCAGGAAGAAGTAGCTGCTATATTAGACAGGTACGGACTGTTGGCTATTCCTGTGACTGACCAGGAAAACAGGCTTCAGGGGATTGTTACCCTAGATGATATAGTAGAAGTTATAGAAACGGAAACCACAGAAGATATTTACAAGCAGTCAGGCTTGTCTGTTGCTGATGCCGAATTATTAAGAAGTGAAAAAATCATAAAAGCTCCTATCCTTTCAATACTGAAATTAAGGATACCTTGGCTGGTTATTGTATTGATAGGTGGACTTTTGGCCGGTGGGATTATTGGGCAGTTTGAAGAAATTTTAGAATCAGTAGTTATCCTGGCTTTTTTTATACCTGTTATTATGGATATGGGGGGAAATGTAGGAACACAATCCTCCACTATTTTTATCCGGGGTGTGGTACTAGGACAAATTGATGTAAAAAAAGCATGGAAATATCTTGGCAAGGAGACGCTGGTAGGTTTAACTATAGGGGCTTTGTCAGGAGCAGCGGCAGGTTTGGTAGCATATTTGTGGCAGGGAGAACCTTTAGTTGGCGTTGTCGTTTTTTTATCCATGACTTTAACTTGTGCCCTGGCTTCTACTATTGGCTATCTGTTTCCCTTGCTAAGCCATAGATTTGGTTTTGACCCGGCAGCCTCAGCAAACCCCCTGATAACTACGGTAAAAGATGTGACGGGTTTGCTTATATATTTTACTCTGGCCAGTTTCTTTTTAAAGCAACTTTTGTAAAATCTTTTTAACAGGAAGTGGAAGCTGTTACCTGCCTTTGTAACAGCTTTTTTTGGTAAAAAAGCTGTATTTATGAATAAAATCATAGTTCAAAGGACATTATAAGCTAAAAAAGGAGGTTTTAGCTATGATGACTACATTTCATATTATTCACATTGTAGTAGGTGCCTGGCTGGCTATTGCAAACTTTACAGATGTTTTAACACCTGCTACTTTGGCCGGCAACAACATTGTTTTTGGTATTGTCATTGCTCTTTATAATGCCTATTTCCTGTTTATCAAGTCAAATGTGGATGCCAAACAGGAAGAAAGCTAAAGTCTTAATCTTATAGTTATTAACTTTAAAAAGGCTGCCTGCAAGTTCGGGGCAGC
>PWHX01000068.1 GCA_003555415.1 Syntrophomonadaceae bacterium | reverse complement strand
TATAGAAAGGGCCTCTAAATTTGATTCATTTCCCGAGGAAATGCTGCTGGAATTAGAACATATGATTATATCCCATCATGGGAAAAAAGAATGGGGATCTCCCGAGGTCCCTAAGACCATGAATGCATTTGCTCTTTATTATGCTGATTTGCTCAGCGCCCGGTTAAACCAGTTTGAAGGCCTGGTTAATAAAAATATAAACAGTAATAATAACTGGTCCGATTGGGACCGTTTTTTAGAAAGAAACATATATATTCCAGATTATTTGAGAGAAGATATTTAAAATAATCTATTCCCGCTAATAATAGCATGTAGCGAATAAGCTTTTAATTTAAGAAGCTTATTTTTATTGATAATGCTTAAAGAGGTGTTATAATGGCTTACGTGATAATTGGTAACAGTGCGGCAGGTATTTCAGCGGGGGAGGCCTTACGGGAATCTGATAAAACAGGGGAAATCGTTATTATCTCCCAGGAAGACAGTTTGCCTTACTATAAGTATCTGCTTTGTGACTATATATCGGAAAGATTATCTCACCAGGAGATGCTTTTTAAGCCAAGAGAATTTTACAGGGAAAAAAATATAATTCCTTTTTTAGGTGAAAAAGTAATACATATAGATACTGATGAAAAAAAAATATTATTTGAAAATAGAGAATTCATTACTTATGATAAATTACTTATAGCAAGCGGTGTTTATCCCGTAACTCCCAGAACACCTGGTCATTACTTAACGGCAGTTTATACACTAAGATCATGGGAAGATGCTGAAAATATTTTACAAACAGCCAGGCGTTCTGAACGCGCTGTTGTTATGGGGGGAGATATAACAGGCTACAGCGTTGCACACGCTCTGCTTAAGCTCCATCTTAAAGTTACCCTCATTACCGATTCAGACAGAATATTACCTCACTCTCTGGATGAAAGGGGGTCTGAGCTAATCAGGGACTCAATACAAAATTCAAACCTGGAAATTATTTTTAAAGATGAAGTAGCAGACGTTGTCCGGCACCCTTTAGACAATAAACTGGTGGGGGTTGGTTTAAGTAGCGGTAAGGAGATTGTTTGTCAGCTGTTAGTGCTAGATAAAGGGAATAAAGCCGATACTTCTCTGGTAAGAGGAACAGATATAAAGTTTAACCATGGAATTGAAGTTAATGATAAGATGGAAACAACGGTTTCTTCTGTTTATGCGGCAGGGGATGTTGCCGAGACCTGGGATATAGCCTTTGAAGGGAAAAAACAAAACGAAGGTTGGTATAACGCAGTTTCCCAGGGATGGGTAGCAGGTTGTAATATGGCAGGAACAGACAGTCGCTATCCGGGTGCTATTAAAATAAACCGGGTAAATTTTGGCGTTCCTTTTGTTTCAGCAGGGTTGATTAATCCTAATAATGAGGATTTGAAGTGGAAAGTTATGGTGAATGAAAAAAGTGATAGTTATCGCAAGATATTGTTAAAAAATGGGATGATATATGGTATGATATTTATTGGTGATACAAAGGGGGCTGATAGTATCATTGCTTTAATAAAAGCAAAAGCTAAGATGGAAGAATCAACAGTTTTAAACTTATTAATTTAGTCATTGCATACTATAGTTTAAACTGATATAATTGGAGTCGAAATTTTTCCAGCCATAATAGTTTATAAATAAGTTAATTATTAGAGGTTGATCAAAAAAAAATGGTGGTGAATAGAGATGGCACAGGCTAAAAAAAAGATTGAGGAGCAGGGCAAAAAGGTTGTTAAGTTTCAAAGGGATGCCAGTTATTATTTTGAAAAGGGTACTATGTACTATAAGCGTAATAACCTGGATAAAGCTTTAATGTTTTTTCGCAAAACAATAGAGGCCGAGCCCGAAAATCCCTTGAACCACTACAATGTAGCTTGTTTGCTTAGCAAGATGGGCTATCTTAGTGAAGCTAACGATATATTTGGTTTTATCGTTGAAGATCTTGATTCCACCATGACAGAATGTTATTTTTTAATGGCAGTAAATTATGGATTATTAGAAGATTTAAATAGAACAAGGAATTATTTAAAAAAATATTTGAGAAGTTCCCCAGAGGGAGAAATGGCTCTGGAAGCTGAAGACTTACTTGAAGCCATAAGTGAAGATGATACATTTTACGAAAATTTTAACTATCTAAAGCCAGAGCAAAGATTCCCGGCCATAGTAGACGAAACAAAGAAAAAAATAATAAGTCAGTTTAATGAAAGTAAGCAATTTCGCAATAAAATGTTGGAATCACTATATAATAATGATGAGGAAATATCCAGTGAAGTTATTTATCTATATGGTCTAATCGGCAATAATACTGCGGAAAATATACTGAGAAAATATGTTAAAAACCCCTGGGTAAGTAAACATAACAAACAGTTAGCTTTAATAGTTTTAAAAGAGATGGGAGCAGAGGAACCTTTTGAAGTTTACTTTGACGGCGAAGTATGTAAAGTTAACTTGCAGGAATATACTGCAGAAGTACCCGAGTGGCGAGACGAGTGGCAGGAAGTGATTAACTGTACAATTCATAACATGAAAGAGTGCAATTTCTATGAAGACCATTTTTTCGAGGATGTTCAGGCTATATGGATTGACTATATAAATAGTATATATCCTGAAGTACCTAATATTAAGAAAAAAGAAACCTGGGCAGCCGGTCTGGAATATGCTCTAATAAGATTCCACTTTTTAAATTATACCCAAAAACAAGTGGCCAGCCGATATAATGTTTCATTATCTAGCGTTTCTCAAAAGTATAAAGAAATCAACAACGTCTTAAAAATAGATACCAAGACTTACCAAGATGTATTAAGGTATCTAAAAGATGATGATGAGGAAGAATAAGGCTTCTGTAAAGGAGTCTTTTTTTTGAGTTGTCAGGGAGACGGGTTAGTGACAACATAATTATAATAAAGGGGGTTTGAGTTGTGAAAACTATTTCTGTAAAAACCTTACAAAGGACGCAGTTTATTGATATAACCCGACAGGTGGAGGAAGTTATAGCAAGAGAGGATGTAGAGGAGGGGTTATGTTACCTTTATGTACCCCATACTACAGCTGGACTAACCATAAATGAAAATGCTGATCCTGCGGTTGCACAAGACATGTTAGCCTCCTTAAATAAATTAATTCCCTTTGAAGATAATTACCGGCACATGGAAGGCAATTCAGCCGCTCATATTAAGGCAAGCCTGGTGGGCTTAGCTCTAAATATAATAATTAAGGGCAAAAAACTAGTTTTAGGTACATGGCAGGGAATATATTTCTGTGAGTTTGATGGACCTAGAAACAGAAAAGTATATCTGAAAACTGTTAGCGGAGGATAAAATTATGAAAGCTGTGCTGGTTCAGTCCCATGTTAAAAAGGGAAAACCTGAAATTAACAGGGGGCAAATGATGAAATATCTGAATCAAGCCTTAGTGGAAAAGCCGGATGTTATAGTTCTTCCTGAATTATGGAATACAGGGTATTCCAGTGAAATTAAATATCTTTCCGATAAGGCCGGCATGCCTACTCTAAATTATCTTACTTCCTTTGCCCGGGAACACAGGGTAAATGTTATAGGAGGTTCCATAGCTGACATTATAGAAGGAAAACTGTTTAACCATTCATATGTTATTTCCCGACAGGGTGAGGTAGTAGCAAGTTATTCCAAGATTCATTTGTTTGGTTTAAATAATGAAAAGGACTATTTTGTTCCGGGTAAGACCAGATGTTTATTTTATCTGGATGATATTCCCTGCGGCCTTATGATATGCTATGATTTACGTTTTCCTGAATTGAGCCGATCTCTAGCATTAGATGGGGCTAGAATATTGTTTATTACAGCACAATGGCCCCGCACAAGAATTGAGGCCTGGAGGTTTCTGGTAGGAGCCAGGGCCGTTGAAAACCAGGTATATGCTGTTGCTGTAAACAGGGGGGGTAAAGAAGGAGAAGTTTCTTTCGGCGGTTCGATGGCTGTAGATCCTGTAGGTAACATTCTAGCTGAGGCGGGAGAAGAAGAAACTCTTATCAAAGTTGATCTTGACTTAAAAAAAGTGGGTGAAAACAGAAAGAAAATATTTTATCTAAAAGATAGAAAGCCCGAAACTTATAAAAATAATCATTAATTATTTAAAAGAAGGATTTTAGTAAGGTATATCGAATAATTACATTAACGGTAGAAGGTTATGTTATAATATATTGAGAGGGTGGCTTTAGGGGTGGGAAAAAACAACAAAGAAGAAGAAAACACTGTCCCCCTGACAGAACATTTTAATGAATTGAGGAAACGTTTAGTTATT
>PWHX01000008.1 GCA_003555415.1 Syntrophomonadaceae bacterium | reverse complement strand
AAATACGGTATACTTCCCCTTCTTCCGTCCTTACCCCGTTATAATAAGGGGTAAGGCCGGAGTCCGGATCCTCCAGACTGTTTTTAATCCTATAGGCTTCTTCCAACTTTACTGCGGTAAGACTGAGCTCGGATTCCGTACCTCCGCCTGCAGTTTCCACCTTTAAACTGGCCAGCCCCAGCAGGCGCTGCAGTATGCCGGTACGTATATTGACTGTCTGAACCCGCTCCTGCTTTATGGAACGCTCTTTTTTAAAAATTATCCCTGTTTTAATATGCAGGTATCCTTCCTCATAGCGATAAGTATAGAAAGCCCACTTTAACGTGTGGAAAAGCAGAAAGAATATCAGGAAAGCAGTTATAGTTGCAATAAACATAATTAAACTTCCTGCCACATCTCCCAGGCCATTATCAAAAATATTTTGGACAAGTAATATTCCTAAAGGAAACAACAGATAAATCACACTGTTTAACGCTCCCAGCAGAATCATAAAGGGGTGCTGTCGTTTTTGTTCAGACATCTTCATCACTCACTCTGACCAAAGCCGAAATCTCTCCCCGTAATTCTGCTGCTCTTTCCCGGGAAAGAGCAGGAATACGGTGCTCAGAAGCAGCGGTAGAAATACGCAGGGTAGCCAAATTGAAAATCCGCATCACGGGACCATGTTCCGTATCCACATGCTGCACCCGAATCATGGGTATAAGGGTCCTTTTAATGATAAATATCCCGTGCTGTATATCTATTTCCTCTTCCCGTATTTCATAGCGCCAAAAGCGTATTTTAAGACGGGGGACTATCACAGCTTCCCATAAGGTGTAAAGGGATATTATACCTACACCTAGCCAACCGTAGAAGGCAGGTAAATCCCATGCCCGATCAACCAGAATCAAATATACTACCGGGAATAATATGAGAACCAACCCCCACAGCAACCCGTTGTAAAACCAGGCTTTAACTGCCCGAGGGTCGATGCGCTCCCGGGGTAATTCTTCCATTAAATTCACTCCTTATTTTTTATGAAGATCTTATTTCCCTGTTCTAGAGATTTTAAATAATGTTGAATCACTTCTTTTTCCTCCAAATTAAGCTTCATGCACTGTATAGAAACCCCTTGGAAATCTCCTTTTTCATAGTCCAAAACCAGCCTGTATACTTCTCCCATGAGCCCTCCTTTTACCGTAAGGGCATCTTTTACATCCTGGACAAGGGGAAGTTCATTCAGAATTGTATCCAGGGGCCTATCCAAAAAAGCATCCATTAAAGAGAATAAACCCATGAGAAACAAGTCCTGGCTGCGTTTTTTCAGCCCCACCCGGGGTGCAAGCAGTTCACAAAAATTGGCCCGGCAAACGGCCGTTATAAAGAGCTCTTCCGGCTTGTCCTCTAAAATAGATTTCAAGGTAAGCAGGGAAACCCACCTGCTTATCTCCCGTTGGCCCAGCAGGGTAAGGGCCTGTTTGATGGAGGAGATCTCAGCTTTAAAGTGAAAAGCGGCTGAATTGATAAATCTCAACAGTTTGTAAGAAAGGGCCAGGTCGCGTTTAATCAAGTTTTCCACCTGGTCGAAATCAATATCCGGATTGTTGATCTCTTGTAAAATTTTCAGGTAGGTGAGTTTGAAAGCCGGAATATCCCGGCTGGTCATAATTTCCGGTTTGCTGAAGAAATATCCCTGAAAGTAGGTATAACCCATCTTTATGGCCTCATCAAGGTCTTCCCGGTTTTCCACTTTTTCTGCCAGAAATTTAATATTAGCACAGTTGACCCGATCCATGACCTCTTTTCTTGCCTCCCCCTGGGTTTGCATAAAATCAACTTTTATAATATCTACTAACTCCAGCAGAGAACAATATTTTTCATGGTAAACGAAATCATCCAGCACTAAAAGATAGCCAGCATCTTTGATTTTTTTGCAGGCGTTCAACATGGTTTCTCCCGGGTCTACATCCTCTAACACTTCCACCACTAACTTGTTCTGTGGCAGCAGCGCCACCACATCAGACTCCAGCAGTTTGGCGGTAAAATTAATGAACGCCCTGCGGTTCCTTGTCAGGTTTTCCAGGCCAAAGATAAGCATGCTGTTGCTTATTAGTTCGGAAGAAGCCAGATCTCCGTCCAGTGCAGAATAAAAGTTGGCACTACTAGAGCGGTAGAGAAGTTCATAGCCAAAAACGTCCAGCTTGCTGTCGAAAATAGGCTGTCTAGCCACAAAAGTTTCCATTTTAATAACCTCTTTATGCAAAATAATTTTTAGAATTCAATCATAAAATTTCCATTTTCTCTGCCCATAAATATATTCTTTATATAAACCGTTTTAACCTGCTTAAACCAAAAATATTGTCATGGGCAGGAAATCAAATTCTAAAGTAGAAATAAAAATTACCAGGCCTGTATTAATAGCAGCAAGGAGCTGATAAGGTGAACTTAAACAACTTTGAAGAACATATAGATAAAAAAATACTTGCCAGAGGCTTGGGTTACTATCGTTTTAGTCGAGTTTCCTCTCTGGAGAAAGTGGACAAAAATCTTCATAAGGCAGAAGTTGAAGGGACCGACGAGCTGTATTGCGTTGAAGTAGAGCTGGATGAAGAGGGCAATATATTGTTTTCAGAATGTGACTGCCCTTATGACATGGAGGAATACTGCAAGCATCAGGCAGCCGTTTTCTACGCACTTAAAAAAATGGCAGATGAAAATTTAAAAATAGGTGAAACTGAAAACAAAGCCAACAATATAAGCTCTAAAATAAGACCCAAGAATTTTAAGGCCAAAAAAGAAAAAGGCCTGAATATAAAAAAAGTTCTATCAAATAAAAGCAAAAACGAACTTATAGAGTTTCTGGATTCTCTTGCCTCGGAGTATGAAGAAATAAAACGGAGAATAGAATTGAACTTTGGCACCGAAAATAATGAAGAAGAACTAGAAAGCTGCATCAAACTAATTCAGGCTTATATTCGACAACATTCCGATAATTACGGATTTGTGAATCACAGGGAAATTCATGGTGCAGTCCAGGGGGCCGAAATAATTCTTGAAAAAGCCAGGGATGCCTACATAGACAACGAACCTATCCATGCTCTAGAACTTTCATTATGCGTTGCCCGTGAAATGGTGCAATTACTGCAGCATGGTAATGATTCTGACGGAATTATAGGAGGCATAATTGATGACGTTTTTTTACTATTAGATGACATTATTGAAGATGAGGATATAGATTTACCAGAGATAGAACTTATTTTTAATAAGTTGATAGAGGAGTCATCCCGCTCCAGGTATGATGAGTGGCCAGATTGGCAAATTGAACTTCTAGAAAAATGTTCATTGCTTGCTTGCACCGCTGATTTACGGAATGTTCTGGAAAAACATTTGCAGGAGGCCCTTGAAAAAGAGAAAGGGAATGCCTGGAGCACCAATTATTTTGCAGAACAAATAAATTTAATCCGCTACAATATAATTAAAATATATGAAGGAAACAGCAAGGCCAAAGAATTCATCAATCAAAACCTGCATTACCCTAATTTTAGAAAAATGGCAATTTGGCATGCCATGAAAAACAATGATTACCAGCAGGTTGAAAAACTGGCAAAAGAAGGGGAGACAAATGATAAACACCTGCCCGGTTTGTTGAGCCAGTGGAAAGAACTACGGTATGAAGCATACAAAAAATCCAGGCAGCTGGAAAAGCAAAGAAAACTGGCCGAAGAATTTATATTGGAGGGTCAATATAAATATTACAAGGACTTGAAAAACACATATAATAAAAAAGAATGGAACTTCGTTTATCCCCAAATTATTTCAGCCCTTGAAAATAAAGAAGAACATTCTTACAGGAATGTATACACACAAATCTTGATAGAAGAAGGGGAAAAAAAGAAACTTTTAAATCATGTCAAAAAACAGCCCTCAAAGATTGAGAAATACTGGAAACATCTTCTTCCTGATTATAAGGAGGAGGTTTATGCAGTTTTTTCACATTATATTGAACAAAAAGCGGCAGTAGCCAGTAATAGAAAGAATTACCAGGAGATATGCCATATAATTCGCCTGCTTAAAAAAGCAGGGGCCCATGAACAAGCCCGGGAGATTATTCAACTGCTTCTTAACAAATACCCCAAAAAATCTGCCTTCAGGGATGAATTATTAAAAATTTAAAAAATACGGTGCCGGGCATAACTAACTTTTGCCCGGCACCGTATTTTTTATCGCTCTTGTTTTCGCTCTTGATTCTATTATTCTATTTCTAATTCCATTTCTTCTTCCAGATCATTAAGGTCTTCTTCTAATTCAAGTTCGTCTTCCTCTAAAGGTTCTTCGAAACCGTTT
>PWHX01000001.1 GCA_003555415.1 Syntrophomonadaceae bacterium | reverse complement strand
TTTTTGGGAAAAATTAGGATTAAAAATAGAATATTTCGGTAATAATACTTTTATCCTCCGGTCTGTTCCCTTATTTCTAAAGGAAATTTATGATCTGAAAATGATAGAAGATATTATAGATTCCTATCCAGGAGAGGACACTGCTTTGGATCAGGCCCGGGAGAATGTTCTTATAACCATGGCATGTAAGGCTGCTTATAAAGCTAATCAGAAGCTGGACAGGGCAGAGATGGAAGCTCTAGTTAAACTTCTTTTTAACAGCAGCAATCCATACACCTGTCCCCACGGTCGGCCTACCATGATTACCCTTACAGACGCCCAGCTGGAGAAAAACTTTAAAAGAAGGGTTTAACAGTATGGATAAAAACAAAATGACTAGAGAACCTTTACCCCTGCTTTGTATCGTAGGACCTACTGCCGTAGGGAAAACCAGGATATCAATTAAGGTAGCTAAAAAAATCAATGGAGAAATTATTTCCGGCGACTCCATGCAGGTATACCATTATATGGATATTGGAACAGCCAAACCTTCCCTGGAAGAAAGAGAGGAAATTCCTCATCATCTTATTGATATTATAGATCCTGATGAATCTTTTAGTGTGGCTGATTTCCAAAAGGCGGTTTTTAAACTTATTCCGAAGATAGCCTCCCGGGAATGTTTGCCCATAATGGTAGGGGGAACAGGATTATATTTAAAAGCAATCATTGATCAGTATGATTTTGGCGAAAGCAAAGCAGACTGGAAGTTAAGGGAAAGGTTGAAAATTCAAGTAGATAAATATGGGAATGAGATGCTGTACCACTGGCTGAAAAAAGTAGACCCGGCAGCTGCTGAAAAAATACATCCTAATGATTTAAAGAGAATAATCAGGGCTTTAGAGGTATATTTGACTACCGGCAGGCCAATTTCTTCTCAAAAAAAATTACCTCCTGAACAAAGGCAATCCTTAAATGTTTTAATAACAGGTTTAGATATGAATCGGAAGAGATTATATGAGAGGATAAATGAGCGGGTAGATAAAATGATAGAGCAGGGGTTGGAAAAAGAAGTTGGCCGGCTCCTGGAAAAAGGATACAACCCTGAGCATGTGTCCATGCAGGGTTTAGGTTATCAGCATATGATAAAATATATCCAGGGTCGGTATACTAAAGATGAGGCAGTGGAATTATTAAAAAGAGATACCCGGCGTTTTGCTAAAAGACAACTGACGTTATTTAGACGTGATAATAGAATTATTTGGCTAAATATTGAAGATTTCAGTGGTGAAGAAGAAATAGTAGAAAAAATATGTAGCTTAGCAGCAGGAGAATTAAGTTAAACCTAGAATAATTTATAAATAGAGTTATAAATAAAATTTTTTTTGCCCAAGAAAAATATATGGAGGCGATTATTAATGACTAAAGGACCTGTAAATTTACAGGACAATTTTCTAAACCAGGCCAGGAAAGAAAACATGTTTATGACAATATTTCTAGTTAACGGGTATCAAATAAAAGGGACTGTAAAAAGTTTTGATAATTTTACCCTTCTCCTGGATGTTGACGGAAAACAGCAGTTGGTTTATAAGCATGCTGTTTCAACAATTATACCCCTTAAAAATATCGTTTTTAGCAATCAGGAAAACTAAGGTTTTTTCAACCTTTAAAATTAAATAGAAATTTCAAGAAAAGGAGACACAAATTGTGTCTCCTTTTTTATATCACATTTTTATTTCCCTTGCATAAAAAGTAATGGGTATTTTAAGTATTATCCTATTATTAATGGTGGCTTTCTTATCAGGTTATGCTTTGGGCCGAGGGTTGAATTTAACCAGGGGAAACTCCCGGCAAATTGAACAAACAAATTAACTGTGATAAAATTAGGAAAAAGAATTTGAAAGGACGGGTAAACTATAAAAGAAAAAGCTGTAATATTAGGTGTCTTACTTCCCCAAATACAAGAATGGCAGTTGGAATCATCCCTGGACGAATTGGCTCAGCTTTGTGAAACGGCAGGGGCTGAAGTAATAGCCAGGGCCATACAAAAGCGTTCCGCTCCTAGCCCTTCCTTATATATTGGAAAAGGGAAAGCTCAGGAGGTTGCGCTGCTGATAGAGGAAACAGGAGCCGACCTGGTAGCTGTTGATGAAGAGTTATCTCCTTCCCAAACCCGGAACCTGGAGGAAGCCCTGGGGGTAACAGTGATAGATAGAACCGCCCTTATCCTTGATATATTTGCAAAAAGGGCCAGAACTAAAGAGGGTAAACTACAGGTTGAGTTGGCCCAGCTTAATTACCTGATGCCCCGGTTAATAGGTCATGGGAAAGACTTATCCCGCTTGGCCGGGGGTATCGGCACCAGGGGTCCTGGTGAGACCAAACTAGAAGTGGACCGGCGAGTTATACGCCAGAGAATTAGAGACCTGAACAGGGAGATAGAAGCTATTAAAAAACACAGATCCATGCAGCGCAGGGCTCGGCAGAAGTTTCCCTATCCTGTTATTGCCATGGTAGGTTATACTAATGCTGGTAAGTCAACTCTTTTAAATGCCTTGACGGATTCTTCTGTATTCACAGAGGATAAACTGTTTGCAACACTGGACCCTACCACCAGAAAAGTTGTTCTCCAGAATAACCAGATGGTCCTTTTAACCGATACCGTAGGGTTTATTCAAAAACTGCCCACGCACCTGGTGGCTGCTTTCAGGGCAACTTTAGAAGAAGTGCAGGAGGCAGATGTTATTTTACATGTGGTTGACTTTTCTCATCCCCAGATGGAGGAACAGATAGAAGCTGTACATGAAATTTTAAATGACCTGGAGGTAACAGATAAGGAGACTATTTTTGTATTTAATAAAACAGACAGGGTAGAAGATGATTCTATCTTAAACCGTTTAAAAATAGATTATCCTACCAGCGTGGCAATTTCCGCAAAGGAAAAAAGAAATCTGGATGCTCTCTTGGAGTTGATTACCAGTGTTTTAAAAAAAGACTGGAAAACCGTTACGTTAAACATTCCCTTATATGACAGCCGTTCTCTGGCTCTCCTCTATGAAAAGGGCCATGTTATTAAGGTTACTTCCCAGGAGGACAGTTACCGGGTAGAAGCCCAGATAACAGATAAATGGATTAATAAACTAGAGGAATATATTGTGGAAAAAGGTTGAGAAACAAACAGAGAAACCGTGTAGTAAAAGGTTGGAGGAAAAATGTCAGATATATATAACAGTTATTTAGATGTAGACTCCCCGTTGGCGGATTTTATTAAAGAGACTGAAGAAACAGTTCACCCCTACTTTAAGGAAATAGGGGAGATAGTCTTAATAAACCAGGCCAAGGTGCTAAAAGCGTTTAAAGAGCACCAGGTAAGTGATTATTGTTTTGCCGGTTCCTCCGGATACGGGTATGGTGACTGCGGAAGGCAGGTCCTGGAGAATGTTTATTCCTCTGTGTTTGGCACAGAGGAATCCCTGGTAAGAATGCAGTTCGTTTCAGGCACCCATGCTTTAGCCGTATGTCTTTTTGCCCTCCTGGAACCCGGGGAGACCCTTCTTTCTGCAGCGGGAGTTCCTTATGATACTTTGCAAAAGGTAATAGGGATAAGGGATAAGAAAAAAGGAACATTAATGGATAAAGGAATAAAATACAAAGAAGCAAATCTTAACTCCAGGAAAAGGATTGATTTTAATTCCTTAAAAGAAAACCTGAAAAAAGAAGTAAAGGTGGTGCTGCTGCAGCGTTCCAGGGGTTATAGCTGGCGACCCTCCGTAAGTCTGGAGGAGATAGGAGAAGTAGCAAAGCTGATAAAAGGGATAAGCCCCGGCACCATTTTGTTTGTAGACAACTGTTACGGGGAATTTGCCCTGGATAAAGAACCTACCGATTTGGGCGTAGACCTTATAGCTGGCTCCCTTATCAAGAACCCGGGAGGGGGATTGGCTCCCATGGGAGGTTACGCTGCTGGCCATAAGGATTTGATTGATTTGATAGCAGACCGTCTTACAGCACCGGGTTTGGGAAAAGAAGTGGGGGCTACTCTAGAAATTAACCGTTCTTTATTTCAGGGTTTTTTCCTGGCTCCCCATATGGTGGGGGAAGCCTTGAAAAGTGCAATTTTTGCAGCTTTTCTTTTTGAAAAGTTGGGGTTTGAAGTCTCCCCCGGCTTCAATGATACCCGGGAGTTTCGGGAGTCCCGGAGCGATATTGTTCAGGCCATAAAGTTTGAAGACCCAGAGCTTCTCCTGGCTTTTTGCCGGGGCATTCAGGCTAACGGGCCGGTAGATTCCTTTGCCACCCCTGAGCCCGGTTATATAGCAGGTTACGGGGAGGAAATAGTGATGGCTGCCGGAA
>PWHX01000039.1 GCA_003555415.1 Syntrophomonadaceae bacterium | reverse complement strand
TCCTACTTTAGCTAAATTAACCTTAGCCTAAAAGCTTTTCCGGTTATGCAGTAAATTATAACATAAAATGTAACTACGTGTATTAAAATCCTATAGTAATTTTACACTAACCTATTGTAAATAGTGGTATTTTTACAAAGCCCGATGTTAAAACTGAGGCTCCAAGCACAAAAAAGCTTTGTAAATACGTCACAAAGCTTTAAAAAATTTATTTGTTATATTATGTTTTAACCTAGTATTCCTTGTATAAATATCAGCATTACCAGTCCCGGCACTCCTAAAAATCCTACAACCAGGGCTGTAATTACGTTTATTCCTACATTTAACCCAAAAAGCGAGCCCACAAGATTAAAAAGAACTAATAAAAATCCACCAATAAAAACATTGCCGATTAACTTAACAATTAGCCTTATGGGTACTAAAAGCAGCCTGGCTATTACATAAAGCAGCAGGGCTGCAAAAACAAAAGCGATCAACACATTAAAGTCTATGGCCTGTACCTGTAAAGTAAGCATTTACCACCCTCCTGTTTCCTTATTTTTTAGTTTTTTAAAGTCTACTTTATATCCCATTTTTCTGGCTTGCTTGAGAAGATAAGAATACTTTTTTTCTGCTGCTTCCAGGGCAAAAATTGCATGGTCTACCAAATCCGGGTCTGTAACGTCATTAAAAAATCGTTCTGCTACTGTCAAATCCTGCCGCGCTTGTTCAATAGTGTGGAATAATTCTTCTTCCTCATTATTTTCTATTTTATCCGGGCTATTAGTCAGCAATATTTTTGAAGACAAGCTAGAAAAACCAGCCAGCACATTTTGTATTTTCAATGCAGACAACCTCCTTGTCTTTAACACATTATATGCTCAAAAGGACATAATTATTATCTTCAAAAATAAAAAAACTGGTATTATAACCAGTTTTTAAAACTCTCTCCGTCCTTCTAATGCCCTGGCCAGAGTAACCTCATCGGCGTATTCCAGGTCTCCGCCTACAGGAAGTCCGTGGGCAATCCTGGTTACTTTAATATCCAGAGGCTTCATCAAGCGGGAGATATACATGGCTGTAGCTTCTCCCTCTACATTGGGGTTAGTAGCCATGATAATTTCCCTAACCTTATTATCACTTATTCTGGCCAACAGTTCCTTTATCTTTAAGTCTTCAGGCCCTATTCCATCAATGGGAGAAATGGCTCCCTGTAGAACATGGTATATCCCTCTGTATTCCCCCGTTTTCTCCATGGCCAAAACATCCCGGGGCTCTTGAACCACACAAATTAAACCGATGTCCCTTTTCATGTCTTTACAAATTACACATGGCTGCTCTTCAGTTAAATTACCGCAGTTTGAACAAAGAGTAATTTTTTCCTTGGCCTCCAGCAAAGCACGGGTTATGGTTTCCACCTCTTCTTTAGGAAGTTTAATAATAAAATAAGCCAGGCGCTGGGCTGTTTTAGGTCCAATCCCGGGTAATCTTTTAAAAGCTTCAATTAGTCTTGCCATAGACTCAGCGTAAAACATGGACACCTCTCCACTACAAGTTTAGAATAAGCCGGGAGGAAGGTTCATCCCTCCGGAAATTTTCTGCATTTCTTCGGATACCATTTTTTCAGCATTGTTTAAAGCTTCATTAACCGCACTTAAAACCAGATCCTGCAACATTTCAACATCTTCAGGATCAACAGCTTCCGGGTTAATATTTATTTCTTTGATTTCCTTTTTTCCGGTAGCTACTACCTTTACCGCCCCTCCTCCAGCTGTGGCTTCCACCAACCTATCCTCTAACTCTTCCTGGAGCTTTGCCATTTCGGCCTGCATTTTCTGGACCTGCTTCATCATCTTTCCCATGTTTCCTCCTTTAAACACCAAAAAAACCTCCCTTTTTAGTTTCTTCATGATCTACTACTTTGCCCTTAAATATCTTCAAAACCTCTGCAACAAACTCGTCATTATGGATATCTGTATTATTGTTTTCAAAGCTGCTTTCACAGCTATCTCCCAGGCTATTTTCAAAATTACTCTCAAGACTACCTTCAAAACTACTATCTTCTGAGCTTTCATGTTCCTCGCCGCTAACCTCTATGCCGTTAGCCTCTGTATTATTACTAAGGATAAACTTTACCGTAACCTTCTTTCCGGTAAGCCCGCATAATATTTCTTCAATGACTTTTTTAGGCTTTGACTTTTCCAGGTTATCCTGAGCAAAGCAGTTAGCCAGCTCTACAGTCAAGGTGCTCCCTTCATAAGAGCTGGGCCTGCCCTGCTCCAGCCAGGAGTAGGCTACTACATCCTTTCCATGGAGCTCTTTTAAAAAGTCTTTCCATATTTTATTAAATTCTTCTATAGATGATTCTTCTGTATTAACCGGCTGACTGTTTTTATCCGTCAAACTGAAACTTTCAGTATCTTCAGAAACAGGCTCCAGCTCCTGGGATTGCTGTGCATAGTCTTTTCTGTTTTCTTCTATACTTAATGGCTGTCCGGAGTAACTGTAAGCCACCCCTTCTTTTCTTTCTAAAATAAAATCTTCTAATTTCTCTATTTTACTTTCAATATTTTGTAAACTGAGCTTAAATTCCAGCCGGCAAATTTGAAAAACAGCTGTTTCCAGGACAAACCTGGGCTGAGAACTCCCCCGGAGCTCTGATACGGAACCGGTTAAGATCTCATTTATGCACATAAGTCCATCATGGCTGAATTTCTCCGCCTGTCTTTTCATTCCGTCCAGTGAAACCCAAGGAATATCTAGATCCACCGGCTCTTCTCCTTGAATTTTTAATATAATCAGGCTCCTGAAATAACCGGTTAAATCCCTGACAAATTGAGAAATATCCCGCCCTCGGTCCGCCACTTCCCCAACCAGCCTTAGACCGGCTACCAGGTCATTTTTTAGAACAGCTTTCCCCATATATATAAATATATCCTCTTCTTCCAGACCTAATATTTGCTTGGCTGCCTCCAGACTAACCGAACCCTCACAAAAAGCCATAACCTGTTCAAGAAGTCCTAAAGCATCCCTCATCCCACCTTCGGAACTACGGGCTATGATTTTTAAAGCCTCCTCCTCAACATTTACCCCTTCTTGAGAAGCTATCTTAGATAGCCCTTCTACCATAATCGGTAAGCCAATACGATGAAAGTCAAAACGCTGGCAGCGAGACAGAATTGTTTGAGGAAGTTTATGGGGCTCAGTGGTAGCCAGTACAAAGATCACCTTTTCCGGCGGTTCCTCCAGGGTCTTTAGAAGAGCATTAAAGGCTTCAGGCGTAAGCATGTGGACCTCGTCAATTATGTAAACTTTAAACCGGGCCTGGGTAGAACCGAACCTTACCTTTTCCCGAAGCTCTCTTATTTCATCTATGCCTCGGTTAGAAGCAGCATCAATTTCCAACACATCCATAATATTTCCCTTGTTAATACCCCGGCAGATATGACACTGGCTGCAGGGCTGAGGAGCGGTTCCCTTTTCACAGTTCAAGGCTTTAGCCAAAATTTTAGCCGCACTGGTTTTACCCGTCCCCCGGGGACCACAAAAAAGATAGGCATGGGAAATACGACCGCTCTTCAGGGCATTCTTAAGAGTTCGGGTAATATGGTCCTGGCCTATTAAGTCCTCAAAAACCTGGGGGCGCCATTTTCTATACAAAGACACATAATTCACATTTTTTCACCCTAGTATTTTTTTCATTATAAATCATTTTAACATAGAAAATAAGATAATCAAATCTATCTGTGAATAATTTACTGTTAGAAAACCAAGCTTTGGTAAGATTTCATGGCCGTAGAAAGAAGGAATCCTGTGTTCAATGTAAAATAAGATATATGGGGGTGATTTGTTTGGAAGAAGAACAAAGTCAAAATCAAATTGTTGCGCAAAGAATACCAAAATCCCAAGAATCCCGCTGGATGGTTTTACTGTTTAGTATGCTGGTGATTGTTATTTCAGCGCTGATATTACAGAGAACAAATTCTTTTGCTCCACCCTTTTTAGCACTGGTTATCCTGTTTTATATCGTTTCTGCTCCTCAAGCCCGACTGGGATACTATTTAGTGGATGATAATCTGGTGCTGGGCAATTTAATGGGTAGAAAGGTTATCAACTTAAAAGATATAGAGGAATTTCAAATTATTGATATTCCCCTAATATCCTTCCCCTTTTTAACTAATGGCGTAGGATACCACGTAGGCAAACCCAAGATTAAAAACATAGGGAAAGTTGAAGTTACCGCCAGTGTGCTGCCGGCTAAAGCATTACTTCTTGTAACCAGGGATAAGAAGATAGCTATAACTCCCCATGATCCTTATTCTACACAGAAACAGTTGGAGGAAAAGAGGAAAAACCTTCTTTGCCCGGAAGAAAATAATAGTGAATCAGAAAGC